>JANXXI010000184.1 GCA_025350695.1 Acidobacteriota bacterium
GGAGGCTTATCCTCAGCGCCGCCTTTCGCGCCTTCCTGCGCGGAAAAGTCCCCGGAAGTACTCCTCGCTTCGCCAACACTACCGACTAACTGCCGTTTTTAGGATCATCGGAGTAATGTTTATCTTCGCCCGCGGTCCAGGTGAGTTGAAAACGCCTTTGCTTTGTTCTCCCTGCCTCTTCAGACGCCATAAAAGAAGCAGTTGTTCCCAGTTCCTACGAAATTAAAGAAGCCCTCCCGAAAGAGGGCTTCTTTAATTAGCGGATCGACTTCTTAGAACTGGAAGCGAACCACCAACTGCATAATGCGTGGATCGCGAGCGCCGCTGACGGTCCCGAAACCATTCTTATCGCGAAGAGTTCCATCTGCGTTGAACGGCAAGTTCGTCATCGTCGGATTCACCAGACCGCTAAAGTTGAGGGTGCTGTTGATGCCGCTAAACTGCGTGTGGTTGAAGACGTTAAACGCGTCGGCGCGAAGCTGCATGCGGAGACGTTCTTTGATAGTGAACGTCTTCTGGAGTGTGAAGTCGTTGTTCAAGATACCGGGGCGGATCATATATCCTCTTGGAGCGGTTAGGCCGATTGTGCCGACCGGAGGAATTGTAAGAGCCGCCGGGTTCAGGCGCCGGTAGGGATCATCACTGGTTCCGGTAAGCGGATTGCCGATGACGTTGATGCGCGCCCCCTCGGTGTACGAACCAGTGAGGTTTTGATTGCCGACACCGGAGATGCTTAAGCCGATATCATACGGTTGGCCAGTTTGCGCCGCGAAGATACCGGAAATCTGCCATCCGTCGATCAGAGAGTGTAGCACTCCTGAATTGGAGATAAAACGGCTGACGCCTGGAATTTCGTAAACGTAGTTAATCGCCAAGGTGTGGGCGCGATGGAAATCAGCCAGACCGTAATTGGCCTTGCGATTGTTTGAGTCAATACGGAAGAAGCTGCCATCGCCGCTAGCAGTGGTGAGGGCTCTGCTCCAAGTGTGTGACAGGCCAAACAGGAAGCCTTTCGTGAAGCGCTTGTTCACCGTGGTTTGTAGCGAATTGTAATTCGACGTGCCGCCCATCTGATGCAGGTTGATGTTGCCGAATCCTTGATAAGGCCGCAGGAAATCCTGATTGTAGGCATTGTTTCCGAGAATCGCATTCGGCGAGCCGGCCACTTTCGTGGGGTCCTGATTCTGGGGCAGGAACGTGGCGCCGTAAGGAATCGCATTGAGGTTCAGGCGCTGCAATAGGTGACGTGAGAGGGAACCGACGTAGGCGGTATCGAGCACCATGCCGAAAGGCAGACGGCTCTGAATACCGAAGTTAAAGTTGTACACGGTCGCCACTTTGCCCTCGAAGCTGAAAGCATCAAGAGTGGGGGGAGCCAGGAGCGCACTCTTCGGGTCGATGTCCTTAACGAAGCCGTTGAACAGGGTGGGGGAGAAGGTAGTTGGCGGATTCTGCAACATAGCGAACACTTCGTTACCTTGGAAGCGATCGTAATAAACGCCACCACCACCACGAACTACCAGGCTTTGTTTGCCGGTTACGTCATAGGCAAATCCAAAACGGGGCGCCCAGTGGATGCCGCGGTTTTCCATCAGGTACTTCGACACATCCTTGCCGGCTTGTGCAATTCCATTTAGGATGTTGCCGGAGCCAGTGATGATGCGGCCAACCGAGGTCACCGGGTTGGTGACGGCCGGGTTGGCGGGATCGACGGCGATCTGCTGCCCGTTGACGATGGCGGGGCGCCATAGGCGTGAGGCCTTAGTTGGGTCGAATTTGTTCGGCAGGAAGGTGGATGTTTGGAGCCCCGCATCGAATTGGGGCTGAATCCAATACAGACGCAGACCATAATCAAGAGTCAAGCGACGTGTAATCTTCCAGTTGTCTTGGATGTATCCTTCGGCATTTGTATAGCGGTACATGCCGTTGGCGTATTGCGAAGCCTGCTGGAATGTTTGGAATACGCCCAAGGCGGCATTCGCGTAACCGTATCCGCTATCTAGCGGATTGCTCGCCGTATCGCCGAAGTTGAAATTGCCGTTGAACGGAGCAAACGACGACTGATCCTTGCGGCTGCGTGAAACGTAGATGCCGCTTTTGAAGGTGTGAGCGTTCCAAATCTTGCTGATGTTGTCGATGAAGTCAATTGTTGTGTTGTAGTTAACGAAGGGAGCATCGGGCGTGTTGCGGGTTGGGCCGGATGCCAAGCGAGTGCCGCCGAAGGTGAAGCCGGGGAGGTAATCATTCTGAACGGCCGAAGGATAGAGTTGCGGCAAGTTGGATAGCCCGTTCTTGGCGCGTGTTAATCCATCACCCACGCCATCAATGTTGATCTTGTTGCCGCCGACTCCGAAAGTAGCTTCGTTGGTCATGGTCGGGTTGATCAGCGTGGTAGCGCTGAAAACTGTGCTGCGGGCGGGCCGTGCATCGCTGTGTAGGTTTGGTCCGGCGAAGTTCCCGTTCAGGACGAATGACGCGTAGTTGGTAGTGATTACGTCGCTGTTATTGACGAAACGGCCGAACACCTTCCACTTGGAACTCAAATTGTAATCCACGCGCAAGGCGTCCTCGCGGCGTGGTTGTGTATCCGACACCTGCGACTGAAAGTTGAATCCTTTGTTCGCGGTGGATTGCGCGTTAGGCAATGGATAAAAATTGAGGATGGCGATTCCGGGTGCATACAAGCGGCTTGCAGGGATGCGGCCAAGCACTCCACCATCGGCAAAGCAGCCGAGCTGATTGGCAGCGTTGCAAGGCGAAGTGGACAAGGGGTCCCTAATGTAAGGGAATGGGTTTCCGTTGTTATCCACGGTTTGAGAGAAGTCGCCTTTACGTTCGAGCGCGGTGGGCATCGTCACATTACGCGTCGCTTGGGGCACTAGCTGCTTTTGGAATTCCTGGCTGAAGAAGAAGAACAGTTTATCCTTGTTGGTATTGAACAGTTTAGGGACAAAAACCGGACCGCCAATCGTGTAACCAGGATCGTTGTAACGATATTTATTGCGTTGTAGGCCGTCGCGGTTGTTTTTCCAGTTGTTGGCGTTCAACCCTTCGTGCCGATGGAATAGATAGGCGCTACCATGAAATTCGGAGCTACCGCTCTTGGTCACCACGCTAATTTGGGCGCCCGAGGAACGGCCGTATTCTGCCTGATAGTTGCTGGTAAGAATTTTAAACTCCTGGACGGAATCCAAGCTGATGGTGGCTAGCTGCCCGCCGTTACTTCCAGTGTCTACGTTACCGATGCCATCGAGCGTCAGGTTGTTCTGGCTGGTGCGGGCGCCGTTGGCCGATATAGATCCAAGACCGCCGCTACCCGCTGTTTGCAGATTCACCGTGCTGACAACGCCGGGGGCCAGGCCAACCAGCGCAAGATAACCGCGGCCATTGACCGCGACATTCTGCAGTTGCTTGCCGGTGATAGCTGCTCCGCGCTCCGCGCTCTCGGTTTGCAATTCCTGCGCTTGTGCCGAGACTTCGATTACTTGATCAATGGACCCGATCTCGGCTACAAACGTTGGCAGCGCCAGTTTGTCGTTTGCGTTCAATACGATGTTCTTCTGTTCGATCTTCCGGAAGCCGGCTGCTTGGATTACGACCGTGTAATTGCCCGGTTGTAGTTGTGGAAACGCGAAACGACCGGCACTGTCGGCCTTAGCCTCAATTATGTTTCGCTTTTCCTGATCAGTGATGGTGATTTTGGCATTGGCCAAGGCTGCGCTTTGAGCGTCCTGGATGGTTCCAGAGATAGAGCCTGATGCAGTTTGTGCCAGGACGCTAGGATGGATGAACAAGCAACATAACGACAAAATTAGAAGTGACTTCACACGGCCCCCTTAAGAATTGCCCCACAAGCAACGCGTTTCAAATGCGAGAAGGGCGCGATTCGGTTCCCTTCGAAAGCTAGCCCGACTCATTGCAAGCCGGGAAAAGCATCCCAAGCATATCAATTATTTGACCGACAGACAATAGCGGGACTTGCTAATTTTTGCGGTATCGTTAACGTAAAGTTTCGTTAATGTTAATTTAGCTGCCGCACTCTTGAGGCGAGCCAAACGCCAACGAAACTGCCGGACGCAGCCGTTGGTGTCCGAGCAAACGTGTCATTCCTACAAACGCTTTCACCAGATGCGGCGGCTTGCCCTTGTTCCAGTAGGAGGACATCGACCGCACGCCATGCATCGGGCAATCGAAGAACACACGGTCGCTCCAGCGGACCCAGCCCCGTTCGTGGTCGGGCTGATCGCCCATTACGTCCAACATATTTTGCATCAATCGCGCACCGAGCGGAGTGCGGTAATGGTTTAAGAACAATATTTCGGAATGTCCGGATCGCACCTCATCCACGAATTCAGAAAAGGAGCATTTGCCGGTGAGGTTGATACAAGAGTTAGGTTCGCTGGCATGGCGGTCTCCGCCGGAGATCAACGGCTTGGCATACTGTTCGGCAAGCGCTGGCACCAAGCGATTTTCGTTCCAAGGACGAAGGCCATTCAACTCGAATGCGTGGATCCTCCGCTGATAGCGGTCCAGAAAATCGACGATCATTTTTTGATGGACCGCGGCTCCTGCTTTGGGTTCGTCCCACATGGGGTGGTTGAACACAATAAGGACTTCAGGAATGGAATCGAGACCAATGAGAACGTCATCGAGGAATTCCAGATCTAGCGAAGTTCGGTAGTGTTGCATCGCTTCATGCAAAGTTTGTGCGCGGTTGGGCGGCAGATTGTGGATGCCTAGGTGAATGAAGCTTCCGGTTAGCGGGACGGTCCATTCCACGGAAATAGGACTGACACCGTCTTGCGCACGCAGTGACGAAGACGCTTCAATTTCATTGTGGTCAGTGAGGGATACAAGTGGCCGTAGTTCCCGGTCCATTAATTGTTTGGATTCTACTTTGAAAGCCTGGCGCGGAGATAAAGGGGGAGTCCAAAAGCCGCGGTTGAAATTAAGATCCTGGCCATTCAGCCGCTTGTAGCGGTCGGCCTGATACTGGACGGCTGTCCGGAGTCCGGGAATTGGTTTTGAGATACGGGGGATAAAGCCCAACAGCTCACGCGAATGGTAGGTGTGGCCGTGCAGCGAAACACCGGTTTCAAATAGTTGCGCACGGTTTCGAGACCGCCATTCAAACGACAAAGTTGAAGAGATCATTCAGAGGGGAGATTTCCAAATTGCCAAGTCAGACTTTGTATTGTAATAGATATAGAGGACGAAATGTGTAGAAGCATCAAAATTCTTAGACAGCCCGCCGAAACCGCATCCGAGGAAGAAGTTCGCGCGGCGGCGCTGCAGTTTGTTCGCAAGATTAGCGGAACCCGCAAGCCGTCGAGGGTGGACCAGGCGGCATTTGATAGGGGAGTGGAGGAAGTGACTGCGGCCAGTTCGCGATTGCTCCAAACGATGACTCAAAAAGCGCCTAAAAAAACAACGACCCCCAAGCGTCCATCGCTTGGGGGTCAGGAAATAACCTTGAACCAGACGAATCGGAGCCGGGGGAGGTGGACCCAATTCGTCACTGCGCCTGGCTATTGATTTAGGGCGCCGCAGCGGCTTCGACCGGGACTGCGGCAACAGCCTTTTTGCGGCTGGCGCGCTTCTTTTCGGCCGGAGGTTGGCGATCAGACTTCTTGAGGTGACCTAACGCTATGGAGTTCAAAAACTTCTTTTCTCCGTGGTCATCAAACTTAATTACGATTTGTTCTTCGGTGCAGCTTACAACACTGCCGAGCCCAAATTTCTGATGCTCGACTTGAGCTCCAGAAGCATATGCGGGTTTGGCCATTCTTTAGACGACTCCTAAAAGAATGATAACAAACTCTTTAGGTTTTGTCTAATTTCGGCCCAGGACGGCTGTTACTGGTGCGGCGCTCCCGTTTTGTTCCGTCACGCGGTCTCATTTGCATAGGAACTGGAATGACGACAGCTTTCACCGCACGGTATACAAAGATTCCCGAGTAATGCTGCAAGACGCCCTGAAAGAGATGATCCTCGCCTCCACTCAAGTTGGACAAACTATTCCCGGGGAAGGCTTTGCTTGAGCCGATGTTGGCTGAGGTTTGAACTTGTGATTTTAACCGTTATGCCCAGAGCTCGTTCACTGGTCCGTACTGATCCCGGTCAGAAAATGGCACGTACTCGAAACCGCGGCCACTGGGGTCTTCCATCCGCTTCGTGTAGTCGATTCCCATCGCTGAATAGATGGTTGCCTCTAAGTCTTCAGGCCGGATATCTCTTTTGCGCGACCAGCCCGGATCCGCTGTAGCTTTGCCGTCTTTATCCGTTGATCCGATAATGGCGCCGGCGCGGGTCTTAGCGCCAGCCATGAGTACCGCTTGCTGCGCATAATGATCGCGCCCCGCAGTGGAGTTCAAGGCTCCTGGCACACGGCCAAATTCGCCGATGGCAATGATCAAAGTTTCCTCTAGCAGTCCGTCCTTTTCCAGGTCACCGATTAGAGGGGCAAGACCGGCATCGAAGGTTTTGGCCACGGAAAAGTGCCCGCTGTTTGGGGTGTAGATATTGTCGTGCTGGTCCCAATCGCCTTGTGTGATCTGAATGAAACGGGCTCCGGATTTTGCACGCAACATATTCCTGGCGGCGATGCAGGAGTTTCCAAATCCAGTATTGCCGTAACGATTCTTTTCTGTTTGATCGAA
This sequence comes from Acidobacteriota bacterium, assembly GCA_025350695.1. Classification (GTDB taxonomy): domain Bacteria; phylum Acidobacteriota; class Terriglobia; order Bryobacterales; family Bryobacteraceae; genus JANXSF01. The sequence goes on from JANXXI010000184.1 coordinate 6,660, forward strand.
GGTGAAGATGCGATCCACATCGCTGTTGTACATCAATTTCCTGGCGGCGGTGGTGTAGGTGAAACTTTCGTCAACGTTGGAGCCCAATTCCTTCGATGCCGCCAATTCCGCATCCATTTTCTGTAGGGCGGCAAAGCGGGAGTTGAAGCGAGGCAGGCCGTCGCGATGGGTTGTATTGAGTAGTCCACCGCCGCCGGGGCTCATGTAAAAAGGGCTATTGCCGGAATCCAAAAACCCGGGACCAGGTCCGTTGGTCGCATTTAAGGAGACGAACGCGGGAAGCGTGGCATTGGGATTCTGCCCCGCCAGTTCCATCGAAATCACAGATCCCATGTGCGGGGCAAAGCGCGAGTTGGACGACGCTGGATTACGCCCAATTTGGACCCAAGTCCGAGCCAACACATGGACGAGCGCCCAAGACTTCACCGATCGCACCAAAGCCACTGAACCGAGTTTGTCGGCTAAATTCGGCATCAGACCGCGGGGCCAACGGACATCCCCATAACTGGTTGGTTGAAACGCGGCGGGGGTGTAGGCGCCTTCTTTCAAATCGAAAGTATCCACGTGGCTCGGCCCGCCGGACATCAAGATCATGATGCAGTTGCGTGCTGTGGATTTTAGCGGAACGGCCGCGCTGGCCAGCGTTCCCATTGGTGCGGAAGGTAGCAGCATATAGCCGCCAACGGCAGATGCGGCATGGCGAAAAAACATACGCCGACCGATTTGCGGCCGCTTCCAGAAGCGAGTGCCTTGTTGTTCGTTGAAGTCGAATCCGAAACGATCTTTCATGGCTTTGCTGGTTAACCGGTTCCTAATAACTAAACAAAAACTCAGCCTTGTTCACGCAAACCCAGGCAAGGTCTTCAATAGCGGCATTACGTTCGGCGGTGGTTTTCGCCGCGGTCAACATGCCCCTTGCTGTTTCCAGCTCGCTATCAGAAGGGGAACGCGAAAGGAATAACAGGAACATTTCGTCGACCAACGTAGCATTGTCGGTGATCTTCGCCACTGCCTGCAAGCCCGGGGCAGTCGCCACCTTTAAGCGGTTGGTCACGAACTGATCATTCATGATGTTCAGCCGTTGCAGAATAGAAAGTTCCTGGCTACGAGGTTGTGAATCACGATTGCCTCGTAGAAACATATTCAAGAATGTCGCTACGTTGCCGTCCGTTCGGGGTTCGCCGGGTTCGGCGAATTCCATGGCCAATGTCGCCGGAGTCTTCAGATTCTTCACCGGATAGTTGCCGCGAACGCCGGTTGCCAGCGCGATCGCGTCATGGATCTCTTCGGCCATCATGCGTCGCGGATAATGACGGGCAAACAGTGTGACGTATTCCGGTTTCCAAGGAGCGTCGTAACGAGAGCTCATCTGATAGGCATTCGACTGCACTAAGAGGCGGAGAAAGTCGCGGAGACTGTAGTCCGATTCTATGAAGGAATCGGTTAGTTTCTCGAACAATTCGGGATGGCTTGCTTGCAACGTCCATGGCTCTGGCGGTGGATTCGCGGGGTCAAGCCGGTCGGGGTCCAGCATGTCGAACGGTTCAACCAAACCCATTCCGAACATCTCGCGCCAGAGGCGATTGGCGAAGTTGCGGGCAAACATACGGTCGCGCCAGACACGGCGCCCGAACGATGTGCGCCAGTCTTCACTTGCCGTTTCGCCGGTGCGATACACAGGAGTCAGGTTCTTTAACGTCCCAACCGGAGGCCTATCGGGCCGGTTGCCGCTATTGGTGTTTAGATCGTATGTTCCTGAGGTTTTGTCACTGACGTCGTAGCTGAAATAGTAGAAATCGGTGGTAGGCACGTTCTTCGACGGCATATTTAGCCGCGAGAAGAATGCCGCCATTTGTTGGGCTTCAAGACGCGTTCGCCGCGCGCCCCATAGATTGATCTGATCAAGGTGGCCTCGACCGTTGTGGCAAAGCAGGCAATCGTATTGGGCCATGCCCAGAAAATAAGTGGATGCCTTAACCAACATGTTGTCATAGGTGTCCTGCGCAGGGCCCATGGACGTTTTGCCGGTGATGGGAAAATTGGTCGCCCCGGCTTCGGCATCGTAATGATTGCCAGTTGCGGTCACAAGGTCGAAAGCCATCTGACGAATCGGTTTTTTCTCCGTGACGGATTTCTTGATCCAGGAATTGTATGCGTTGCGGCCGTCTTCACGGCGATCGAATAGGGCGGGGAAGGAGCAATTTTCGAGTAGGTCCCCAAACCACATCGTCCACTTGTCGATGAACGCCGCGGAGTCGAGAAGCTTGTCGATGGCGGCATCTCTTTTGTTGGGCGCGGAGTCGCCGAGGAATGCGCGAATCTCAGATGGCGTTGGAAGGCGTCCTGTCAGATCGAGGCTGATGCGGCGAAGGAACTCCGCATCATTAGAAAGCTCCGCTGCTGGGACGTTCGATAGCTCCAGTTTACGGAAAATTTCGGAGTCGATGAAATTGCGGCGGGGCGCATCAGAAGCGGCAATCGCGGTTTTGGGCGTAAGCTTCGCTTGGAGCGTGCGGTGATAGACGGATTGCACTGCCCTGCTTTGACGTTGGAGGAAATCCTCACGGTTCGCGACGAAGCTACATTCGGCTCCCACGAGTGGAAAGCAAAGTATCGAGACAAGCAAAAAGCGCCGCATAACGAAATCGATTATATCAAATTTCGCATTGGTTAACTTTTCTCCACCAACCGCACGACTCTTGGCATCTCGTGTTACATTGGAGAAAATATTTCCAAAGTTGCGCAGCTCGAGGGATGGTAGTTTTTCCAACGTGGCCTGCGGCGTCAAAGCCTCCTCGTTCGAGCTCGCCCAATTAAATTCGCTCGCTTGAAAGGGGACTTATGAAACAACATTTGCTGACTGGTCTATTGGCGATGGTCCTGTTTGGATCTTTGCCGCTCGCGGCGCAGAACGCCGCCTTAACCGGAACGATCAAGGACGTACAAGGCTCGGTCATTCCCAATGTCAAAATAACTCTTGCAAACCTTGATACGGGTGTCGAACAAAGCTCAAATGCCGATGGGTCGGGCAACTACGAGTTCCCAACTGTTCGCCCGGGCAACTATTCCCTCAGGGCTGAACAGGCTGGCTTCAAGACTTATCTACAGAGTCCGGTCACGGTTGCTGTGCAGGATCGAGCTCGCATCGATGTGACTTTGCAGATCGGTGAAACTAGTTCAGTGGTAAATGTTGAGGCCCAACCGGGCACGGTTCAAACGGATTCCTCCACGCTTGGCGATGTGGTTGAAAATAGGAAAATAGTTGAGATTCCGCTCAATGGACGCTTCTTCTTGGACCTGGCTTTGTTGACCGCCGGAACAACTGTGCCGTCCACTAATAATCGGACTTTCCTGGCTGTTCCCAGCGGCATTGGCATGTCGGGAATTAACGCATCGGGTACGCGCGAGGATTCCACCAACTACATGTTCGACGGCCAGAATTTGAGCGACATGGTGCAGAATCAGATCACGTTCCAGCCGAACGTCGATAGTATTCAGGAGTTCAAAGTGCAGACCAACGCTTTCAGCGCGGAGTATGGGCGCAATGCCGGCATCATCATTAATGCCGTGTCGAAATCGGGAACCAACAGGATACACGGCTCACTTTGGGAATTCGTCCGTAACGAAAAATTGGACGCGAAGAATTTCTTCGATCGCGCGGATTTGCCGATTCCTCCTTTCAAGCGAAATATTTACGGATACTCCGTAGGCGGTCCGATTATCCGCAACCGAACGTTTTTCTTCACTAGTTATGAAGGGCGTCAGGGTAGGGAGGTGGCGAACATCAACAGTCAAGTGCCGACGACTGCGGAACGGGCGACTGTGACCAATCCCGCGATTACGAAACTGATCGCCTTGATTCCCGCCGCGAACACTGGAACCAACCGCTGGTTAGCCACGGCTCCCCGCAAGCGGGAATTGAATCAATTCACCGGTCGCATTGATCACAACTTTTCTTCGCGCGATATCGTGTTCGGCAACTTCATTTCCAACCGTGACAGCCGCACCGAGCCGACTCTACAAGGCAACACGCTGCCGGGCTTCGGCGATTTTCGTCCAGCGCAACGCTACCTGCTTTCACTAGGCTACACGCACGTGGTTGCGTCGAACATGACCAACGAATTCCGCGCTGGCTTGAACCGCGTCCACATCAGCTTTACGCCGGACGTGTTGGGTGTCTACGATCCCAATACTTTTGGCCTTACGACGGGTTCGCCGGTGCTGCCGAACATTAACGTTTCCGGCGTGATGCGCTTTGGCGGGATTGATGGATTCCCGCAAGGGCGCGGCGATACCACGATGCAATATTCCGATACGATGGCGATAATCAAGGGCCGGCATTCGATCAAGTTCGGTGCGGAGTACCGGCGATTCCGGAACAACAACTTCAATGGCGGAACGGGCGGGACGATTACTTTCGCATCCCTTGCCACCTTCCTGGCAGGCACCCCCTCAAGCGCCACGCAGACAAAGATTCCCGTGAATACGAGTCTTCGGGTGAATGCACTGGGGACGTTTATTCAGGACGATTTCAAGGTGAATTCCAAATTGACAATGAACCTGGGCCTGCGCTGGGAGTACAACGGCGTGCCTAGCGAGAACTACAATCGTATGGCTATTTTTGATTTTAGCCAGAAGAAACTTGTGCAAGTTGGAACCAACGGCGTTGAGGGGCCCTACGCCAAGCAGTACGACAACTTTGGCCCGCGCATTGGTCTATCTTATGATCCATTCGGCAAAGGCAAGACAGTGATCCGCACAGGCGTTGGTCTTTATTACGATCAACCGGTGACGAATTTGGTGAGCAACCTGGGCGCCAATCCTCCCTTTTCTTCGTCAGTGAATTTCACTAGTGGAGTGGTGCTGGCTTCGCCTTACAGCCAACCTGGCGGTGGCCCAGCGCTAATTGCCGCCCAAGCCGTGGACCCTAATTTCAAGAGCGGCCGGCTGCTTTCCTACAACATCAACATCCAACAGGAAGTGGCGGGTACGGTGTTTCAAGTAGCTTATGTTGGTTCCGGCGGACGGCATCTCCGGATCAACGGGGACTACAACCAAGGCATCAAGGGCGTTCGTCCGATCGCCGGATTTTCCAGCATCAACATCAATGAATCCGCATCCAGTTCCAACTACAACGGCATGTGGCTTTCGGCGAATCGCAAATTGGCCAAGGGTCTTACGTTTAGCGGATCGTATACTTTCTCGAAGTCGATCGACACGAATTCGGTTTCAAGCTCAAACCCGCAGGCGCAGGATTTCCGCAACCTTAAAGGGGAGCGGGCGCTTTCCGATTTTGATGCGCGGCAGCGGTTTGTGCTGAGCGGTGTTTACCTTCTTCCATTCAAAGGTTCCGGCGCGTTGATGGGACGGCTTGCCGAAGGGTGGAGCATTTCGCCGATCATCAATCTTCAAACAGGCAGCCCGTTCAGCCCCATCATTCCGTTGTTGGCTGACGGTAGTGGAAGCTTGGCGGCATTTGATCGTCCCGATGTTGTGGCTGGGCAGTCGGTGAAGATCTCAGACCCGAAGCCGGAGCTTTTCTTCAATAAGGCGGCTTTTGTTCGTCATCCCGGCGGTTTCGGCAACGCTGGACGGAATATCATCACAAGCCCAGGTTTTGAGGATATGGACTTTTCCTTGGCTAAGATGACGCACCTAAAAGAAGGCATCAACTTGCAATTCCGTGCGGAGATATTCAATATCTTGAATCATCCGAACTTCACGCAACCGAATAATACGGTGACTTCGACGGACTTCGGACGCATCACGGCGACGCGGACCGCGCGCGGAGATCTTGGATCTTCACGGCAGCTGCAGTTGGGTTTGAAGATGACTTTCTAGGTCGCTAGCTGGCTGACTGGCTCCGCTTGAAGCCGAGCGGGCTGGCCAGGGCGCCAGCCGCGGACCAGGGGGTCCGCCCGGGGTCCGCCCAGCCCCACTTCGGACCTACCTACCGTGATAGTATCTTGAGAAAATCTAATTTTAATTAAGGGTTGGTCGAATGAGAGTTTGCTTTTTTGTCTTCATGGCCGTGGGGCCTTGTTTGGGGCAGTATAAATCGGTTAATCCTCAGATAACTAAGATTGTTGAATCCGTTTCAGAGCAGCGAATTATTGAAACGCTCAAGAAGCTGGAGGGGTTCGGAACGCGCAACCTACTTTCGACGCAGACGGATCCGGTTCGTGGGATCGGCGCGGCGCGGCAGTGGATCTACAATCAATTCCGAAGTTACAGCCCGAAGCTGGAAGTGACCTACGATCAGTACAAGGTAAAGAAGATCAACGAGCCAAATTCCCGTGTGCCGCGCGATGTGGATCTTTATAACGTTGTTGCCGTATTACCAGGCAAGGTGCATCCGCAGCAACGGATCATCATCAGCGGTCACTACGATACTTTGGTGCTGAAGGGTCCGACGGGGAATAGCACGACGGCTGGTGAAACTCCTCCGTCAGGGGATCCGAACGGGCATGAACCCGGTGTTTCCGATAACGCAAGTGGCACGTCCTGCGTGATGGAATTGGCGCGGGTGATGAGCCAATACGAATTCGACAAGACGATTGTGTTTATCGCATTCGCTGGGGAAGAAGAGGGTCTCATCGGAAGCACGCTGTATGCGGCAAAAGCCAAGAAAGCCGAGCAACAAATTGAGGCTGTGCTGAACAATGACATCATCGGTTTTGAGGCTTCGGGCAGCGGGCGGAGCGATAGCCGGCGTGTGAATGTGTTTAGTGACGACCCGGCCGATTCGCCGTCGCGTACGTTGGCCCGTTATGCGCGGGAGATTGGCGAGCGTTACGTGCCGATGATGAAAGTGGATAACGTCTTCCGATCGGATCGCGTCAGCCGTGGTGGGGATCATACGCCTTTTTCTCTCGAAGGCTACGCAGGGGTGCGATTTTCTTCTCCGCAAGAAAATTTGGCGAACGAACATACGGTGACTGATACTTTCGCGAATACTTCGCCGGGGTACATTACTCGAGTGACGAAGGTGAATGGAGCGGTGGCGGCTTCGCTTGCACTGGCTCCGAAATCGCCGGCTGTTTCCGAGCTGGTGGAACGGAATGGCAAGAAGACCCCGAGACTTCTTTTGACGCGCGGCGCATCAAGGTCTGATGCCGTTCTGAAGTGGAAGCATGAAGCAGAATCCGACCTGGCGGGGTATGCGGTTGTGGTGCGCTCCACGACTGCGCCCTATTGGGAACGGGATGTGTTTGTTGGCAAGGCCAATGAGTACACTTTTTCGGACCTTTCGATCGACGAGCTTGTGTTCGGCGTTAAGGCGGTGGATAAGGATGGCAACGAAAGTTTAGTGTCACCCTACGTTCCGGTTGGCCGGCCTAAGCGTGTGATTGAAACATATTGAGCTTCGACTCGGTGCTTGGTAGACCGCTCCCTTACGATCACGGCTCGCTGCCGGTGTTCGAGGTGATTGTTTGTTCGAGCAGCGGATGCTAGAAGAGCAGCTTGAGGGCGAACTGCATCCTTCTTGGATCGCGAGCCGATGTAATGCGGCCGAAGGCGTCGTTGGCGTTCAAGCCGTTTGAGCCGGCGGTGAAACTTCCGTTCGCGGCGCTGTAGTTCGTATGATTGGGTGCGTTGAACGCCTCAGCGCGAAATTGTAGCTTCAACCTTTCTCGCAATTGGAAGGTCTTGAACGTGGATACGTTTACGATGAACGCTGCCGGCTGCCGCACTGTACTGATCGATCGAGGCACGTTGCCGAATGTGTAAAGCGATGGGTTGATAAACGCTGAGGAATCAAACCACTGGATACCTCGACCGGGATTGGGGTCCACGAAATCGTCAGGTAGAGATGGGGCTCGCAGAATGTTCGGACGGTCGGCTAGGCCGTTATTGGCTCCACGGATTACCAAAGGTTGACCGGAGCTAATGGTTGTCACCGTATTCAATTGCCAGCCGCTGATGAAGTTGCTTAGCGTGCGATGATCAGCGCGCCACGTTTTTCCCCGGCCGACCGGGATCTCAAAGATGCCGCTGATGGTCAGGCGATAGGGGACGTTTGAAGGGTCCTCGGCGCGCTCGGCGGCTCGGTTATATTTCCCATTCTGATAGCCAAACGTTCCGGTGCCTTCGCCACCTCCGAAGTTCAAAGGATTAGCGACCGTATCGCTGATCAATTTTCCCCAGGTAAAAGAAGCGAGCAGACGGGCGCTCGAAGACAGCCGCTTTTCGACCGTCGTCAGCAATGCGTTGTAGTTGGAGTTTCCCAGGCGTGGGGCGCGAATTGTAATGGTGCTGATGTATGGATATTGCAGCAGCAATTGCCGACGAGTGATGGTCGAAGCGCCAAGAGTGCTGGGCACTTTGCCTGAATAGGGATTATCTAACCTATCGTTGAGTTGGTTCAGCAATCCGTATTGGCTGAGAAGATCCGGGCTGATTTGGTTGTAATCATAGCTGCCCCCGAATAAGTGGATCGAGTGATTGGCTGAGTAGGCCGCATCCACCATCCAGGTGCGCGACAGACGTCGTTGGATCGAGATGTTCCATTGTTGGGACATCGGAGTGACCCCGTATTGCTCCTGATAGGTTGCACTGCCGGAAGTGGCGAATAGGTTGGGTCCCAACTTGGCGCCTTCGGGCTGCGTGGGCGCGAAGGGAAATCCATCCTTCAATTGGAAGGCCGGCAAAACAGTGCTGCCGCCGGGGGCGTTGTATACCGTTTGCGTTGTTGCAAAGCCGTTGGTGCTTCCGAAATTATCCGTATAGAAAGACCAGAGCGACGGATAGAAGATGCTGTAGCCGCCACGGATTGCCGTCCGTTGATTCCCGAAAACGTCCCAGGCAAAACCAATGCGCGGAGCGATGTCGTTGTAATCGGCATTTACGGAACTACGTCCGAAATCCTGACAGGCATATTCGGTGAGACCCTGCAGTCCGTTGAGCGGGTTCTTGGCGAATGGATCAAAGCGGGAAGTACCGCAGCGTCTTTCGTAGGGCTGCTGTTGCAGATCGTAACGAACCCCCATGTTAACGGAGAGTCTGCGCGTGGGACGCCAATCGTCATTAATATAGAAGCTAGCTGATTTGCCCACTTCCGATTCGCCAAGGTGCGTGGTGACAGAAGCACTGCCGACCGCGCCCAGTAAATAAGAAGCGAAGGCGGAGCCAGTGGCCGTTGTATTGGCTAACGCATTGTTGGTTAGAGCGGCGGAGAAGTTGAAGGTTCCCGATGGGTTGCTCTTCTGCAGATTGTTGGCCTGGATCAGACGCATTTCAGTGCCGAATTTGATGGAGTGATTTCCTCGGACATAGTTGACGCCGTCATATAGCTGCCAGACTAAGCCGCCGCGATGGCCAACCGTGCCCGTGCTGAAACCGGGAAGGCCGTTACTAATCGCTGGGAAGACGTCGCCGGGAACAACGGCGGGCAGCCCCAGTTTTTGCGGCCAACCTTGATCGGCGCTAGGAACGGCGAAGCCAAAATTCTGACGAGCGAGGCCGATGCGGAATTCGTGGAACAGGTTGGGCTTGAGGACATAGCTATCGGACAGCACGACGTTGTGGCCGCCGAATGGATCATTGCGACCGCGAATCACGTTGCTGGGATACAAATTGCCGGCGCCCTGATCGGTGAACTGCAAGTAGTAAATATAGCGGCCTGAAATGTTGTGCTTGTCGTTGAAGCGATGGTCTAGCCGGGATGTGGATTGATTCATCCGCTTGTAGCCGCTGACTGCGCCGTAGTAGTTGTTGAGAAGGGTTAGCGGATTGTCAGGAGTGCGGTTGGCCAGCGGATAAAATGCCAGAATGTTTTTGGCAACTGGATCGATGCGATTGGTGGGGATGACGTTATTGGGGAATGCCAATCGCGCCGTTCCAGTTCCGTTGGGTCCGGTGGTGAGAGTGTTGAGATCGTAGATGGTTAGCTTTCGGCTTTGCCCGTCGTAGAGTTCAGAGAAATCTCCGGCACGCTGGGCATCGGAAGGCATGGTGTAAAACCCGGAATTGCTGCTGACGAAGCGATAGCCATCGTAGTTGAAAAAGAAGAAGCTGCGGTTGGCGCCGTTGTAGAGTTTGGGGATTTTAATGGGTCCGCCGATCGTGCCACCAAAATGGTTGTAACGCAGCGGGAGCTTGGGGCGCGCAGTGCGGTTATTGGTCCAACTGTTGGCGTCGATTGCGTTGTTGCGCAGGTAGTGGTAGAGCGTGCCATGGAATTGGTTTGTGCCGGACTTAGTCACCAAATTGACAACGCCGCCGAGTGTGAAGCCGTATTCGGACGACATGGTATTGGTTTGCACTTTGAATTCCTGGACTGCGTCTGTGACGGGATTGACGTTGACATCGGGCACGTAGGGGTTGATGCTGCTAAGGCCGTCGACGATCAGGTTGTTGCTGGCGATGGGGCCGCCGTTGATGCGGATGGCGGAGACGGTGAGGCCGCGGTCGGCGAAGCCATTGGCGTCGGGGCCGAAGGCGGATTGCACGGAGGGCGCGAGAAGCACGAGGGAAAGGGCACTGCGTCCATCAACGGGGAGCTCTTCGATGGCGCGGCTTTCGATGACTTTGCCGAGTGTGGCGGTGCCTGTGTCAACAAGGGGTGCATCCGCCGTAACGAAAATTTCCTCTGCAACGGAGCCCAATTCAAGGCGGATATCGATTTGCGCGCGCTGATCCACTTCAAGTGTGAGGCCGTTACGTACGGATTTCCGGAAGCCGGATTTTGAGATGGTTAAGCGATAGTTGGGGCCCGCTGGAAGGTCGTTCAATATGTAGTTGCCGCTTTCGTTGGTAGTGGCGGGGTATTCGAAATTCGTGCCTGTGTTGGTGAGGGTGATCGTGGCATTCGGGACAGGGGATCCGGTGGAATCGGCGATACTGCCGAAGAGTGAGGCGCGGCTCTGTTGCGCGTGACTGGTTGCGGACACCATGACAAGCACGGCGAGTGAACGGAACAGTTGGTGACCCAAGAAAACTCCTGCATAACATCGTATCCCATGGCTGGTTTGAAAATCGGAGGAGTAGGCTCGTTCCATGCGCGATGGCGCAACCAAATGCGGATGTCATTTCTTTGAAACGCACCATTCGCTTCGGCGCGTGTCCCGCTTCCCTGTTGAGGATTGATTCATCCGGCGCGGGTTCCTTTAGTTTAGGCAAGGCTCTCCAACTGGCGATAGTTCGCTTGCGGGCCGCGCTGCGCGACAAGCCGCTAAAACAATCGGCAATTCGTAATGGCAGCTACCCGCTCTTCCTGATATACATTGAAAATTCATCCACCGCCATACGGGCGTTGCGGGAGCACGCGGCTGCAAACGCCAGCCCGGAGCGTCAAGTGGCCTTGCAGGAAGACGGCTGGAATGGTGAGCGCAATGACATCATCTTACGGAGCACCGTGAGCGGTGAATACCGCTCTGAAATATCGTCCGCGAGGATTGTGAGTCCAAGCGAGCTCGAAGTGTTAGAGCCTGACAAAACTGAAATCCTAACGCTCGCGACTTGTTATCCCTTCCCCGCGTTTGGCGCAGCGCCGGACCGATTCATATTACGGTCCAAGCGAATCTGTTGAGCGACCCTGGCGCGGCTTTGCCCCTTATGCCGGCGAAGTGAACCACTGCCAGATTATGTACAGTTCCGCCGCCACGAAAAGTGTTCCAAAGATTCCCTGGTGGTACTGCGCCAACCAGAGTGGCAGGTAGGTATCGAGGTTGTCCTTGCGTTTCCCGGTTTATCGACCCGCAACTACAGTTAACGGGCAATGACCAAGGTTCCAGGCAAGAAACAAACATTGAATCATCACCCGCGAACTTAGCGCATCGGCGCACCGATACTGATGCCTGGCCCCATCGATAGGGATTCCTATGATGCATATTACGAAGAAGAACCAAATCCTGTGTGAAACAGCTTTGTGCGGACTAAAGCTCGCGAATTGGGGCGCAGCGACGGCTTAACCATAGTCTTCCCAGAGCTAAGCTGTGAGCATGTTGGGTTGAGAGGGCTAGTCGAAGTGCTTACCCCATTATGGCTACCTCTCCGAAAAACGGGGACATGACGAAATGATATCTTTTTTCGTTATCGCAAGCGTTTGATTTTCCCAAAAGGGTAACTTTCGAAGAAAGGCTGTCTGTTCCGTCACTCCCCGTTTTTCCGTTGCTTTTGTTGTGGGGCGAATCGTTTTATCAACGGCTTAGGGAGTTGGCGTTTCTCAACGCCGAGTTTGATCGAATTTCTCTTTCGGCAACACGCGTCAAATCTGGAGAAAAAACTATTACTGAACCGGTTTAAGTCGAAATGCACTGTAGCAGCGAGGTGCGGTTACTCAGAGGTTCACGGTAGCTCGTCGCTGTTCTGAAAATTAAAAATTCAAGGTGCATCAATCAGTATGTCAATTTTTCCCCGCTCCATTCAAAGTCTAGCCGTGATCAGTTTTCTTTCCATTTGCGCTCATGCGACGCTCGTTCAATCATTTGACTCGAACGCACTGACTGGCTCCGGCCAAGGCCAGAGCGGACTCATGAATTCGGCTCTCTATATTCCAATTCTCCCCAGCCCTTGTACAAGCAACACTCAGATGTATGCCGAAGGCAGCTGGTCGGTTGGCCCCAACGCGAACAATTGCCACGGACTCTGGGCCCCAACCACTGCGCAATCGGGAACGGGTTCAAACTTTCTCATTGTGAACGGAAGTGCGGTCAACAACGGTCGAATATATTCTCAAGTTGTCAATACTGGCGGCGCTAATTCAGGCACTTTCTCCGGTTACTTCACAGGGTTGTTCGTGGAACATCCGGCTAACTTAAGTATCAACGTGTACGATGGAGTCACCTCGACATTGCTTGGAACAAGATCATTTGACACGAATTTGGCTGGGGGATCCTTTCCTCCTCCCACTCCTACTCCTGCTGCTTGGGTCCTGCAATCAGTGGATTTCGCCGGTGTCACTGGCTCTTCAATTGTTTTGGAAATTTCCCTAAACAATGCTATCGCCGGTGGTAACGACTTTGGCGTCGATACGCTGGACGTTGCATTTAGGTCGGCTGGCGCTGGTGCCCCCACTCCAGAACCGGCGACCTTTTTGTTGAGTGGCGCGGCCCTCGTCGGGCTAGCTCTATTCCGCTCCGAGCGCCGTTAAAGGACACGGGTTAATCGCGCCCCGCATCTCTTCTATTTAGCCGCAATATGAAGGGCGACGACGCCGAAAGTCATGTAGTGGTACTGCACCGTTCGGAAGCCCGCCGCGCTCAGATCCTGAGCAAGCTCAGGTGCGGCGGGGAATTTGCGCACCGATTCCGGAAGATATTTGTACGCCTTGGGCGAGCCGGAAATCACCCCCCCGATTATAGGAAGCACTTTGGTGGAATAGAAGTTGTAAACGGATCGAAACGCAGCATTCGGCGGTTGCGTGAATTCCAATACAGCTGCAACTCCGCCCGGTTTAAGGATGCGCAACATTTCTTCGATTCCCTGTCGATAGTTTGCGAAATTCCTAAACCCGAAGGCGACGGTGACAACATCAACAGAACAGTCACGCAGGGGCAACCTTAGCCCATCGGCTTCAAACAGTGGTGACTTCAATCGTCCCGCGGCAAACTTGTTTCCCGCCTCAATCAACATAGGATGGCAGAAATCGCTTCCCAGCGCCGGAACGCTTGTCGCTTTTTCAAGCAGGATCGTCATGTCTCCCGTTCCGCAGCAAATGTCCAAAGCCTTCACGTCGGGCTTGTTTAGGTACGGCTTTAGTCGCGCCACGGTCTGGTTCCGCCAATATTTGTCTATGTTGGCCGATAGCAGGTGATTTAGAAGGTCATACCTTGGGGCAACTTCGGAAAACATCCCACGTACCCATCGTGAGGCCTCCTCTTCGGTCTGTGTCCCTTCTGGCGTTGTACCGCTAGAAATGCTCATGCCAACGCTGCTTTGATCGCTTCCAGCACTTTATCTTCCGAGAGTCCAGAGGTGATCTTGACCCGTCCGATCGCCGTAGGCAACACGAAATGCACCGAACCTTGAATCGTTTTCTTGTCCTTGGCAAGTCGACCCAACAGGTTCGTTGGTTCGATCCCCGCCGTTGAAGGAATTGGGCCATACATGTCGATTGCTCCATGCACGCGCTCCGCCGTTGCCCCATCAAGGAAGCCTGTCGATTGAGCCAGATGCGTCGCCGCCGTCATGCCGAAGCTGACGGCCTCTCCGTGCAGGAAACGCGAGTATTGCGTCTCCGCCTCAAGTGCGTGCCCAATAGTATGTCCAAAATTCAAGATGCGTCGCAGATCGCCTTCCTTCTCGTCGGCCGTCACTACCTCGCACTTAATCCGCACCGATTCGCTAATCATTTGCTCAACGGCTTGGGGTTCCTGCGCTAACACTTTATCGCGATGTTTGGTCAATAACTCGAATAGCTCAGGACTGCGGATAATACCTGTCTTTACCACCTCAAACAATCCCGCCCGATATTCCCTCACGGGCAACGTTCGCAGGACGTCCGGGTCAGCCAGCACCGCCGCGGGTTGATGAAACGCTCCGAAAAGATTTTTGCCCCCCACTAGATTCGCGCCCGTCTTACCTCCAATGGAAGCGTCCACTTGGGCCAGCAAAGTTGTCGGAACCTGAATCACCGGTATGCCACGCATGAAACTTGCCGCAAGAAATCCACCAAGGTCACCAACAATTCCGCCCCCAAAGGCGATCACCACCGAGGAGCGATCCGCTCCTTTCGCCAACATTTGCTCGGCCAGCGCTTCAACTTCGGAAAGACGCTTCCGGCTTTCCCCGCCCGGAAAAAACAGCACGTCGAAAGGAAACTGTCCCGTCAGCTTGTCTCCATGCAACCGCCACAGGTCCTCCGTTGTGACAACAAACAACTTACCGTGCTTGGCGGGCAAAAAATCGCGCACTCTCGCAAGCATTCCGCGCTCAACATGACATTGATAAGAAGCGGTATTGGTTTTTACCGCGTGGGAGGGCATACCTTTTTTTGTACCATGTTAATGAATTGAGTACCCGAAACTATCACGAAACTATTGAAACCGACTTCCTCGTTATCGGAGCCGGCGTCGCGGGCCTTCGGGCGGCAATCGAACTGTCCACGCATGGCAAAGTGCTGGTCGTCGCCAAGGATAGCCTCAAAGAATCGGCCAGCGAATACGCCCAAGGCGGCATCGCCGCAGCCCTAAGCGACGATGACGAAATTTGGCTTCACGAACAAGACACCCTTTCCGCCGGCGACGGGCTTTGCGATCCCGAAGCGGTCCGGGCCCTGGTCGCCGAAGCTCCATCCGCCATCGAAGAACTAATTGAATGGGGGGCCGAATTCGATCGTAAGGACGGCGAACTTATGTTCGGGCGCGAAGGCGCTCACAGCCGCAACCGCATCCTGCACGCACACGGCGATTCCACTGGCCGCGAAATCGCCCGGGCGCTCTACTTCCACGCCGTCAAGCAACCTAACATCACGTTTCGTAGCTTCTCAGCCGTCACCGATCTGTTAGTGCATCAAGGCCGTGTCACCGGCGCCGTCGCCTTGAGCGATAGCCCCATCGCCATACACGCCCGCGCCACTCTGCTTGCCACCGGCGGATTAGGCCGCGTGTTCCTCGAAACCACCAACCCCCACGTGGCCACCGGGGATGGTGTCGCCATCGGATGGAGAGCCGGCGCTGAAATCCGCGATATCGAATTCGTTCAGTTTCATCCCACCGCCTTGCACGTCGAAGGCGCACCTCGGTTTCTGCTCTCCGAAGCCTTGCGAGGCGACGGAGCCTACCTCATCAACGCCTCCGGGGACCGCTTTACGAATGAGCTCAATTCCCGCGATCAGGTTTCGCGCGCCATTGTCGGCGAACTCGAAAAGCGCGGCGATCCACATGTCTTTCTCGACATGCGCCATTGGCCGGCAGGTTTTGCCAAATCGCATTTTCCAAGGATCTTTCAAACTTGCAAGGCCTACGGTCTCGATATGTCCCAGCAGCCAATTCCCGTGCATCCCGCGGCTCATTACGCCATGGGCGGCATAACGACAGACCTCGAAGGACGCACTACTCTTCCCAACCTCTATGCCGCCGGTGAGGTGGCCAGCAACGGCGTTCACGGCGCTAATCGTTTGGCGTCGAACTCCTTACTCGAAGGACTTGTATACGGGGCGCGTGCTGCCCGCCGAATGGCGGCTGAAGCCCAAGCCCTCCACCTTGCTGGAGCCGAACCAGAGCTCGAACTATTCCCTGAGATCTCCGAACTGGAGACCCGCACCATCGCCTGGCGTCAATGCGGCCTTGTCAGAAATCAGGAAGGCCTGCAAGCCGCATTGTCCAAATTGGCGGTAGCCATGAAGCCAAAGTCCGCCGCCGGTCGCCCCGATTACGAACTGCGCAATGTAGATCTCGTGGCTAGTTTAATAGCCCAAGGCGCACTAGCCCGCAAAGAATCCCGAGGTGGCCACTATCGTTCCGATTACCCGGAGCGGTCGAAAGCATTTGAGAAGCATTCCCTACAATCCAAGGCAGAACCAATCGTTCGGTTCAGCTAGGTCTTCAAACGCAAGGCCGCTTGTCATCTAAACTATGTCCGGGAACTGCCGCTTCATTCGTTTGAACAGCCAATGTCCGAAGAAGAAAAGGAAGATTGAAAAGATCGTCATCTTCAGCATCGGTTCAAACTCCGGAGCCCGGCCTTCCAGCAGGATTAACCGGTAGCCGCGCACGAAAGCGTACATCGGATTGCGCCGGAACAAGGGCATTGCCTGCTGAGGCAATGATTTATCGGAATAGCAAATTGGGGTCAGAAAGAACCACAGCGTCAGAATAAACCCGTTGATTTGCGTAAGGTCACGGATGAAGACCCCAGCCACCGCCATCAGCCAGCACATCCCCATCGTAAACAGGATCTGCGGAATGATCACCACCGGCAGCCAAGTCATGGACCACTGCAGATGTCCCTTGGCCGCCATCATGAAAAACAGGTAGACAATGAAGGCGAGGGCTCCGGTAATCAAACCGGAGAGCGTAATGTTCACCGGCAAAATTTCCACCGGGAAAAGCAGCTTCTTTACAAAATTCCGATGTTCCCACACAATGAACGGCGCGCGCGCCATCGATTCAGCAAAGGCAAGCCATGGCATCATGCCACAAAGAAAAAACAACGCGTAACCGGCCGGACCAGGGTCCCCTTCATACTTGGAATGGAGCACCACGCTGAAGACGAAAAAGTAAGTGGCCATCAACAAAATTGGCTGCAGCAATGTCCAGAAAATGTCCCCAAACGATCCTTTGTAGCGCGAATAGATATCCCGCTCCACCATGGCTTGTATCAGGCTCCAGTTGCGCCCAATCGTCACAAAGGGGGCCGCTAAGGCCCGCAATAGCGTCTTGGGCAACAGGCTCAACCGTAAGCGTCTCATCGATGTCAGTCGCTGCCGCAAAACGCGGATCGCGCCAGCCGAAACCTCAGCGTCTACCAATAAAAAGTGCTGCCCACGCTCATATGCCCAACCATCGGTTGCATGCACTAGGCTAATCCAGAACTGATAGAGTCCGTCCTCGGCAGGCGCCGGGATCGTTAAGGTTCGCCGGCCAGCTTCATCCACCGGCTCCCACTCTCCTTCAAATAGAAACGCTCCAGTTGCCGGTTCATAGGCTTGATAGGACAAAGCAGCTTGACCGGTGCTTTGAAAGATTTTCCGCCAAGCCGGCCGCAACTCTACGTCCACTTCCAACGAGTTCGTTTTCGCGACGCAAGTTCCTTGCCCAAGCCAAGACATAAATCTATTCGCCCCCATCGTAAAGCCACGACGGGTATCGCGCCTTGATTGGACCACTCTTCCGGCCCACCGCGTAAATTCCGTCGCCGCGCAGATCGGTCGAAAGCTGGTACCGCTCAAGAAGGTGTTTCACCCAGCCGTGGCCCGGTTGGGGTTCATCAAGAAAGGGTCCAGTCTCAAGCAACGTTACGTCGAATCCGGCATCACTCAGAAGACGGTGGATTTCCCGCGGCGTGTATTCCCGATTGTGTCGCGCCTCCACCTCCTCACCGGGTTTCGAGGGGCGGATGTAAGCGGGGAAAAATCCCGGATGATAGCCCTCAAGAATTGCTTTGATGGCCCTCATGGATCCGATATTGGGCGTTGTCAAAACGAAGTGTCCCCCTGGCTTCAGGATGCGGTTAACTTCGCTCATCATGTGCATCGGGTCAGAAGGCAAGTGTTCGATGAGTTCGCCGCACAGCACCGTTGCGAAATGTTCGTCCGGGTAAGGGAAGGGGTCTTTTTCGGCGTCGAACAGGTCCACGTCGCACGAAAAAACTTCGCCGGAATCGCTCTCCACCGTTTTGGGATCGGTGTGCCCTGCCTCGCCGTAATAACAGCCGCGCACTTCGCCATAGCCAAGCTTCGTTTTCAGCGAAGGGGTGATCTGTAGGTACGCGCCCATCTCCAAAATGCGATCATCAGGACCGCCGCGCGGAGTAATGTCCAAGGTTTTAGCAAGCCGCGTAATATGTGTCTCGGCGTAATCACGAGACTCGTTACTCCACCCCAGTATGTACTCCGGTTCAACCTTCGCCGGAGGTTTCGGTGGCTCAATTTCCGGGTCGATTTCAGCCAGCGCCTCTTCTAATTGCTCGGGCAGCTTCTCTTCCGGCTGTTGCCACGGCGTCTCATCTCGCACAGCGGTCAGGAAATCCGCGTATCGTCGCGCAGCCAGGCCCCAGTTGCATTCCTCGGCCACCCACTCGCGAGCCCTCGCCCCTAAATTGCGTCCCAACTGCGGTTGTGAAACCAGAAGATTCAAATACTCGAAAATCGTATCCTCTTCGCGCGCATCCACGGGAACTTTCAAACAAACCGAATCAGGAAATTCGGCAAAACTGCCGACGTTGCTGACCAACACAGGCTGACCCAATCCAAGCGAGCGCAGCAAGGTTCCGGAACTCTCGCCAACGGTCGGAAAGCGCAAGTTCAGCACGATATCCACCGCCGAAATATAACCGGCGAAGTCCTCCGGTGGCGTAAATCCCATCATGCGCACATGGCGCGAAAGTCCCAGACCGCGGATGATTTCCGCAAGTGGGAATTCAGGATGGGGTTCCCCCACCAGAATCATTTTGACGTCGTCCCGCAAGCGCACCAGACGCCGAAATGCCCGCAATGATTCAGCGATGCGTTTGTAAGGTTTCAGGAATCCAAACACGCCGATTAGCGGAGTCGCCTCGTCCAGCCCCAGCTTGTCGCGGTAGGCCATTCGCTCGGAATCAGGTAGCCAAGCGCCATGCGGGATGCGCGCCACCGGCCCCGTAAAGCCGGCCTTACGCAGATCTCCTTCCACGGCTTTGCTATGCACAATAGCCGCTTTTGATTTCTGCAGGATTCGGCGCATCATTGGCACGCCCTCGTAATCCGGACCGATTTCCAGCTTGCGAACGCGCTCGGCGAAAGCCAACGCTCCGGCTCCGCCATCATGTTCGCACTCGCGAACATAAGTATCCCAATCGTTGCGCTTAATGGTCAGCCCGGCAATCAAATGATGCAGATTCGATTCATGCATCACCACCGTGCCAGGATATTCCATGGCCATCTCGTAAACAAACTCATGGTGGGGGTTGTTACCTATTTGGTACAACAAGACGTCGTATTTCTTGGCTTCAAACAAAGCAGGCTTTGAAGTGTATACATCCACTTCCGCGATTTGCTTCAGATGATCAACAAGGACGGCGGAATAGTCCGCAATGCCACTCTTCGTGGGCGGCATGGGGGAAAAGAACGCGATCTTCAGGGCATTAACTCCATGGAAAACGTGCCAAGTGTGAAGGGTACTTTAATCAACAAAGGGGTGCGAGCCACAGTCTTAGAGAAGAATATTTCAAACGTGGAATTAGCCACTGGCCCCTTGAAGCTAACGCGGAATCTGTCGGCTTGCATCTCCGCTCCTCCAATCGAAATGGCCTGACTCCCCAACATTTCAAACTGCAAGTCATACGGGCCACCATAGTAGATTATTTGAGCTCCTGGCACGCGCCCTTTTATAAGTTCTTGGCGCGCGAAAAACAAGAAACCAAGCGCGTCATGGGGACAGGATACGGTATTGAACTCCTTAGTTCCGCCGCCCTCAGTTTTCCTCTTGGCGCTGGCTGCGGCCAAATCAAAAGTAGTGGTCTCTTTCGATTTCCTCGCGCCATGCACCGTATCCCGAGAAAATTCAAGACTACAAAACTTCTCATTGACCGACGAATTGAACCGGTCCAGAACCTGAAACGCGGGAATCGACGCATCAAGGGTCAATTCAAGTTTCCAGTCGCCATCAACGGGGATCGTCTTCAGCTGCGCCTCGCCAAGCGGTACTCCGCCCGGCCAGTTCAGTTGATATCGCAACACCTCAGGGCCGGTCTTCGCCGTGGCTGCGCTCAGGGGCGCGACAGCCAACATGAAAAGTGCAACAGAAGCGCAAAGGGTTTTCATGATTGTACTGCCGCTGCTTTTTTCGCGCGTGTTCCTTGGCCTTCGCCCACCGCTTCGTGATAAACCTCAAGCGTCATTTGCGCCGTCCGGGCCCAGGAAAATTGAGCCGCATTCTTTTGCCCCAGCCGCTCCATCCGTTGCCGAAGCTCGGGATTCAACAGCAGATCGCGCATGGCCCGTACAATCTCACCGGTCGAGTCGGGATTGAATAGCAACCCTGCGGAATCGGCAACCTCTGGCATGGCCGATGTGTTGGAACAAGCTACAGCCCGTCCGCAAGCCATCGCTTCCAGAATGGGAAGTCCAAAGCCTTCGTAGAAACTCGGGAATACGAAGATTTCACAGGCACTGTAGAGTTCCATCAATTCTTTTTCACTTACGTAGTCGGTGAAGTGAATCCGGTCCTTCACAAGCGACTTTTTCGCCGCTTGGTGCACGTGCGGTGCGAACCAGGTTTCTTTGCCCACAAGCATCAGATGATGGGGCAGTTCAGGATAGGCGCATAACAACTCTTCAAAAGCATGAATTAGGCCGATCTGATTCTTGCGGGGCTGCAAATCCCCGACTGTGAGGATGAATGGCCCTGGAACTTTGAATCGTCCCTCCACGAATGCCTTGGATGATTGCCGAGGCTGTGGATGGAACGAAGCCGAAACCCCGGCCGGTACGACAGCAATCCGCGCCGGATCCAGTCCATAAGCCCGTGCTATCCCTTGCCTTGAAAACTCGCTCAGTGTCAACACTCTTGATGCGTTGTTGACGGTCCGCTTCACCGTGTATTGAAGCTGCAATCGTCGAGATCTCGTGAAAAACTCAGGGTGCTCGAGGAAACTGACGTCGTGCACGCTGACAACCACTGGCACAGGGCAGGCAAGGGGAGCGGTAAACTGTACATGCAGTAAGTCAGCTCCGTCCCTGCGTACTTGTTGCGACAAGTCATAGCCCAATCGAATGAAGGGATTGTCCGATGTTTTCCGAGTCTCAATCGAGGACGGAACATAGGCTTCGGCCCCAGGCGCAGAAACGTAAGCAACAAATTCCGAATTGTCGTCTAACGCCGCGAACCCATTAAGGAGATTCCGTACATATGCTTCATTCCCCGTTAAATGGCGCCCTATGGCGTGTGCATCCACACAAAAACGCATGCCCTACCTTTAGTATAGCCCTTGACTAAGACCGTGGGCGGCAACTCCTAGTCCCCGGCAGCAAACAACTTCGCTGACTCCAGTTTCTCCCAAGCAGCTTGCCACGTGTAATCCCTTTCGTATAAACACCTTCCGGCGCTTCCAAGTTGCGCCACAGCGGTTGGATCGTTGAGGAGCTTTAATATCGATTGGGAGAAGTTAACAGCCGTATCCTGCAGAATAATCTCTTTCCCAGCAGCGCAGGCCAGTCCCTCAGCCCCAAGGTTAGTGGACACTACCGCAAGGCCCGCCGCCCAGGCCTCCAGTATTTTGATTCGCGTGCCGCTCCCAGAACGTAACGGAACAATCGCGATTCGAGCCGAGGCCAAAGTCTCCACTGCGTTTTCCACCGGGCCGGTAACCTCAACCCTCGGGTCATTCGCCACCATAGACCGTATGGAATCCGGATGCAGTCCAACGACCCGCCAGGTTGTATCCGGTCTGGCGGCTATAATAAGCGGCCAAATCTCTTTCGCAAACCAGCCCACAGCGGCCTTATTTGGCGGATATTCCATGTTTCCGGAAAATACCAGATCGAATGACTTTGCTGTCTGAGGTAATGGAACACGCGGAATTGAATTTGGAAACGCGAACGTTTGTTTTGTAAACCCCGCAATCGAAGCGGAGTCCGTCTCCGAGCAGGTCAGCAACGAATCGAACTGTGGCAGCAGGTTCTGTTCGATGCTTCTACACGATGACGCCCATCGACGATGCGCCATCGAAACCGGCCACCGGTCCGTGCGCGCATAGCTTTCGAATAAATTGGATTCGATGTTGTGCAGGTTCAGGCAAGTGCGCTTCGCGTGGGGCTTCACCACCCTCAACAGCGGGGCGCACCATAGATGCTCGAAAACCGCCATTTCATACTGCGCTGCCCCTATCGCCTTTACGATCTGATCTTCATACCCCTGGAAGCGGTCCACCAAGGGCGGAACTCCGCGAAGCAACCGCATTGCATTTCTCAAGACCTTTGAAACCAAATCGCGCCCATGGTGGATCAACGGAATCGTATGGACGTGTTTAACCAACCCCTTTGGAAAATGCGTCGCCGGACTGGCATTTTCCGGCTGCGCAAAAACGATCACATCCAGTTCATAGCGGCGGGCCAAAAACTCAACCAAGGAAGCGGTTCGAAGAGCGCCTCCCCCGATGGCTGGATAAGGTGCTTCAGGGGATATCATCAAGGCCCTCATCCGCTGCGCCTCCGAAAACGGGCGATGGCTTCAACATAAACTTCACGAGTCAGCGTGGCAGTGCGTCGCCACGAAAATTCACGGGATCGTTGAAGACCTGCCTGCTGCAACTGGCTTCTGCGGTTCTCATTGACAATCATGGTGCGCATGGCATCCACCCATTGACCGGCGTCATCCGCGTCGCAATGGATCACCGTGCCGCCCGCCAATTCCACTAATGCTGGATCGCGCGATGCTATCACTGGAGTCCCGCAGGCCATCGCCTCCAACACCGGAAGCCCGAAACCCTCGTACAGGGACGGATACACAACCGCTAGAGCTCCCGAATAAAGATCGGGCAACGAGGCGTCGGTCACTTCCCCGATGATCTCAAGTTCAGGGTGCGGTTTGATCGGCGGGCAATCGGCGCGCCGCCTGCCGGCCAACACCAGCTTTACAGGAATCTCCGCGTACAGCCGCTTCCACGCCTCAACCAAAAACGGAATATTCTTCCGTGGTTCAAGCGTGCCGACAAAAAGGAAATATGGTTCTTTAGCCGGTGTCTCCGCAGGTCGAAAGCTCTCATCAGCTGCCAGCGGAATGGCCACCACCCGCTCAGCCGGAAGCCGGAAACGCGCCATCACTTCCCGGCGCACGGCCTCGCAATCAGTAATCACCATGGTCGCCAAGCCCAGCTTGAGCAAAAACGGCGTTCGGCGGCGAATGCGCCCAGCGCCATGATGCCAAGCCGGATTCATCCATGGGGAAAGATCGTGAACGGTCATCACCGCCGGGCAAACGGGCAAATACGGGACCGCGAAATCGGGGCCGTGGAAAACGTCAACCTTCAACCTTCGCAATTGTTTCGGCAACCCATACGCCCACCAGCGCCTCTCCAAATTGCTCAGCCCTTCGCGTCCCTGATCCGTCAACTGAATAAATTCGTCTTCCGGAAAATCCGCAGCCAGCGCTTTTGAGAGCGCCGAAGTGTACCTGGGGATGCCGCCACTTGAAACGGTTAGGGGTGTACTGTCGATGGCGACTCTCATTCTTTGGCGGACAATTCTATATTGAAACAGATTTAGGCCCACTACGGGTAAACTAGACTGTAGAAGTCGTTTCCAAGAAATGGATCAAGCCCCAAATACTGAAACCCACGAAGAGCCCCGGCCCCGTCCGCCGGGGCCTTCGAAGTTTAATTGGCAACTAGCGACCGGAGTAGCCGTGGGCCTGTTGATCCTCGCTGCCGGGCTTTTTCCCGTTCCCCCCAAAGAAGAGGCTAAGAAGAAAACTCGCGCCTTGATGACCTCCTCTCTAGAGGTCCACACCACGCCGCCTGGCGCCTCCATTCGCATCAACAATGAGGTCAAATGCACCTCCGATTGCACGCTTGAATTAGTTGAAGGTGAGCACCAGATTCAGGCCTTCCTTCCTGGCTACGAGCCGCGCGTTTCCACGGTGAACCTTTCCGCCGGCGTGCCGATCACCATCGACTTAACGATGGATCCTCAAACCATGGGGGTGCGCGTTCTCAGCGATCTGCCAGCAGGTAAAGTGACGCTTGACGGGGAAAGTGTCGGCCTGTTGCAAGACGGCCAGCTAGGAGTGGACCGCATTTCGGCGGGGAAACACAAAATAGAATTGCGTTCCGCCAAAGGGTCGGCCGAGTTTGAGTTCGAATCCAGCCCGGGAGCGGCTCCGCAACTGACTTCTCCAATAACCGCGGTTTCACTATTTGCCTCGGCGATGGGATATTCCGAGGGTAAGGGATACCTGTACGTCAACGAACCTCCCGTGACCCTGCAGATGGACGGGAATCCGATGGGTGAAGTAGGACCTCGTGGCCTGCAACTGGTCAACCTCCAAGCCGGCGACCATTCCTTCGTAATGGAAGAAGGGCAGAGGCAGAAAAAATTGACGGCTTCCCTTGGTTCGCAGCCGGTGTTGCTGTTTTTTGTCCGGTTCGATCCGAACATCGGTAGCTTGCTGGTGAAATCAAATGAGGACGATGCGACGGTTTTCCTTGACGACAGTGAGTACTGGCAGAAGACCAAGAAGGGGAAGGTTGAGATCAAGAATCGGGCTGTGGGGCCGCTACGAGTTCGTTTGGCAAAGTGGCAATTTACCGCGACGCCATTTGCCGTGAAAACGGAGATCAAAAGGGGCGAGCAGACGGAGTTGGTTTTCCAATTGAACCGCAACGCAGTGGCCGTACCGCCAACTCCTTCAAAAATTGAACTGCCTCCGGCCTTGCGCGAAAACCCAAAGCCCGTGCCCATGCCACCCGTTACTCCACCCGGAACCATTGTGACGCAACGCGGGGATCCGTTTCTATCCCTTTGGGAGGATCAGACAAACTGGAGCGAACAGCGTGGGTGGCGCGTGAAGAAAGGTGGCAATTTTGTGTTTCTTGCCAGACGGCCTGTGTCCGGGATCGTGCGGTTCAGCTTGTCTCTTGTGAAAGGAAAACGCCTGGAATGGTTCGCCGGGTTCCGAGACGCGAGCAACTTCGTCCGCTATCAAATGGATGGCAAGGACTTCATTCGCAAGGAATATGTCGATGGTAAATCGAATGAGGTTAAGACACCATGTGAATTAAACATCAAAGGTAGCATCACGGTCCAACTACGGATCTCGCAAGGCCAGATCGTCAATGAACTGCTCGATGGTTCAGCTTGGAAGAAGATTGACTCGGTGGACGCCGCGGGACGAGATTTCTCAGCTGGCCGTTTCGGACTCTACCTTCCTGGTGACGACTCTTTTGCGGTGTCCAACTTCTACTATTCGGGGAAATAACATGACTTTGTTTCGATGGGTTCTGGTAGTCGTCCCCGTGGCGGCGCTGTCTGGGGCCGCCGATCAATCGAAGATGGGAGAAGGCAATGCGCGGGCCGTTATGCTCTCGGCTGGCTCCCCAAGAATTCAGCAGGCTCATTCTTATTTGCGTAGCCAGGCTATGCGGATTCAAGATGGCAAGTTGCGAGCAAACACGACGTCGATCCTCGTTGACCCGGACGTTTGCGTCACCTCAAAAGCGGTGCTCACTGTGCAGAAGAAAGAGGCGATCCTAAAGAAGTTGCAAAACGAAGGCTTGATCACTTCCACGATAGACGACCGCATGCTGAACGGAGTATTTCCTCCACTACGCGACGAAGCAGGTGAGTGTCCCAAGCTCCCTCAACCATACACTTCAGCTCCTGGCAGTGGGTTTGGCGGCCATCATTCTCATCCCGGGGGCCTTGCTGTTCACGCTTCTTTCAATTTAACGAATGCTTTGAGCTTAGCCCAAGGCTACCGCCAGGTTTACGGACCGGACGTTTTCATCAGCGAAGACCTCATGATAGCTGCGCCCCTTTGGCACGATTGGGCGAAGACCATGGTGTTTCAATGGAACTCCGATGGAACGGAATTCGCCGAATACAACTTCGGCGGCAACGGCAAGACGGACGCCTGGGGCGGAGCAGGGGATTCCCGCACCGGGGCGCATCACATTCTAGGTCTAGCGGAAATCATCAAACGCGGATTGCCGGCCGAGTTCCTGGTGACGGTTGCGTCAGCCCACGCGTCTCCGGCCAGTGGCAATGAGTACAAGGTAGTGAACTGGATTCGCACTGCCGCCATTGTGGCGGGTGTCGATGCGGTGAGCGCCGGATATCTCGGCAAAGACCCTCAGGGGCGATTCAGGCTACCCGCCGTTCGAAGTTGGAGCGAGCCGGGCAACCTGTTGGTCGAGTATATGCTTCATCATTTGTCAGACGCGGATTTTGTGTGGACGGGTCCGGCGGCGTCGGCAGTCGATCAGGCTTTGAAGAAACTGTCCACCAAGTTCGGTTTCGATGCCGGGAACATCGCTGAGTTCAACAATCAGTTCCGCAATCCTGTACTAGCTCATCTGACTGCGGAACGGTTGTTGATATTGCAGGGCAACGGCGGTGAGGCGGCACTGGCTGCGGAAGTGGCGAAAGCGCTGGGCCGATAGATACCACTCAGACGAAGACGTCGACTGAAACTTGAAAGAAATTGGCCAATTGACCACATCGGAGACGTAGCCTCTTGAGGCAAAAATGTCCAATAGATTCGCCTGTTTGAGCCCTCGCTGTTCCATGAGGTAGACGAGCATTTCATGGGGAGTTGGATTTGGCAGGGGATGATGTTTCGCTTCATAATCCTGAATGAGGCGAACCATCAATTCCAGAACAGCATTTTCTTCAAGAGTGCGGCGAACTCCTACATCCATTAGTGCTTCTACCGCGATAAGGCGCGCTGATGCTCCTCGTTCGTTTCGATGATGCGTGGAAGAGTCCGCGCCAAGACTCGGGAGTATTTCCTGTCATCAATCGCTAATTCGCCCATTTTTTCCACCCTCCTCGCATGTATTGGGAATGGGTGAGGATCTCTTCACCATTACCAAATTCGCTTGAAAGTCCACTTTGACGATCAAGCGGTACGAATTGCGCCTGATATTGAAGATCAATAAATTTCCCCACTGATCAGCATCCGGAGCAAAATACGAACCTCGTGAATGTCACGCCACCGACAACTTCGAGCCGTCTTGTGCCAGCGGGCCAACTCTCGTGCTGCTCCGCATGTTTGTCTGCAAATTGCCTGATTGTAGCCAAGCTAATCACATTCACGGCTTAGGTTTGCATATCGCGAGTGCGAGGTCAAGGTTCAACTTCAGGATGTACTGAACAAGCCCCATGCCACTCTGGTGCGGCATGGGGGCACTTCACCCGAATGGGCGATTAGAACGTCAGCCGCAACTGTACGGTGATCCAGCGGTTGGTGGCCGCTGATTGCGATGTGATCTTACCGAAGTTCGTATTTGTCGGATCCGTACTCGGTCCATTCATTTGCGACCGGTTCGCCACATTCAACGCATCAAGGCGCATCTGCATGTTGACCCGTTCGTTGATCGGAAGGTTCTTCGCCATATTTGCATTCCATTGGTTGGTCATATCGGCCCTGATACCCGCAATGCGCGTGGGGAATTGCCGCTTGTGGAAGGAGTTCGCAGTCTTTGCTGAAGTTCTCTCGAAGTCGGCGGTATTGAACCACGTATCGAATGTCTGGTTTACGTTGCCGACATTGCTCACATCGCTTCCGTAGTAGAACGGATTGCCCCAATCGAGAAGCGGGCCTGGCTGCCATTCATAGGTTGCCGCCGTTTGCCAACCGCCAATCAAGTAATTCACCGCCTTGTTGACGTTTGAGAAAAGCGGGCGTCCCTTGCCGAAAGGAAGCTGATAGATGGACGTCATCGTGAAGCGATGCGGGCGTCCGTTGTTCGACAGACGCTCGGTGGGCGTTGCGTCGTATTCGTAGTAATAGAAGTCATGATCGCGAATCTTCAACCCGGTGTAACCTGCATTGAGATTGAAGCCCTTCGAAAAGCGGCGTTCAAAGTTCAACCGGAATTCATGAACGTTGTTCGATCCGGAATTGGTCGTGTTGTTGGTGACGCCATTCATTTGTGGGAACGCGCGCAACAAAGTAGACTTGCGGATCGTCGACGAAGTAAAGAATCCATTTGTATTCATATCGGCCCAAACCAGCGGCGTGAACTGGCTCGCATTGAAATTGCCGATAAAGAAAGGGTTGGTTACGTTGGCATTCAGGTTGTTGGCAATGGTGTCATTGCGAACGTTGCCCGAGGCCCAATATTGCTCGGGTAAAGGGCTAAGGCTATGACCGATCAGAATGCGATCGGAGTGCGAGCCGGCATACTGCACGTCTATCATCATGCTCGACCCGAACGAACGCTGCAGACTTACCAGCCAACGCTGTTGCCTCGGCCGCGATTCGTTATAGTCGGTAAAGCCGAAACCACGGCCTTGCTTACCCATTACGCCAAGCAGTTCGCGTGTTGGAACGTCAAAGCGCGTGCCATCGGAACGGATCGGGAATGGATCAACCAGCGGGCTCTTCCCGTTGTTTGGATTCGCATTGTCAGGGAAATTCCAGGTTTGTCCGAAGTTGTTAGTGATGGTTGGGCTGGTGCTGCGCGAGAAACCGGATTGATCCACTCCGAAGTTGAGAACATTCAAAGTGTCGAAGTAGATTCCGTAGCCAACGCGAATTACTGTCTTGTCGTTCATTTTGTAGGCTGCGCCAACGCGGGGCAGGAACATCAACTCGTTCTTGTTCAGAGCGCGCGGCGTGCTTCCAATACCGGCGTACGTATTGCCGCCTTTGACGATGAAGGCGCCGGCGGCTAATTCAGGAATGGGGTTCTTGGCATATGCCGCTTGTGAAGCCGCAGCGATGGGAACATCGAGCGTCGGATCAAAGGCGCCGATCAGGCGGTTATAACGCTCGGTCGCGCCCTTTTCATACTCGACGCGCAGACCCATGCTCAGCGTAAGTTTTTCAGAGAAGCGCCAACTGTCTTGCACGAACCACGCGTAGTAGGGGTTGAACAAGGCGAATGTGTCATTGGTCGCCGCGCTTATGCCGTTGGGCGTGCCCAAAATGAACGACGCCCAACCCAAACCGAGGTTGGAGGAAGGTGTATTGCCATCGTCATCCTTGCGCGTATAGGAGTTGCTGAACGTGAAGTTACCGGATGTGTTGCCACCGCCGCCGCCAGTGCGGAACTGATCGCGAACATCAAATGCGGCGCGCATGCTATGTCTACCAAAAGTCTTATTCACTTCAGCCTTGGCGGTGAGACCGCGCGTACGGGTCCAGTTGGTGATGCCGCCGGGGCTGATCTGGGTGTAGCCGTTTACGTTCATTAATGGCAGGATATTCAGTCCGGCAGCCTTCTGATCAATATACGTTGGCAGTCCGATATCGCTGGCTTTATAGGACAGCGCCTTCGGTTGAATGTTGCCCTCCCGGAACTGTTCAAACGCTACGTTGAAATCCCACAGGGTTGTGGAATTCTGCGTGTAAACCACGTCGAAATTCGCGCCCTTGTTATTGCGGACCAAACCGCCAAGGTTTAGGCCGCGAGCGCTTTCGTAAGTCCAGTCACCACGATCTTCCGGCCCGAAATCGTTGAATGACCAGCGGCCGTAGCTACGCCACTTGTCGGAGATCTGATAGTCCACACGGTTGGAGTAGGCCTTGTAATCCCAGTTGTAGGGCGTCTGCGACGCAAGATAATTGTTGGTCGGGTCAGCAAGCGGATCGAGAGGATTGTTGTTGGGATTCGGATAGAGCTTGGTGATGGCGTCGTAGGACGGGTTGGCAAAGCGGCTCTTCGGAATTACGTTGCCCGGGAAAGGGGTTCGAATGATGTGCGTTGCGCGAGCCGGGTCGGGTCGCGCCGTGGCGGGGTCATACACCTGGTAAAGGGCGGCGTTCTTCAAGGTTAACATGTCGCTGAAGTCTCCTTGACGCGCTCTGAGTGAGGGTACGGTGCGGTTGAATGTGGAGGGATCTTCGTTCTTGACGTCTTTAAACGCGTTGTAGGTAAAGAACCAGAACAACTTGTTGCGTCCGTTATAGACTTTGGGAATCACTAGCGGTCCGCCAGCCGAAGCGCCCCAATTATTGGACCGGCCAGTGGGCTGCTTGTCGGTATTGCGGAGTTGTTCGGCCAACGTATGATTACCGGCTGCTTCCGCCGCGTTGATATTCCGGTAATAGGTTTGCTTCGTGAAAAATGGCGTCCCCTGCCAGCGCTGTTGCCAATGCTGCCACGTGGCTGTGCCGTGCATTTGGTTGGTACCCGATTTCGAGATCATCGTGATCGCCGCGCCGGAGGATTGCCCAATCGCCGCATCGAAATTCGACGTTTCCACTTTGAATTCAGCTACTGCGTCGGTGTAGGGTAGATAGGCTGTCCGGCGTCCAGGGCCCTGATTGGGCGATCCGTCAAGCGTCCATGAGTTACCACCGACATTGCCGCCAACGTTATAGTCCGAACCACCGGCGTTCGAGTGCAGGGCCAGGTAGTTGTTCACTCCGCCCGTTTGTATGCCGGGGACTAGTTTCACCAGTAGAATGGCGCTGTTTCCCATAATCGGCAATTCCATCACCGACTTGTTGTCCAGTACGCGGCCCGACGTGACAGCATTGACTTCGAGCAGTGGAGCTTCCCCAGTGACTGAAACAGTTTCGGCAAAGCCGCCGATTTCGAGTTTCAGTTCCACTTCGCGGCGACTGGACACTGGCAGAGTGACGCCCTTGTGAACCAGCTTCTTGAAACCGCTGAATTCACCGGTGATTTCGTATTGGCCGGGAAGCAGCAGCGAGGCTTCGTAGTAGCCGGTGTCATTGGTTTTGGAGGTTGTGGTGACGCCAGTATCGGCATTGCGGATGATAACGGTGGCTCCAGAAATCGAGGCTCCTTGAGCATCGAGAACTTTGCCGTAAATAGTGGATCGGGTTTCCTGTCCGACGCTCGAGGATGCGAGCAAACATAGCGCCAGAAATTGACGTGAGATGCGGTTCATGAGTTAAGCCCCTCTTGTTTAGGTTGTGAACTTTGCGTGCGTGAAATTATATCATGGGAACATCGTTATAATCGCTAATTGAAGAGCGCGGGATTACTGGACTTCGCGGTGTCTCCAACACCTGGGCAGGGCGTCCTGGGCGGCCGCCCGCCGATCGAGCTTCGGCCTACTATTACATCGTTAGATGATTGTCTTAAGGGCTTGCTCGAGATTATGCGGAACGAACCCAAATGGGCCGGGAGCGCTTTTGAATCGGATCTTGCCGTCACGCCCTATCAAATACAGGCGATCCGGCCAGCCTGAATAATCCTGTTCGGTCCGGTTTGAGGCTCGATCCACCAGGGCGGGAATGCGAATGCCCAATTTGCGAACGCACGCCGAGGCAGTTTGGGTTCGTTCTTCGTCTGACCGCGCGGCCGGGAATAGAACCCCATCCCGGACGTTAGCCTGCATTTGCCACAGATCCGTGGGATGAGCTTCGGTGATGTAAACAACGTAGAATGCAACGCGGTCCTTGTAATCGTCATAGAGCTTATTAAGCGCGGGAACCTCCCGGCGAAAGGGTGGTCATGTGTAACTACCGAACACGAGGACCACTGGTTGTTCTCGATACTCATTTGAGAGATGCACCAGCTTGCCTTCACCGAGCATGGGCAACTCAAAATCCGGGGCATTGTCTCCTATCGATAAACGTCCTCCACGGGCCGACATCCAAAGCGGGCGGAAGGGGAGGATCATCATGGAAACCCCGGGGACTTTGGCCATGATTGCGCCGAAAGTGTCGGGAGTTTGCAACATTGCCAGGTAAAGCAGGCAAGTAGCAAATCCGTAGAGGCCTACAAAGGTGACCAGAATCATTACTAAGCGCTTTTTCCACACTTGGAGAGGGTATCACGATATCCAGCCTTGCCGATAAGATAATCCGTGAGCCGCATTTCAATCCTCCTTCTCTTCTTCAGTCAATTCGGTCTTTGGAGTCAGACCCCTAGTGGGATAGGATTCAAGGTCACTCCAGTTAGTCTGAGTTTCACTCAATTGACGAATGCGACAACCTTGCCCGCCGCGCAATCTATTGCAATCGCGACGATTACAGGTGTGACTTCAGTTGTGAATTCGGTTACCGTCTCACCGCCGGTTAGCCAGTGGCTTACGGTAACGCCACCCAGCGGGCGTTTGCCGGTTTCGATTAAGGTGGCCGTTAACCCCACCACACTTCCTGTTGGCATATACACCGAGACGCTGGTGGTGACCCCGGATGGCGCAAATCCGGTTCCGTTCAGCATTCCTGTTACTTTGCAGGTGCTTTCGCCCCCTTCGGATTTGACGATAGCCGCTGCCTCGCTCTCCTTCACATACAAACTGGGTGACCCGGCATCGGCCTCCCAACAGATAAACTTGGGGACCACCGGAGGCTTATTAAGTTGGTCGGCTTCGGTGACGGGCGCTAGCTGGTTGAGTCTGCCTGTGTCGTCAGGAGTGATTTTCCCCGGTTTTACCGCTTCCCTTTCGGCCAGCGTGGTCACAGCCGATCTTGCGCCAGGCAGCTATAAGGCGACCATTCAAATCAGCACGCCGGACGCGCTAACTAAACAGAAAAGCATCGCTGTCACGCTTGTTATTCAACCTGGATTGCCAGTGATAATTTCCACTTTCCCGGCGCAGATTTCGGTTGGTTCGGGGGACGTTAACGTAACGATCAATGGAATCCGTTTCTACAAGGACACGGTGTTTCGAGCCAATGGCGCGGCGGTAAAGGGCAATGTACTTGGAATTACGGCAGCAACTATTCTCCTGCCGGCGGCCCTGTTTACGGCGCCGGGAAACATCAGCATTGTGTCGTCGAACCCGAACCCTGGTGGCGGGGATTCAACGGTCTGGCAACTTCCCGCAAGCACGAACGGGCCGGTAATCGCAGCCATGACAAATGCCGCCAGTTATTCGCCTAGCTCCATTTCACCGGGTACTGTTGTCACATTTTTCGGAAGAGGATTGGGCCCGGTAACTCTGACCGAGTTTGACAATACGCAGCCCATCATTCAGAATTCTCTGGCCGGAACGCGGGTGTTTTTTCAAAACACGGCGGCGACCATCCTCTATACCTCGGCGACTCAAGTCAGCGCCATCGTTCCCTATGGAATTCCGCCTGGGGCCACCATTGCCGTGGTGGTTGAGTACAACTCGGTCGCCTCTCCTCCCATTCTGATTCAGTTGGCAACGACTGCACCGGCAATTTTCTCCACTTCAGGGATAGGTACTGGTCAGGTTGCAGCCTTCATCGTGGATGCAACCACTGGCAAGATGTTCTTGAACAACGACAAGAATTTCGGAGCCAAGGGGCAGATCTTGATCTTCTATGCAACAGGGGAAGGACTCAGCGGCTCGATCATACCGATCGATGGCCAAATAGCCACCACGCCCGCGGCGATCATCAATCCCGCCGTATCCGTCGATATCGGAGGGGCTCCAGCGGAGATCCTCTACGCTGGTCCGTCGCCTGGACTGGTAAACGGAATTCTACAGATAAACGCGAAGATTCCGGGCAGCGCCACATCCGGTAAGGCCGCGCCGGTGGTGCTTCGAATCGGATCGGGCACGAGTCAGGTTGGGATCACTATGAATTTGAAGTGACGCTGCCCGATGCCCCGGGGTTAAGTGGAGTAAGGAGAGCGGCGATGATTCGTTTGGCGATAATCTTGCCACGCTCACCGACTTCGCCAATCGGGCCAACGCAACTTGGACATCCTGATTCGCACGGGCAGTGTGCAAACAGTTCCGCTGTTCCTTGCAGCAACTTTTCGGTCATGTCCCACAAAGGCGCACTGCCGCCGATGCCGCCAGGGTAGTTGTCGTATAGATATAGATTTGGTTCAAATCCTCGAATCAGTTCCGATGGGTTTTCTGTAATCGCCACCGAAAGGTCGCGCGGGTCGCACATCAGCAACAGGGCCGCCACTGCCCGAAGTCCGTTGCCTAGCCCCACTAATCCGTTCTGTTTCTCCGTCGGTGTCAAGTCGGTGAAGTCCGCCAGGAAGGGCTCGGGGAAATGCAGCCAGAACGATGTTGTATGCATTTCCTGCTCAGGCAAAGACAGGTGTCCTGCTCCAATGTTTTCGAGCGTATAGAACTTCACTTTTTTGAAGCCGACGATCTGAGTATTCACCCGAACCTCGCCATGTAAGGCAGCGGCGCTACTGACCGGCTTGGTGGCAAATTCGTTGAGGATTTTCACTTGTGTGTAATCGATCGCGTCGGTGAAATAGTCGCATTCCACTTTTCGCACATAGGCTTTGCGGTTATCGTAATCGAACTTCTCGACTTGGTATTGCCGCGCGTCGTGGAGGTAAATTGCCTTCTCGTGGAGCGAGGTCAGCGCCACGGGAAAGGAAACTTCGGCGATCACTTTGGGCTCGCCCGTCGTATCGATCACCACAAAATTATCACTCGTAACGGCTCGCAGACTGACCGCGTCGGCCGGGTAGGAATCGCTGGTCCAGTGCCATTGCTCTCCGGCCTGATGAAGCACGCCGAGTTCCTGCAGGAAACGGCACATGTCGCCCACCGCATGCGGCCCGAACTTTTCGCTATCGCGGATGGGCAACTCAAAGGCGGCGCACTTCATGTGACTGAGTAGAATCTCCAAATTGTCGGCATTGATAAATGCGCTTTCCGGGCTGCGGTTGAAGAAATACTCGGGGTGCTCGATGATGTATTGGTCGAGTGGCGCACTGGAAGCCACGAGCACGGCAAGCGATGTATTCTGCCGTCTTCCGGCCCGGCCAGAACGCTGCCAAGTGGAAGCTATGGTTCCCGGATAACCGGCCATTACGACGGCATCGAGCGAGCCGATATCCACGCCCAATTCCAGAGCATTCGTCGAGACTACTGCACGGATTTTGCCTTCCCGTAAATTCTTCTCGATCTCGCGCCGCTCTCGCGGCAGGTAGCCGCCACGATAGCCCCGCACCGCGCCTGGGCCGCGCGGTGGCTTGTCGAGAGCATCCTTCAGGTAGGTGGTTAGCACCTCAGTCGCCAAGCGGTTATTGGCGAAGATGAGCGTTTGTTGGCCCCTTTCGACAAATTCAATCGCCAAACGCCGCGCCTCATGCAAATAGCTGCGGCGGATTCCAAGCTGGCGATTAATGACTGGCGGATTGTAGAAGACGAAGTATTTCTCACCGGCCGGAGCACCGTTGTTATCGACCAGCGAAAAAGGCTGCTCAACGAGTGCTTCAGCCAACTGCTTGGGGTTGGCTATGGTTGCAGAACAGCAAATGAATTGCGGCTTAGATCCGTAGAATTCGCATATGCGCTTCAGACGTCGAATCAAGTTGGCTAAATGGCTGCCGTACACACCCCTGTAGTAGTGCAGTTCATCGATGATGAAGTAGCGCAAATTCTCAAAAGCCTTGGCCCACTTGGTGTGATGGGGCAACACACCGCTGTGCAACATGTCGGGATTCGTGAACACCACGTTGGCTCTTTCGCGAATCGCACGCCTGGCATCTTGTGGTGTATCGCCATCGTAGGTGAACGCCCGGATGTCTGAGCCCATCGCTTCCACCAGGCCGTTGAACTCCTGAAGTTGATCTTCGGCGAGGGCTTTAGTGGGAAACAAATACATCGCGCGGGCGCCAGGATCAGTCATCAAGTGGCTTAGCACGGGCAAGTTGTAGCAGAGAGTCTTGCCGCTAGCGGTTGGCGTAACCACGACCAGGTTCTTGCCCGCCGTCGCCAGATCAAACGACTCGGCTTGATGCGAGTAGAGATGTCCGATGTTGCGCTTGGTTAAAGCTTGCGCCAGCTTTTCTGGAACTTGAGGAGGAATGGGAGAGGTTTGGCCAATTCTAGCGGGCTGATGATGAATGGAGCGAATCGGGGAATTGCCGTCACCCATCCCTTCACGAAAACGGTTGAGAGCGCCTTCCACACCTGCGGGGCGGCCCAAGGCTTGCTTTACTTTTTCAGAAACGTCATCTAATGCTGACTTGGAAATTGAGTCGGGAGAGCTTGAGTCGGGGGAATTTGGTCTAGTGGAGGGATCACTTGACGCGTCTGGGAAGCCTAAAGAGAGATTCATGTTCCTTCGCCTTTTCTTTGCTATGGTACACGAATTCGCGGCCCCCAGGGGAACTCGAATTTTAGTTTGCTTTATTTCTTATAAATTCGTACCTTTCCAGTGTCGCCGCGATGCGGTAGGGGCGTTCGGAGATTAGTTCGACGGCTTCTTCCCGCGTCTCCGTTCGAGTCACCTTCCCCATACATCGTATGCGAACCTGGGTTCCGGCGCTTACAGTGGAGGGAAGGGTGACCAAGTACTCTATGGGATCCCCGACCTCCATGAGGCTTTGAGAGGTAAACAACACCCCACCGGAGCTCATGTTATGAGTTTCACCTGTTAAGTGGACGGGGATTGAGCCCGTCTTCACCAGTTCGACTGGCAGGTTCAGTTGAAAGCGTTTTGTTCTTCTTTGTTCCGACACAACACGTCCAATGTAATGTGAACAACTTAATACGTCAATAGCGATGGTACCAAAGCTAAATGCATCTCTTCAGTACTTTGCACGCGTTCTTTAAGTTTCTTTCCAGTACACAGGCGGATTAGCCATTCAGGATTAGTTCCTTCAATCCTTTACTATCTGCTTTATTTTGAATCGTTTACATCCGTAAATAAGGTTGGTTTCCTACAGTTCGTTAATCTCTCCGTGGCTGCAGTTTCGATAGAACCAATGGCAAAGAAATTTTAACTTTTTTCCAGCCCTCAATGTCGCTTTTTCGGCGTTTGGCACGAATTTGGACCTGAACTCAGTATTTCAACAAACAGGGTTAAAGGACTAATCGAGCTTAATCTAAATGGTTGAAAGGAAATTAGATGACGGAATTCCGGCGCTTGTGACGTTACCTATTGAACGAAGCGGAACACTATTTCGATGGGCTTGATGTTGTTAGAAAGTACTACTACCAGGTAAACCAATGGCCCCTATTAGGCCCACTGAATCAGAATGACGCTACAATAGAAGCTTGCTCAAAAGGATCACCGTGCATGGCGCACGGCAGCATAACCTCAAGAACATTGACGTATCCATCCCGCGAAATTCTCTAACCGTGTTTACTGGTTTAAGCGGGTCGGGTAAGTCTTCGTTGGCCTTCGACACAATCTACGCGGAAGGGCAGAGAAGGTACGTCGAAACCCTTTCCCCTTATGCGCGGCAGTTTCTGGATCAAATGGAGCGTCCTGAGGTCGATTCGATTGAAGGGTTATCGCCGGCTATTTCGATTGAGCAGAAGACGACTAACCGCAGCCCTCGGTCCACGGTCGGCACTGTTACCGAGATTTACGATTACCTTCGGCTCCTATATTCCGCCATCGGTGTGCCGCACTGTCCAAATTGCCACATTGAGATTCGCCAACAATCGAGCGAACAGATTTTGGAGCAAGTCCTGGCCATGAAGCAGGACGAGCGGATTATGATCCTGGCTCCCATCGTGCGCGGTCGCAAGGGCGAATACAAGAAGGAACTGGAGAAACTGGCGCGGCAGGGGTTCGTTAAAGCGCGGATTGACGGCGAGCTCCGTTCGCTTGATGAAGACATTCAGTTGGACAAGCGTAAGAACCACAGCATCGACGTGGTGGTGGACCGGCTGCTGTTGAAGGCGGGCGTGGAAAAGCGTCTTGAGGCCTCCCTCCAAACAGCGACGCAGTTGGCTAATGGGTTAGTAATTGTCGCGGTGGTGGATGGCGAAGAGAAATTCTTTTCACAGAAACTAGCCTGCCCAAATTGCGGGGAAGGCGTACCGCAACTTGAGCCTCGCTCCTTCTCTTTCAACAGTCCCTTCGGAGCTTGCTCCACATGCAACGGACTTGGTAGCCGTTGGTCGTTTGATCCGGCGAAAATCGTGGTTGACCCGGCAAAGCCGCTGTTCGATGGAGGTCTTGGCCCGGGTGGTAATTCCGGTTCGGTGTGGAACCGCACGGATGAATTTGCCAGGCGCACCAAGATTCCGGTCT
Organism: Acidobacteriota bacterium; assembly: GCA_025350695.1. GTDB lineage: Bacteria > Acidobacteriota > Terriglobia > Bryobacterales > Bryobacteraceae > JANXSF01. Next base: position 44,831 of record JANXXI010000184.1, read on the forward strand.
CCAAGCCGTTCGACAAGCTTTCGAAGACCCATCAGGAACAACTGATGGATGGGGGTGTCGGATTTCCCGGCATCTTGAAGCTGCTCGACAGCCTGTACAGGGAATCGCAAGATAGCGAATTTCTGGGCGATTGGGTCTTGTCTTATATGTCACCCATCACTTGCGCGGATTGCGGCGGTAAACGGTTGAAGGCTTCGAGCCTGGCAGTGAAGGTTAAGAATACGACTATTGCTGATTTCACGGGCATGTCGCTGCTGCGGGCGGTTAAAGAGGCGCGCGGTTGGCAATTGGCTGAGCGTGAAGAACAAATTGCCGGCCGTATTCGGGAAGAGATTCAGAACCGCTTGGAATTCTTGCTGGCTGTTGGTCTCGACTATCTAAGCTTGGATCGTTCGGCGATTTCTCTTTCTGGGGGCGAGGCTCAGCGTATCCGGTTGGCGACTCAGATTGGGTCGAAACTGCGTGGCGTTCTTTATGTTCTGGATGAACCATCGATAGGCCTTCACCCGCGCGACAATGACCGTCTTCTTGAAACGCTAACGCATCTGCGCGATTTGGGAAATACAGTACTGGTCGTAGAGCATGATGAGGAAACTATCGGCAGGGCCGATTACGTTGTTGACCTGGGTCCGGGAGCGGGCCGGTTGGGCGGATATGTGGTTGCCGAGGGAACGCCGGCGGAAATTCGCAAGAACAGGAAATCGCTGACAGGGCAGTATATGTCGGGGGCGCTTTCAATTCCCGTGCCGACCGTGCGGCGCACCGGCAACGGGAAGAAGATCACAGTAGAAGGCGCCACCGAACACAACCTTCGTAACGTCTACGTGGAATTTCCTTTAGGCGCTTTGACTGTGGTCACTGGTGTAAGCGGCAGTGGTAAATCGACTCTTGTGAACGACATTTTGTACCGGGCCTTGGCTCGGGAGGTTTGGGGTTCACGAGCAGAACCGGGCAAGCACGAAAAGATTACTGGCATTGAAGAAATCGACAAAGTGATTGAAATCGACCAGTCGCCCATTGGGCGCACGCCTCGTTCGAATCCAGCGACTTATACGGGCGTCTTTTCGCCAATTCGCGATCTGTTCGCCATGCTGCCCGAGTCTCGAGAACGCGGCTACAAGCCTGGCAGGTTCAGCTTCAACGTCAAGGGTGGGCGCTGCGAAGCTTGCCAAGGGGACGGTCTCAAACGCATTGAAATGAACTTTTTGCCTGACGTGTATGTCACGTGCGATGCGTGCCGAGGCCGCCGCTATGGTCACGAAACGCTACAGGCCAAGTACAAAGGCAATTCCATTGCCGACGTTCTGGAAGCGACCGTGGAGCAAGCGGTGGGTATTCTTGAGAATATTCCGAACATCGAGAACAAGCTTCGAACGTTAGTGGATGTCGGCTTGGGGTACATTCACTTGGGGCAATCCTCGACGACCCTATCCGGGGGAGAAGCCCAGCGCATCAAACTGGCTAAGGAACTGAGCAAACGGCAAACCGGCAAGACGCTTTATATATTGGATGAACCGACCACGGGCTTGCACTTTGAAGACGTGCGCAAGCTGCTGGATGTGTTGGCGCGTCTGGTGGATTTGGGCAACTCCGTGATTGTCATTGAACATAATCTTGACGTAATGAAGTGCGCCGATTGGATCATCGACCTGGGTCCCGAGGGCGGTGACCGCGGTGGACACATAATCGTAACGGGCACGCCGGAAGAGGTTGTGCTCAATAAAGACAGCTTCACGGCTCAGGCTCTTGCGAAGGTTTTGCATAAGAAATGAGCAAATACAAACAGCAGCCGATTGACTTCGCCGGTCTGAAGACGATTTCCGTATTTTCACGAGGCGGCAAAGTTCGCGTGGAAGATTTTGCCCGCACTTATGAAAAGGGCGGCGGCCTGAAATCGCTCGTTGATTCGATGCCTGCAATCCTTGCAGGTGATTCCTTTCGCGCCGTGGTGGATCGCATTCTGGAAGCCAAGGCCAAGGGTAAACCCGTGCTGTGGGGATATGGCGGCCACGTCATCAAGTGTGGGATGGCTCCCATTCTGCTGGATCTGGCGCGTCGCGGATTGGGCCACGGGTTTTCCACCAACGGTTCGGGTTCGATTCACGATTTCGAGATTGGCATAGCCGGTTGGACCAGCGAAGACGTCGAGGCGGTGTTGCCCGATGGAACATTTGGGTCGGCCGAAGAGACAGGGCGCTGGATGAACGAGGCAATTAGCGAAGGGTCGGCCGGTGGGTTGGGTATGGGAGAGGCCTTGGGCCATAAGCTGGAAAGCTGCGGCAAGCCGGAATTCGCGTCGAAGTGTATCCTGCTTAGCGCTTACCGTTCGAGCATTCCGGTGACAGTGCATGTGGCAGTTGGCACCGACACCCCGCACACGCACCCGGCAGCGGTTGGCGCGGCGATTGGCGCGTCAACATACCAGGATTTTCGCTTATTCTGCTCCATGGTGAAGGAGCTGAACGGCGGCGGCGCCTACATCAATTTAGGTTCGGCGGTGGTGATGCCCGAGGTGTTTTTGAAAGCTGTCTCCTCTGTTCGCAACCTTGGTCACGAGCTGAAAAACTTCACGACGGTTAACCTTGACTTCATCCAACATTACCGGCCGAAGGTGAATGTAGTTGACCGTCCCCACGCTGGCAGCGGGGGCAAAGGATATTCCTTGACGGGGCATCATGAGATCATGATTCCTTTATTGGCGGCTGCGCTGATTGAACAATGCGACTGAGCGAACCATTTTGGAATTATTGGGATCTGCTGATAGGCATTGGGCTGATCGCGCCAGCCTATGCCGCGAGCGCCTTGGTCATGGTGATGGGGACCGCGCCGAAAATCGTCAAAGCGAATTTGGGAACGCTGGTGTTTTATTTGGTTTTGTTCAGCGCGATGTACTTCGTTCTTAGCGGGAAGTATTCCAAGTCAGTCAAGGACGGATTGGCTTGGGTACCGGGCGCCGTCGCCAGTTGGAAAGCTGCGCTGGCGGGTGTTGTGCTGGCCTTTGCAGTTTCGATGCTGGGGGCATTGCTGCCTAGCGCCGACCCGGTAACGCCTGTGTCCGGATACTTAGAATCTAAGTTGGGATTGTGGCTTATTTTAATTGCTTCGACAACCATCATGCCCGTTTGTGAGGAAATAACTTTTCGCGGGTTTGTCCTTCCTTTGTTAGCCGATACCCTTGGAGTCTGGCCCGCCGTTGGCGTCACTGCCATCCCGTTTGCGCTGCTTCATGGGCAGCAATATTCGTGGGCTTGGCAGTCAATTCTTGTTTTGCTGCTTACTGGGATCGCTTTCGGTTGGATGCGGGTTGCCAGCCGATCAACGATTTCCGCAAGCGTCATGCATGCCAGCTATAATTTGATTCCGTCACTCTTTTCGATTGCGGATCATCCCGAACTATCGAGATAACATGAGGATCAAAGAACCGTTCTGGAATTATTCGGACCTTGCCATCTTTCTTGGCCTTGTTCTTCCATCGCTGTTGGTTACGGGCCTGATAATGGCATTACTCCGCGGAGCGCCGAAAGCGGTTGCTCTGATCATCGGGCAATCGGGGCTGTACGTGACGCTTTTCGTTGGACTCTATCTGGTGCTGAAGAATAGATACAACGAGCCGGTGTGGGAGGGTCTCGGTATGGTCGGGTCTCAAGTCGCCCAATGGAAAGCAGCGGTGTTCGGTATCGCGCTGGCCTTTGCTCTTTCCGGTTTTGGACTCCTACTCCGCACGCCCCAAATGACCGATCCGATGAAGGAATTGTTGGACGGGGATCTAGCCGTCATAGTGGTCGGCATCGCCGCCACAACGGTCATGCCGGTGTGCGAGGAGCTAGCTTTCCGCGGCTTCCTCTTTCCGCTGTTTGCCCGCACTTTCGGCACGGCATTGGGCATTCTCTTCACAGCGTTGCCATTTGCGCTGATGCACGGTCCGCAGTATGAATGGCACTGGCAACACATGCTGCTGCTGACCATGGCCGGCTGCGCCTTTGGCTGGATGCGAGCTTGGACAGGCTCCACCATATCAGCCAGTTTAATGCATGCCGCCTACAACATGACGTTCATGTTGGGATATATCGCCAATCAAAAGGAACTTTCCGGAACATGGTAGAAACCATTCAGTGGACGCCCGCGGGCGTCGTGATGATTGACCAGACGAAGCTGCCGCGCGAGACGGTTTTTGTCACCTGCAAGAACTACGAAGAAGTGGCCGAGGCGATTCGTTCGATGATCATCCGTGGCGCCCCTGCAATTGGCGTGGCCGCTGCGATGGGTGTGGCGATTGGCGTGGGGCAAGCTAGCGAAGCGAATCTTGATGCCCAGTTCGAGGCGATCTGCAATACTCTTGCCGGAACGCGACCGACGGCGGTGAATTTGTTCTGGGCGATCGACCGGATGAAGCGGCTGTACGCTGGCCATCGCGGCAAGCCGATTGCGGAAATCAGGGCAGTACTTACGGCCGAAGCACAGGAAATTTACCATGAGGACATTGCCATTTGTAAGCGTATCGGCGCGCATGGGGCGGGGCTGGTGCCGGACGGCAAAACTGTCCTGACGCACTGCAACGCCGGAGCCCTTGCGACGGCCGGTTACGGTACGGCGCTTGGTGTGATCCGCGCGGCAGTCGAGGCAGGGAAGAAGATTGATGTGTTCGCTGACGAGACCCGCCCCTTTCTGCAGGGCGCGCGTTTGACGGCTTGGGAGTTGATGGAAGACGGCATTCCCACGACGCTAATCACCGACAACATGGCTGGGCATTTCATGAAGGCCGGGCGTATTGGATGCGTGGTGGTGGGCGCCGATCGCATCGCCGCTAATGGGGATGTGGCTAACAAGGTCGGTACGTATACGGTGGCGGTGCTTGCTAAAGAAAACGGCGTGCCTTTCTATGTGGCGGCCCCTATTTCGACGCTTGATCTGACTTTGGCGACGGGCGATTTGATTCCCATTGAAGAGCGAAGCGCGGCGGAAGTGACGCATGTATTCGGCGTGGAGATTGCCCCGAAGGGCGTCGGGGTGGAAAACCCCGCGTTTGATGTGACGCCGAATCGTTATGTGACAGGGATTATCACGGAGCGTGGCGTGGCGACGGCCCCGTTTGAGCAGTCGCTACGGGCACTGGTGGGAAAATAATCGTCCTATAATTGAATGGAGGCAAGATGACTGCAACTCTTACTACTCAAATCGAGATCGACAGCGGAGGCGTCGCGTGGCTTGCCGGTACACAGGTAAAGGTTGTGGAGATCGTTCTGGACAAACGGGCCCATGGTTGGAGCCCGGAAGAGATCCATTTTCAACACCCGCATCTTTCCATGGCTCAAATTCATGTAGCCTTGACGTATTACTACGAAAATCAGGTGTTGCTCGATGGGCAAATCGATCAACGAATTACGGCTGCACGTTCACTGGCGCGCAAGTCCTCGGATCCTGTCTTTCGCAATAAACTCGTCGCGTTTAAATCATCAGTTTGAAACCGTCGTTCCTTATGGACGTTCACGTCCCATTTGCAGTCACCGTCGCGCTCAAGCTGCGTGGAATTGAAGTTTTAACCGCCCAGCAAGACGGCTGCTCGGAGTTTGATGATGTGGCGCTGCTGATTCGCGCTGCAGAACTAGTGCGCATTCTCGTCACTCAAGATGATGACCTGCTGCAGATTGGGGCTTCGTGGCAGGCTGAAGGCCGCAGGTTCGCTGGGATAATTTACTCACACCAACTTCAGATCACGATTGGCCAATTGGTTAAGGATATCGAGCTGATAGCTACCTTGACTACAACTGACGAGTGGATGGGTCGCATCGAATACCTGCCCTTTTGAATTTTTCTGACTTACGGGGCCGTTGGGCAATAATCGCTCTGCTCCGCTAAAGCTTCCATACTGGCGCGAGCGATAAATCCGGACCTTGTCTCTCCATGCTTCCTTGCTGAATCATCAATAGCCGTTAGCAGCTTCTTGGGCAGCCTTGAATAGCAAAGCCATCTTCAATTAGCAATTCCAGGTGCCCTTTATTGCTTCCGAGGCTTTGGTTACGTTACCGCTTCGTCTAAGCTATCCCCCGCGGAAAAGCATCCCTTCAGATCGGGAATAGTGACTCCGTGACAGGAATTCTTTTCTTTGTGAATGGCCAACGGGAAAAGCATTTTAGTTTTGTAGACCTGCCTGTTTGAAGATGCCGCGAACCGTACTCAATGGTAAATCCTTTTTCGGATGAGGGACAGTGACCAGTCCCTTCTGTTCGGAATGGCGAAAGTGGTGGTGGCTGCCCGTAATGCGAACCAATTTCCATCCTGTCTTGTTCGGCTTTCGGATTACTGAACCGCTGTCCATCTATGTGTCGTACGCAGACCCCTCTAAGCAGGGTCCACGCGAACCACCGCATACGGTAACAGCGTGATCTCCAAATCCTCACCCATCTCCACCAAACGGCCCGGCCTCGCCCGCCACTCCTTAGGCTTCCCTGTCGCATCGGCGTAGCTGTGCTCATCGAGCGATTTCACTCGAACCCTGCCGCTCATGCCCGCCTTGCTCCATCGGACGACTTGCAACTCAGCACTGAAGTTCGCGGCGATGCAGCAGCGCTTGGCGCCCTTACTCAGCGCCAGACCCGCCGCCTTAAACTTGTCGCCTGATGCAACTTCGGTCACCTCGCCGCCGGAAAACTCCGCCACATCGGCTAACACATGATAGATGGGAAATACGGCATCGACCGAAGTCATCACGCCAGCACTACCAGACGCTTCGTAGTAAGTTACTGATGCTGCGGAAGCTTCGCTCAGGTACTTGATGCTCCCTAGTGTCCACGCGGCGCCGAATAGGCTGTTCATTCTTGGGTCAGGCACGGTTGGTTGTTTCGATACTTGGTTAAATCGCGGCCGCAGTGTCACGGGTGAAATTGCAATTGGCTTCGTTCCCAAAAAGTGCCTGGCCGACCGAACAGTGTCGCCCTGCGACGACAAATTCTCCACCAGACTTAAGTTATCGAAGGAATGGACTTGAGGGTTGACGGAATAGGCCGCCAAGTCAATCGTCTCTAGAACGGGCCTTCCTCGGTTCAGCTCGGCAAAATATTGATTCGTGCCTCCGCCAATCGGCGCGCCCTTCAAATGCCGCCGAGCCAGACGCAACCACTTCTCGCTGGTCGCCGGCTCATCGTTGTGGAAGACCAGGTAACGAGCCACACGCAGGCCCGCAGCCGATTTGGTGAAAGTCTTCAACTCAGCGTCAGCATCATTGGAAACAAAAAGAGCCAATTCCAAACCCGCCCGATTCGCGAGTGCACTAGCAGCCGCGCGCTTCAGTAACTCCGGATACGCTGGGTCGTTCAACTTCAAATCCACACGAAGATGCGCGGCGTTCAATGCTCCTAATAATGGCATCGATGGCGAATAACCCGACCCGATCATCGGTAGCTTAGTTTTCGCATTGCCGGTCGTGAAAAAAATCTCTTTGCTTTCACTGCTCACTACCGGCTGGGTAGATTCCGCAACGATCTTCACCGTCACCGTCTGCTCAATCGCGTCCCCTTGCCGCACTTGCACAGGGAAGGGAAGCGCCAAGGGCGTGCAATAGGTTTTGAAATTCCCGTCCGTCCAATTGCGATGATCCTCAGTCTCGAACGTATCGCCCTCAAAACGGACTTCTGCCTGAACCCCTGGCCTCACAGTATGGGTGATCGCCCGCAAGCCAATGAACGGCTGATTGGGTGAAACGGAACTTGGGAATGTGCCGGTTTCAACCAGTCCACCCTCTTTTTCCAGCACAGCCTTCTGACCCACGCACCCTTCCAGTGGATGCAGCACGGCAAAGCCGATCCGATTTTTCATGAAGGCCGTGCGCGCCTTGCCGGCGAACTCAAATCGAAGAACGCCGGTGGCCTCCCCCGTAATCCGGCCCTTCCATCTAAAATCAATATCGCCTTCGGCGCACTGAACGTCGAAGTTGACCAGGAAGTGCTCCGCACTTTTTTCAATAACAAGGTTTGAAACCTTTGGCGTCACCGTTCCCCAGGATTTATCGCGTACAGCAGCATAGATTCCACGCAGCACTTCGGAACCGTTGAATCTAATGAACCGCAAGAAACCCAGGTCAGGCTCAAAGAGGGCGCTCCAGGGGCCCGCGGTCAGTTCGATCGGCGCCCTCGGGGCCCCAGCCACGCCATAAAGGATTTCGTTACGGCCAGCGGCCCGGCCCGTAGCCGACCCCAAAAGGGCCAGCGCTCCACCCAGCAATTGACGGCGATTCAATGGTGTCATTCAGGGCAATTGTATCGTGTTTGCCACCCAATTTACGTAATCCCAATTGACACCTGCCCCTGGCATCACTATCATAGATTGTTGCACCCACTATCATGCCCAAATTTTGCATCATTTACCGGGCGTCAATTATTGGGGAGCGATATTACGTCTAATCTCATTCGAGTGAATTTATGATCAAAGTCGAAGGTCTCTCAAAGAGATACGCGCGCCACGTCGCCGTCGACAACATTTCCTTCGAGGTTGAAAAAGGAAAGATTGTCGGCTTTCTGGGGCCCAATGGGGCCGGAAAGACAACCACCATGCGCATTTTGACCTGCTTCATGCCGCCTTCTGAAGGGTTTGCGGAAGTCGCCGGGTTCAATGTGATGGATGCCCCGATGGAGGTGAAAAGGCGAATAGGCTACCTGCCTGAAACGCCGCCACTCTATCCGGAAATGGAAGTTGGTGAGTACCTCACCTTCGTTGGCAAGCTGAAGGGGCTTTCGGGCACCGATCTAGCCAAGCGGGCTGAGGAAGTCGCCGAACGCTGCAACGTTGCCGATGTCCGCAACAAGCTGATCAGCAAGCTTTCGAAAGGGTATAGGCAGCGCGTCGGGCTGGCTCAAGCCATTATTCATAATCCTGAAGTGCTTATACTTGACGAGCCCACCTCTGGCCTTGATCCCAAACAAATTATTGAAACTCGCGATCTTATCAAGAGCCTTGCCGGGGACCACACCATCATCCTTTCCACCCACATTCTTCCCGAGGTGGAGCAGACCTGTGAATCGGTGATCATCATCGCAAATGGGAAAGTGGTCGCCCGTGATTCGGTGGAGAACCTAACCAGCCGCCTACGAGGAGCTGAAACGGTAGCGGTTGAAGTGGAGCCGCGTAGCGGCGAACTGGATTCGGGCGCCGTTCAAGCCAAGCTGGAACAGGTTTCCGGGGTTAGCCGTGTTGTGCTGAAAGATTCTAAGACTGGCCGCTCGTATTTTGAAGTGGAAAGCCTCCAAGGCCGGTCGGTCCGCGCGGAACTTGCTCGGGCGGTAATTGAATCGGGCTGGAATTTGAATGAACTTCGCGGAGTGAACGTGAGCCTTGAAGACATCTTCCTTCAACTGACGAGTGCTGACCAGCCTTCCAAGGGAGACGCATAATGAATAACATCCTCGCGATTATTCAAAGAGAGATGAATAGCTATTTCCGTTCCCCTATCGCCTATGGTTTGATGGCGTTCTTCGGGTTGATTACGGGATGGTTTTTTTACGTCGCAGTTGCTTTTTTCATGCAGGCGTCGATGCGTTCGGCCATGCAAGGCGGCGGCGGTCCGATGAGCGTGAATGAATATGTGATCCGTCCGATGCTTATGAATGTAAGCGTTATCGGGCTGTTCATCATACCCATGATCACCATGCGTTTGTTCGCCGAAGAAAAACGGTCGGGAACTATCGAACTCTTGCTCACTTCTCCAATCACGGACATTCAGATCATCCTCGCCAAATGGATCTCCGCGCTTCTGATGTATTGCGCCGTGCTCGCTTTGCCTTTGATCAACATCTTGGTGCTTTTCGCGTTTGGAAAACCCGATTGGAAGCCGATGCTGATTGGCATTCTCGGCCTCGTCCTCCAGGGTGGGGCGCTGCTGGCGATCGGAACGTTTATTTCCAACACGACTAAAAACCAAATAGTCGCTGGTGTTTCCACGTTCGCCATTTGCCTATTGCTTTGGGTCCTCGATTGGGTCAGTTCTTTTGAGTCCGCGGCTTGGGCCAAGGTCGTTTCTTATATGTCGGTAGTCGCCCATTTTGAGCCCTTCTCGAAAGGTGTGGTCGACACGAAAGACGCGATTTTTTATTTATCCCTGATTTTCCTCGGGCTGTTCCTCACGGCGCGCTCGATGGAATCGTTGCGGTGGAGGTCCTAACGAATGAATCGGCAAACGAAATATACCGCATACGCATCGGTCTACGTCTTGATTATTGTGGGCGTTTTGGGAACGGTGAATTTTCTCGCCAACCGCTACAACAAGTCGTTTGACTCAACGGCCAATAAGAATTTTAGCCTTTCCGAGCAGACCGAAAAGATCGTGAAGAATTTGACCCAGGATGTCAAGATTAGCTATTTCGACGAAGCGCAGAGTCTGGAAAGGTCGCGCGATTTGCTGGATCGCTACAAGAACCTGTCCCCAAAGGTCACGGTTGATTTTGTGGACGTCAAGAAGAAGCCGATTGAAACCAGAGCCGCCGGGATCAAGAACTGGGGGGCCGTTCAGATTCAGTCCGGATTGAAAAAGGAAGACGCACGCAGCTTGTCTGAGGAAGCTGTTACTGGCGCAATCATTCGAGCCATCAAGACTGGCCAGAAAACGGTTTGCTCGGCTACCGGAGCAGGGGAAAAGACCTTCGAGGAAAGCAAGGGTGAAGGTCTAAGCACAGCGAAAACGGAACTCACCAATAGCAACTACGTTACTAAGTCGTTCAATCTTGCATCTGATCCGAAGGTGCCGGCTGATTGTGCCGTGCTTCTGTTGGCCGGTCCGCAGGTGGACTACTTCGCTCCCAGTATTCAAGCAGTGAAGGAATATGTGGAAGCCGGCGGCGATGCCCTAATCCTGCTTGATGCTCCACTAAAGATGGCCAAAATGCAAATTGCTGAGAATGCGGATTTGGCAAAGATGTTAGAGGGCTGGGGCGTGAGTCTCGGCAAAAATCTTGCGATCGATCCCAGAAGCCCACTCGGCGCCGCTGTTTCGTTTGCTGTCGCTTACGATCAACATCCGATTGTAAACGACATGAGGGCGCCAACCGGGTTCCCTTATGCGCGCACGGTTGATCCAAAGGCTGAAGGCGCTGGTAAGGCCACGAAGTTGTTTTCAACCTCAGATTCCAGTTTTGCCGTCACCGACATGAGCCCGAAGGAAGTGGCGTTCAAGGAAGGACGGGACAAAAAAGGTCCACTGAATTTGGCCGTGGCCGGCGAGCATAAGGCTCCGGACGATAAGAAAATTGGCGATGGTAAAGGCCGCTACATCGTGGTTGGCTCCAGTGCGTGGGTCTCCAACGATTTCATTTCCATCCGCGGTTTGCAAAATAAAGACCTATTCGTCAACATGGTCAATTGGCTTTCGGCCGACGAGGATTTGATTTCAATTCGCCCCAAAGATCCTGAAGATCGCCGTTTGACCATCAGCCAGTCGCAGATGAACATGCTGTTCTTCTTCAGCGTCTTAGTTCTGCCGATTGTGGTGATCGCCAGTGGCGTCATGATGTGGTTGCGTAGGAGATAGTGCGGCCATGAAAGTGAAAGGATTGATGACGTCCGCAGCGCTGCTTGCCGCCCTTGGCGGAGCAGTTTGGTGGTCGAATAAGGATGAGGAAGCGAAGAAGGGTCAGCCGGCGAAAGACGCCCCGCCCAAAATCCTTACCGTTGCCGACGCTGAAGTAGCTGAACTTCGTTTTCAGCACAAGGGCGGCGAATCAACTATTGTGAAACGCGGAAAGGATGGACGTTGGGAAATCACCGCCCCGAAGCCCTTACCCGCCGATCAGTCAGCAGTGGGCGCTATCCTTGGCGCTTTGGCTCCCTTCAGTTCCGATAAATTGGTGGAGGAGAAGACCGATAATCCCGCTAACTTCGGATTAGCCCAACCGGCCGCTGAAATCACCGTCGTTAAGAAGGATGGCAAGACAATCAACATTCTTTTTGGCGATGACACCGCCATTGGTTCAAGCACCTACGTTAAGATTGGCGCCGAACCACGCATCTACACGATTGCCTCCAAAGCCGCCATCGACAAGGATTGGAAGGACCTGCGCGACAAGCGCTTGCTGACTTTCGATTCCGGAAAACTTTCCCGGCTGGAAATTCTGAACGGCAAGGAAACCGTCGAGTTTGGTAAAAGTGGAGCCGATAGCTGGACCATTTTGAAACCGTCAACCATGCGCGGCGATAACTTCGCGGTTGAGGAGTTGGTCCGTAAACTGAACGAAGCCAAAATGGAAGATGCGCCTGATGACGCTGCTGCTGCCGATGCTATTCGAAAGTTTTATGGCTCGGCGCTGGTGGGTAAAGCTCGTACGGCGGACTCGTCCGGAACTCAGGAATTGGAAGTTCGTAAAGGTAAAGACGGTGCTTACTACGCCAAGTCCTCCGCGGTGGCCGGGGTTTACAAGGTAGCCAATGAACTAGGCGAAGCCGTCGCCAAGGGGCTGGACGATTACCGCAACAAGAAGGTTTTCGATTTCGGCTTCCAGGAACCTACTCGCCTTGAAGTCAAAGGCTCCGCGCGTGCCTGGGTCTTTGAGAAAACCAAGAACGAATGGAAGCTTGATGGTAAGGTGATGCAAGCCGACCAACTGCAGGCGCTGATTGATAAGCTTCGTGACCTAAGCGCCGTGAAGTTCAAGACCGCAGGCGGCGGAAACCCGCATTCGGAATTCACGATAACCACGCAAGATGGTAAAACAGTGGAGAAGGTAATCGTGACTAAGTCCGGCGATAGCCTGCTTGCTACCAGGGCAGGCGAGACCGCTGTCTATGAACTTGACGGGTTGAAAGTGGAGGAAATTCTGAACGCCGCATCGGCCGTTAAGGACGCTTCCGCCGCCAAGCCGGCCGCGAAAAAATAACTGAGTGAACGCTCTTCATACCGATCTCTACCAGTTGACCATGGCCGCCGGATACTTCCAGGCGGGCAAGACCAAGGATCGGGCCACGTTCGAAATGTTCGTCCGGCGCATGCCCTACAATCGGAATTTTTTTCTGGTTGCTGGGCTAGAGCAAGCTGTCGATTACATCCTAAACTTGAGCTTTGAAGCCGATCAAATAGTCTACCTTCGGAATCTGCCTCAATTCCATAACGCCCCCGAAGAATTCTTCGAGGCTCTGGCTCATTTCCGTTTTACAGGCGACGTCTTCGCTGTTCCAGAAGGGACCCCCATCTTCGCCGGAGAACCATTGCTGACCGTCCGCGCCCCTATGGTTGAAGCGCAGTTGCTTGAAACCTACTTACTCTCCACAATTGGGTTCCAGACAACCATTGCCACTAAAGCCGCACGGATTGCGGAGGCGGCTGGGGAGGCCGGTGTGGTTGAGTTTGGTTCCAGGCGCGCGCATACGCCAACTGCAGCCGTGTTGGGTGGCAGGGCTGCTTACATTGGCGGTTGTATCGGGACCAGTAATGTGGAAACCGGCTTTCGCTTCGGCGTTCCAGTGATGGGTACGGCTGCCCATAGTTGGGTCATGTCGTTTCAATCCGAACGTAAGGCATTTGAAGAATTACAGAAGCTGCTTGGTAACGCCACCGTCTATCTGATCGACAGTTACGATACGCTTGAGGGCGCACGTATTGCCGCCTCACTGGGCAAACCTATGTGGGGCGTACGCCTTGATAGCGGGAACCTTTTGGAGCTGGCCCGCAAGGTTCGTGTCATCCTCGATCAAGCTGGATTCACCGATGCCAAGATCATGGCTACCGGTGACCTGAACGAGTATCGCATCCTTGAAATGACCGCCGCTGGCGCTCCAATTGACCTATATGGTGTTGGAACCGATTTGGCCACGGCCGTGGACTGTCCGAGTTTGGGCGCGGTATACAAATTGGTGGAACTGGATGAGAACGGTGTGAAGCGATTCACGGCCAAATACAGCCTTGAAAAACACAGCATGCCCGGCGCCAAGCAGATCTTCCGTTACGCTACTCATGACGAAGTGGCGTGCGAGTGGGAATGTCCTGCTGAGGCCGATGGCGTGCAGGCGCTGCTACGGCCGGTAATCATCGGTGGCGAGCTGATTGAACCTTTACCGAAGCTAGACGAAATCAGAAACTACGCGGCCGATTCGTTGAAGAAACTTCCTCGTGTCTGCCGCAGCCTGTATGGATCGGAAAATCCATGGAAAGTGCGTTACAGCCCCAAGCTGCTAGAGGTAGACAAGGAAGTTCACGCACGAATTGCTGGTGTGGGGAAGTGAGGTGGGGAAATGAAAACGGTTTATTTCGACATTGATACACAACTCGATTTCATGGTTCCTTCCGGTTCGCTTTATATCCCCGGCGCTGAACAAATCGTGGGCGAAGTGGCGAGATTAAACCGGAAAGCAGCCGTCGACGGTTCCCTCGTTATTTCCACGATGGATGCGCACTCCGAAGATGACCCTGAGTTCAAACTGTGGCCGCGTCATTGCGTTCTGGGCGCTCTTGGCCAACGAAAGGTTAGCGCAACGCTCCTCGATGGGGCCGTAACTATTCCCAATTCTCCAGACCTTGCCGATTGGCGTGGGGCTCCGCAATTACTGCTGGAAAAGCAAACCGTTGATTGCTTCACGAATCCTAATTTGACGGTCATTCTGAGGGAATGGAATGCTGCCACGTTCGTTGTTTACGGAGTGGTGACCGAGATCTGCGTCAGGAACGCTGTGGTTGGCCTCTTGCCGTTTGGTAAGCCCATCCACGTTGTTCGATCAGCAATTCAGCATCTGGAAGAGGAAAAGGCCAGCGCTTTCCTTTCTAGCGTCAGCGTCATATAAACCAAGAAAAAAGCCAGAGCAGGTTGCTCTGGCTTTCCTTGACGCAAGTGAACAACTAAGTGGCTATATCCGTCGTCGTATTCCAATACCTGCCAGTAAGATCCCAGTGAGCAATAATGTGCTCGGTTCGGGTGTGGGGTTGATAATAGCCCCGCCGATATACGGAGTCACATCCAACGTATCGATGCCGAAATCATTTCCATCGGCAAACGAAGTTATGTTGAAAACCTGCACTGTAACTGTGTTTGTAGTGGGAACGAATGCGACGGACATTTTGGCCCACAGAGGATTAGGGACCGGAGGATTGATGCTAGTGTTGAATTGAATCGTACTTAGCCGGTTGGCGTCGTCTGTACTATTTCCAGTGAATACCCGAAGTTCAAGTCCAGCGGGCGCCTGAAGATAGAGACCGGTTATGTAAGCACTGAAAACGGAAGAGGCCGAAGGGATCACGCCAGTGACTGTTTGAGTGTAAACAACACCTCCAGCGGTACTGCCGTTCACTACCATATATTTGCTTCCAGCTTGTGCCGGTATATTGGCCCAAAGTTTATGGCAGTTCGCTGCGTTGGAATCAATCGCGTAGGTACCCTCGGCGAGAAGCGAGGAAACGGGGGCATTTACGTTACAAGCAGTCAGGGTCAGGTTGGATGTCCCTGGACTAATGCTCGTCTCAAAACTCTGAATTACAACCCCAAATAGGGTGGCTGAAGATGTAGAGACTAGAAAACAACAGGACAGGATTTTTTTGACCATTTGGTGGACCTCAACTTTTTTTATTTGTTCTCAAGAACCCTCACTTTCGGTCGGTATTCCGAAACGAGAGGGTTCTCTGATAATGTTTTTGAACGAAAAAACCTTACAACTTCTTCCGTACGGCCAACGCAAGCAGTGCAACTCCCGCAAGCAGGAACGTTGCAGGCTCAGGGGTCGCGACGAGGGCCGCGCCGAACTGGGTCACGTCCAAACTATCGACGCCAAAATCATTACCGCCCGTTGAGGTGCTTGTATTGTAGATTTGAACCGTTACTTGGTTCCCTGTAGGAACAAAGGAGAGCGATTGTAGCGTCCATGTTGGGCTCGGCACGGCTGGAGGATTAACGGCACTCGTGAACTGTATTTGCGAGGCAGGCGTTCCCAGCGAGGACGTTCCATTGTAAACGCGCAATTGGAGAACTGCCGGACCGGACGAAAACAGGCCCGCAAAATATGCGCTGAAGACGCTATTCAAGTTTGCCGTGACACTCACAGTCTGTTGGTAAACAAGGTTTCCAGTACCTGTGCTTCCATTCACAATCATGTAATTGGAGCCTGCCTGAGGGCCAACCGATGCCCATAGCGGATGACAAAGGGATGAACTACCGCCAATGGAATAAGTGCCTTCTCCAGTCAGACCGGGAACGGGGCAACCCAAAAGGGCTAAACTTGTCGACCCTGGGGCGATTGCTCCAGTTTCAAAGGTCTGAATTGGAGTTGCAAAGGAGAAGACGGAAGCGAAGGACAAAAGTAAAACGTGCGAGAGAATTGGGTGAGTCTTGATCACTGCGAACACCTCTTGTTTGTTAATTTTCTTAATTTCTATTTTAGGCGTAGTAGTACTACAACTGTTTTACACCTACTCAATAATCCTACATACTAGGAGTACTAGTCAAGAGAAAATGTGGGGTGCCTCCCTCGTTTGGAGGGAAGGATATACTTTTTGTTTTGATTCTAAAAGGGTTAGCTGTAAACTAAGAGAGTGACCTGCTAGTACCAGCATGGGCATATCGATAGTGTATTTGCACAAATCCAGATTCTTAGATGCCTTTGATTCGGGATTTCCGGTTCAAACTGATTTTTTTCGAACGGGGCTCGCTATAATCAAACAGGTCGCAAAGAAGCCCCCTCCTTTGCGATGTCGTTTTATTGCCAAAGTGTCGACGAATATCCCTATTCTGGTCCGTCGGGGATTTCGATCAGCTTTGCGTTTCGGTACAACCGTTCTAAGTCGTAGTACGCTCGTTTCTCTTCGGAGAAGACGTGGACGATGTAATCGCCGTAATCCATCAGCACCCACTCGCCCGTTTCATACCCTTCGATACTCGATGGCCGATCGTTTAGTTCGCGCTTCAAACGGCCTTCCACTTCATCGCAAATCGCCATGTTTTGGCGAATATTCGTTCCATTTGTGATGATGAAAAAATCAGTGAAAGACGTTATATCTCGCAGGTCTAGGACGCGAATTTTACGGCCCTGCTTATCTTGGATCGCCTTTACAACCTCTTCCCAAGCGTACGAATCTTCCTGAAGCACGTCTTCGACGGGCGCGGATTCGGATTCGAGCTTTGGGGCCTTTGATGCTGCGGCTTTCTTTTTCGGCAACGCCGTTTTGACTGCTTTCTTTGCCGCCGTTTTGGTGGCCAATTTCTTTGTGACTGCTTTCTTTAATGCTATGGGGCTCAGTCCTCCTACAATCGGTATCGTACTACAGTTGAGGCATAATAATAGAGGAAACCTTGCTGACGATCCGTTTGGCCGCCATTTTTGTGCTGACTTCCATCGCTTGCCGCGCCCAGGACTCCATTCGGGTCCGTTCCGCGGCTGAAGACTTGGAACGCGTGCGTGAATTAGTGGCTGTGGGCGCCGCCCCTCGACATCAACTCGAGTTGGCCGAAGAGAAATTGCAGGAAGCTAAGCAAGCGCAGTCGCTCGATACGCTTTTGTTTAGTCAGGTCAAAATCGAGGAATTGACTGAGTCCCAGGCGAAAGAAATGGTGGAAGCCGCCACGGGTTTCGTGGATCGCGAAAAGCTCCGCCTTGATCAAGCCTTGAAAATGGTGGAGAACGGACTTCGTCCCAAGCATTCTCTTGAACCATTCGAAGACAATCTGACAAGGGCTAATCATACGCTGGGATTGGCGAAATCCAGAGCTTCACTAGTTCAGGAATTAGTGGCCATCGTAATGGCGGAGAAGGAAGCGGCAGAGCATCCCGCCGAGCCTGAAACACCGAAGGGCCCTAAACCAGTGTTTGAAAAATTTGACGGAAAAATGGCGTTCAGCACTGCTGAACTTAAGCAGGTTATGCTGGCATACGAGAAACGGTTTTCCTCACCTTTGCCGATCAGCGCTAGAGGGGAAACCGCGGTACACAAAGCGCTGGGGTACGATCATCGCGGCCGAGTCGACGTCGGACTTAAACCGGACGGTGAACAAGGTCTGTGGCTGCGTCATTACCTGGAAGTAGCCAAAATCCCCTACTTTGCTTTCCGTAAGTGGGTACCCGGTCAGGCTACTGCTCCCCATATTCACATTGGTCCGCCAAGCACGCGCCTGGTGGCCGATTAGACCATAATATTTCTAGTTACTTATTGGAGGGAGCCTCTTTATGGCCCTTGGCAAGCTTAGTGTCCTTATCTCAGTCGAACAGATTCGCGAACGGATTAATCATATCGGAGCTCGCATTGACGCCGATTACCCCAATCACGCCGAAACCGTTCACTTGATCGCCATCTTGAAAGGCGCGTACGTATTCATGGCCGACCTATCCCGCGCAATTAAGCGCCCTGTGACGGTGGATTTCATGGGAATTTCGAGCTATGGTAAAGGCAAAACCAGTTCGGGAGAAGTCCGCGTCACCAAGGATCTGGATACCGTAATCGAAGGCAACCACGTCATTATTGTTGAGGATATCGTTGACAGCGGCGTCACTCTGACCTACCTGCTGAACCTGCTGGATCAGCGCAAGCCGAAATCGATCAAGATCGCGGCGCTACTCGACAAGCCGGAGCGCCGTCTTCGTCCAATCAATGCGGCTTATGTTGGCTTCAGTATTCCGGATGAATTCGTTGTGGGCTACGGTCTCGACTATGCTGAAAAGTATCGCAATCTGCCGGATATTTGCGTGCTTAGCGAAGAGGACGAATAACTTTTCACTGCAGCGAAACTAGATGCTGACCGCTAGGCAGTGTCAAAACGAAAGCCCCATCGTCACGCTTTACAAAAACCGGCTTCACTTTTAGGCCGTCCACCTCAACCGACGCTGGCTGCCGATCTAAAACGGCAATAGCTCGCCAAGATTGCTGGTACGAAATCTCAACGGCTTTTCCGGCAACACTCGCCGTCCGCAACTGCCCGTTGAAATCCAAAACATGGAACGCAGTGTCTTGCGACGAATGTTCCGCAACCACTGGCCCCGCGGGCAGCCAAAGCGTCGTGTTACTTCGCACCGGCCACAACTTGCCATTCACAAACGCGGATCCCTCCCAAGGAATGCCCACGCCGTAAGGTGAATCCACAACTGTTTTCGTTCCCACCGTTTCGCAACGCGTCACCGACGCCGCGGCCGAGCCCACCCACGGAACATCCTCTGGGCCGATAGAATTCTCAAAATACAAAGCCACCCGAGGAAACGCCCGCGCAGCCGTGTGCACCAGCTGAAACAATTCCACTCCCGTTTGTTGCTTCGTTGGATAGACGTCCTGATACCGTTCCACGATGTTAATGTCTATCGCCAGTTTCGATTGCCGCGCCGTCAGTGGCTTGTACCGTTCGGCAATCTGTGGATATCTCTGCGGCCCCAGGTTCCAAACCGTTGCCGGATCTTCAATCAAAAAAGTAAAGTCTTGTTTTTCGAGCTGAGGCAGCACGCGGGCCGCATCCGCCCCGATCAGATCGCGCATGCGTGGGTCAAAACGGTCGTCAACATGCGTTAACACGAGATCTAAATGAGGTTTTGATTTTCGGATGGCCGCCATCTCGCCAAGCCACTGCTCCTGCATCTGCCGCGCCATCTCAGCCCGGTAATCAAGAAAGATTTTCCTGGCAGCTGAGTCCCCCGTGCGGGCTCCGAAGAGTTCCAACGGATCAAACCCTTTGTCGCTCTTGAACTGCGCCCGCACAATGTCGTTCATTGGAGTGAACCTTGCTGGATTGGCGACGCCTTCGAGAGATTCATAATACAACTCCGCCAGATTCACCCCATCCCAGTCGTGCCGCGCCACTAGCCCACGGACGCCCTCAGCCACCGCCTTGGCGCAATCGGGGTTCGCCAAATTCATAAGCTTGCGCCAATCGAGATGCGCGTCCTGTCCAATCGCAGTCTTCTCCCGCCATTCTGGATGCTTGATCCAAAACGATTCACTGACGTGTGGCAACTCCAGCCACGCGTAAACCAAAATGGCGTTACGATGACAAGCTTCAATTAGGCGCGTCAGATATTCATCTTTCTCCGAATCAGGGTCATAGTGGTGCCACGCCGCAACATGCAAGGCCGCAATCCCCGTTTTGCGCCATCGCCGGGCTAGGTAATCCACATCCGCCCGTTGGCGGTAAGAAGTGTCGAAGAACGCCCACAGCCGGGACGACCGGAATGGCGGAGTAACGCCCAACTCCCCCAACGCTTGCGTGAGATACGGAAATCGTTCATACCCCAATTTGCCGGCGCTTGCGCCAAGCCACAACACTGCCCCTTTGCCTCGACGGACTCCGGCAACTAGAGGAGCTTTTTCCCAACGTTCGGCGGTGAAAATGTGGGCTCTGGCCGGCAGTTCAAAAACCGGTAGTTCCAGAGGCCGCTCCCAGAGAATCGGCAACTGTGGCCGATTCACGTCGGTTAGACTTCGTACATGAATCTTCTTAGCCGTGGCGTGAATACCCAGCTCTTCGGCTAAAGGGGAGGCCCCTTCCAAAATCACTAGCGCACCGTCTTCAATCTTCTTCAGCCAAACGCCAACGGCCGCTTGCGCGCCAGCCGGGATCACCACCATATTTCCGTTACCCGGGGTCATGCCGATAGACCCAAGAATGTTCGGCCAGGCGTTCGGCTCATCGCCAACGATTTGATAACTCGTGAAGAGTAGGAAGCTAATGAGAAATGGCATACCAGAGTCCAATGCGGAGATCAAAGAAATTTGGTTTACCGCCGGGATAACCCGGCAGCAGGTAGGATCCGCGTAAAAAGCTTGTGGTGACGGACATACTGGCGGGCATTCCCGTCGTTCGAAAGCGAAGGCCTGGGCCGGTCTCAAGGAAATTGGCCCAAGATTGGCGGCGCGCATCGGCAGTCAGGTTGAAGTTCCAAAACAAGGAAGCTTGAGAACCGAGGGTTTCTTCACTTTCGACAACGCGATACCCAATCCGGTTTTGTGAATTAAAAATGCCGTCGTTTTGAAAACGGCTGATGAATACAGCGTCATCATCGGTTTCAAGGAAACTTCGGCGCATAGGGCCACGCCATGACCTTGCAAAGCTCAGCCCTCCGCGATAGTCGCTGACGGCAAGAGCAACATCGTTCCGGTTCCGGTACCTTACGCTGGTTCCCGCCTCAAACCAACCCATCAAACCGTGCTTCACCTGCGTCGCCAAGCCCATTCCAAAGATCACAGAACTTTCAGAAAAGTATTGCGGGTTGACGCCCGGAACGGTTTGCCCGGATCCTCTGGCGTCGCCAATAAATCGCGCCGAAAAATAGGGGCGTACTGGCAATCCGCCAAGCTTGAACTCAGTTTTCAGTTGGCTATAGTCGAACAAATTTTTCCAACGGGAACTGAACATGGGCATGGTCCAAAAGGTTGTCCGGTTGCTGGATTCGGTTGCGCTCAAATTACGAAAAGCTTTGGTCGCCTCACTAACAATTTTCTCGTCGGGACTTTGCCTGGCCAAGGCAAACCACTTGATCGCTTCGGCGTCGTCCTTTAGGATGTTGTTAACCCAAGCTAGGCGAAGCATCACATCGAAATCGACTGGATCATTTTCATTGGCGATCTTCAGATACTTCAAGGCATCTTTCATGAAGCCTTTCTCGTAGCTAGTTTGGGCCAGTTGTTTGGCTTCAAGAGCCGTCTGACTCAGCGGCCTCTCCGTCCGGCGCCGCAGTGTTTGCGGCAGCTTCAAAGCCATGCGCACGCGATCTGCTAGTTCGCCACCCTCTTTTTCCATCACTAGATTCAGATGAGGCATGGCTTCTGAACGGGCTCCGCGTTCGAGCAATAGAAAACCAAGCTGCGCGCGCGACAACAAGTCGTCGGGCGTCTGGGCGGCCACAATTTCAAATTCCTTTTCCGCCTCTGCTCTCTGATCCATGGCCAACAGCAGATAGGCGATTTCCCGATGCAACTCCACGTTTCCAGGATCCAGTTCCAGGGCTTGACGAAATTCGTAAACAAAGGGGTAGCGCTTTGGAAGGAGCTCGCGCGCCTTTTCCGCCGAATGGGGTTCGGCTCCTCGCGATGCCGCAAGTAGCGAGGCCATGGCTTGCTCGGTTTGACCCAACGCTCTAAGCACCCGGCCTCGGCTAACCAACAACCCTCTATACCCAGGCTTCAATTTCCAAGCGGCAAGAAAGTGTTCCCCAGCCAAAGCCAACTCGTCGCGTTCTTCGGCCAACTGCGCCAGTTCCTGGTGGGCGCTGAAATTGTCAGGCGAAGCGGCCAATGCCTGGCTCCAGCGCGCTATTCCTTCGGCAAGTGGTTGATCAATATTTTGAAATGCCTGTTCCGCTGTTTTCTGCTGTTGCAGGTCTGGTGTATTTTTCCGGATGCGATCGAAAATGCGCCGAGCCTCTGGTTTGCGTCCCGTTTCATAAGCTAGGAATGCGTACTCCATCGCCACGTGTGTATCGCTGGGCTGAAGTTTCATGGCCTCGCCGAAGGAATCGCGAGCCGCTTCATTCTCTCCAGTCTTCAACAACGTATAAGCCAGATCTTTCCACAACCCGATCTGCCCCGGCGTCTCTGCAATTGCTTGGCGAAATAAAGTAATTGCGGCGTCGTATTGTTTAACCCGCAGTTCATCGTAAGCTCTATCGGCAACCTGCTTTTCCGCGCCAAGCGCCGCCATTGCCAAGGCAATAAAATACCCAATCTTGATGCTAGAGTGTCGAAGCAATTTCATGGCTCGTACTAGTAGTGTCTCCGTCGTCACGAAATTCTCAGCTAAGATCAAGAAGGATGGCTAATTTTAAAGGTGTAGATTATTTATTGATTGATACCTGCTTAAACGAGCAGGAAAAACTGGTGCGCCAAACCGCTCGTCAATTCGTTGACGACCTGGCAATGCCTGTAATCCGTGAATGTTTCCGCGATGGAAAATTTCCCGCTGCACTCGTCCCGGAAATGGGCCGCCTCGGGTTTTTCGGAGCGAATCTTGAAGGTTACGGCTGCGCCGGCATGAGCAACGTGGAATACGGCTTGTTGATGCAGGAGCTGGAAAGGTGTGATTCCGGCCTGCGCAGTTTCGCCAGCGTACAGGGCGCCCTGGTGATGTATCCCATTTACACTTACGGTAGCGAGGAGCAGAAAACAAAATGGCTTCCTAAACTGGCTACTGGCGAGGCCGTCGGATGCTTTGGTTTAACCGAGCCGCAGTTTGGCTCAAACCCAGCCGGTATGCTGACCAAGGCGGTGAAAAGCGGTAACGAATGGATTTTGAATGGCGAAAAAACCTGGATCACCAACGGCTCCATTGCCGACATCTCTGTAATTTGGGCTCGCGCCGAAGACGGGATCCGAGGGTTTTTGGTAGAAAAGGGAACACCCGGCTTCACTACCGTGGAACTGCATGGGAAGCTTTCAATGCGCGCCTCCGTGACTGCCAGCCTCAACTTGAACGAAGTGCGCGTGCCCGATTCAGCAGTGTTTCCCAAAGTAAAGGGTTTGAAGGGCCCGCTAGGCTGCCTCTCACAAGCACGATTCGGTATTGGTTGGGGCGTAATAGGGGCGGCTATGGATTGTTACGACACTGCCCGGCAATACACAATTCTTCGCAAGCAGTTTGACGACAAACCCATTGCCTCGCACCAACTCGTCCAGGAGAAGTTGGCCGACATGGTGACTGAGATTACGAAAGCCCAATTGCTGGCTTTGCATTGCGGACGCCTGAAGGATCAGGGGAAGCTTGAAGCGGCTCACATTTCCATGTTGAAGCGGAATAATGTTGCCATTGCGCTCGATTGCGCTAGAACGAGCCGCGATTTATTGGGCGCTAACGGAATCATGGATGAATATCCAATGATGCGCCATTTGTGCAACTTAGAGACGGTGAAGACGTACGAGGGCACGGATCATATTCACTGCTTAGTGATAGGAGAGCGCGTGACTGGTATCGCCGCTTACAAGTAGGCGTCCGATGTTGGTATACTGATTCTTAGGCAATATCTCACCATGCTCATAATTTTGTTAACGATCATTCACGTGATCGTTTGTTTATTTCTGGTAGTTGTGGTTCTTCTGCAAAGCGGCAAAGCGGCTGATTTAGCCGGTGCGTTCGGCGGTATGGGATCACAGACAGCCTTCGGTCCACGCGGTTCGGCCACAGTTTTGACCAAAGCTACTACGATTGCCTCAGGTCTGTTCATGATTACGTCCTTGACGTTGTCGGTACTAGGGACGAGGAATGGCGGAGCAGTTGGCGGCAGCCAATCGGTTTTGGACAAGGTTAAGGCTCCGGCAGGTTCTACGCCGGCTTCCCCAGCGGCGACCCCTGGCGGGTTACCGGTAGGCGCCCCGGCCCCTTCTGTTACACTGACGGATCCCGATACGGGTAAGGAAAAGACGATTCCGATCGATCCGAAGATCCTTTCACCGGAAGAACTGAAGAAGATGCAAGACGAAGCGGCGAAAAAGTCAGGGCCGCCTGTAACAAAGAAGTAGTCGAGCTTTACTAAGCGGGGATGGCGGAATTGGCAGACGCACTAGCTTGAGGTGCTAGCGAGTAACATCGTGGGGGTTCAAGTCCCCCTCTCCGCACCATAGATTCTAAAG
>JANXXI010000185.1 GCA_025350695.1 Acidobacteriota bacterium
CTTCGGCATCCTTCACCGACCCACCAGGCTGAATCACCGCCGTAATCCCGTGCTTCGCCGCCTCTTCGATCCCATCAGGAAACGGGAAGAACGCGTCGGACGCAAGCGTCGTGCCGGCCAAGGGCAACACCGCCTTCACCGCCCCCACCTTCACCGAATCGACGCGGCTCATCTGCCCCGCCCCCGCACTTACCGACTGCCCGGCCCTGGCATAAACAATCGCGTTCGATTTCACGTGCTTCACCACTTTCCAACCGAACTCAAGCGCCCGCCACTCATCATCAGTCGGCTGCCGCTTGGTCTTAACCTCAACTTTCGAGCGATCAAAAGTAAGCTCGTCAATCGACTGCGCCAGCATCCCTCCGCTGATCGACTTCACCACGTAAGTGTCGGCCGAAGGCTGTACTCGCACCAGACGCAAGTTCTTCTTCGCCGCCAGCACTTCAAGCGCGCCCGCTGAAAACGAGGGAGCCGCAATGCACTCGGTGAAGATTTTCGCCAGCTCCGAAGCCGTTTCCGCATCTAGCTCGCGATTGAACGCCAGCACTCCGCCGAAGGCAGAAACCGGATCGGCTTCAAGCGCCTTGCGATATGCCTCGGCTAAGGTAGCCTGTTCGGCGCAACCGCATGGGTTGGTGTGTTTGATGATGGCGCACGCCGGACCGTGAAATTCGTGAACCAGCTGCCAGGCCGCATCCAAATCAACCAAATTGTTGTAGGAGAGTTCCTTGCCCTGCAACTGCTCGGCGCCCGCCACTCCACCCGCGCCTTTCGAATAGAGCGCAGCTTGTTGATGCGGATTCTCGCCGTATCGCAACCCCACCGTTTTCGGTTGGCGAATGCTCAACGTCTGAGGCAGCACGGTCGGCTGATCGACAAACTCCGCGCCATCCACCGCGATGCTTTCAAGCCGCGCGGTAATCGCCGAATCATAGCCAGCCGTAAGCGCGAAGGCCTTTTTCGCCAGATCCCAGTGCGTCTTGAGCGACAATGCGCCCGCTGCTGACCGCATTTCTTCGAGCAAGAACGCGTAGTCGCTGGGGGAGGTAACCACGGCCACGTCCTGATAATTTTTCGCGGCGGCGCGAATCATCGTCGGCCCGCCGATGTCGATATTCTCAATCAGATGATCGACCGAAGCGTTCTTATCGGCGGCGACTTTTTCGAATGCATAGAGATTCACGACAACCATGTCGATAGGCTGAATTCCATGCGCCGCGATGGCAGCCATATGTTCGACCTTCCCCCGCATGGCCAGAATTCCCCCCGCCACGCGTGGATGAATGGTCTTTATCCGGCCATCCAACATCTCAGGAAAGCCCGTCACTTCCGCCACATCCTTCACCGGAATACCCGCGTCCTGCATCGCTTTTGCCGTGCCGCCGGTGGAGATTAATTCCACACCAAGCCCGTTCAAGCCGCGTGCAAAGTCCACGAGGCCAGTTTTGTCCGTGAGGCTCAAAAGAGCCCGCCTGATTGTCGCCATGAACCCGTCATTTTCTCATAAGGAGGGCGGCGGCGGATACAATAAAATCGTGCCCTATAGAGTGACCTTGATTCCCGGCGACGGGATTGGACCCGAAGTTGCGGATGCCGCCGTCCGCGCCGTGAACGCCATCGGCGTTTTAATCGAATTGGAGAGAGTCGAGCTAAGCTCGAAAATTATTGAAGAATCGAAAACCTCGGTCCCTTCTGGGGTTCAGGAATCGGTGTTTTGGTTCATTTCGTCTGTTCTCCAAGTAGGATGTCCAACGATTGATTTCTGGGCATTTTCTGGCTCACCCAAGCGCGATATGACGCGGCAAGCTTTGCCCGAATGTCTGGCGAGATCGTGGTGCTGAGGTCATCGTGGAATCCCTCATAGATATCCGCGATCTGGATGGCCGTTTTGTTCCCCCGGCGGAAGTGAGGCAGTTACGGAGCTTGGCGGATGGTGCGATGGGCGCTGGCTGCTCCGGTTTCGGCCCCGGCTGGGTGCTGCCCTGCAGATGGGCATCCATGAATTTGGGTTCGTTTTTCACAAATGCTTTCATCGGGGGCCGGGCGGCGATCAGGGCTCGTAACTCCTTGTGAGACTTATGGAACGTCCGCTCGGCGCGCATGCGGTAGGTGCTGATGCGGTCGAGCTGTTTCGCGTCTTGCTCGCCGGAAAGTAGCGGGTCGATCCCGTTGATGCACATCGCGACTTCGAGGCGATTGGCCCGCTGAATGTTCCACGCGGAGAGGACTAGCGTGTCGAACAGGGTTCGCTCAATGGGGGTGGCGGGTCGGAGTTCGTACTCATATGCGGAAATGAGGGTTTGCCATTCCTGGCGGTCGTCCTCAGTGAGCAGAACGGCTTGCGGGGCGTTGGCGATATTGGCTTCGTTTTGCGCGGTAGTGGCCATGGTTTCGGACTCCTTAACGTTTGAAATAGAGAAGGGCGGCTGATTCCGAAATGGGAATCGTCGGCCGTGATCAAATTCTTTCATGCAGCCTCAAGCGTTTCCGAAGCGCACCAGACGTAACTTGCTGACGGGGCGCGTCAAAGTGGGCATGCAATCGATGGTGAATCAAGTTCGCAGGTACTAAGCGTGCGCCATTTCCCGAAATACCCGCGCAAAAAACCGCACGCACGGTTTGAAAGGGGTTTTTAGAAACGGGCGGCGGATGCTTTTACCGCGCTAAAATCCTACCTATGCCCTATAAAGTGACATTGATTCCCGGCGACGGGATTGGACCCGAAGTTGCGGATGCCGCCGTCCGCGCCGTGGACGCCACCGGCGTTTCGATCGAATGGGAGCGAGTCGAGCTCAGCTCGAAAATCATTGAAGAATCGAAGACCTCGGTCCCGCAGCATGTGCTGGATTCACTGGAGCGAACCAGGCTCGGGTTGAAGGGCCCGGTGACAACTCCCGTCGCCGGCGGATTCACCAGTGTGAACGTGGCGCTGCGTAAGAAGCTTGATCTGTTTGCCAACGTGCGGCCGGTGCACACTTTGCCCGGCCTGAAAACACGCTTCTCCGATTTGAAAATCGACATGGTGTTGTTCCGCGAAAATACCGAGGACTTGTATGCGGGCCTGGAGCACGAGATTGTCAAGGACGTTGTGGAGAGCCTGAAGATCA
Organism: Acidobacteriota bacterium; assembly: GCA_025350695.1. Classification (GTDB taxonomy): domain Bacteria; phylum Acidobacteriota; class Terriglobia; order Bryobacterales; family Bryobacteraceae; genus JANXSF01. Next base: position 3,108 of record JANXXI010000185.1, read on the forward strand.
TCACCCGGACGGCCAGCATGAAGATTGCTGAATACGCCTTCGCCTATGCTCAAAAAATGGGCCGAAAGAAAGTGACAGCGGTGCACAAGGCCAACATCATGAAGCTATCCGATGGCCTGTTTCTGCGCTGCTGCCGTGAAGTGGCTGAGCGTTTTCCGTGGATCGAATACAAGGAACTGATTGTGGATAACGCATCGATGCAATTGGTGATGCGCCCGGAAACGTTTGACATCCTGCTACTCCCGAACCTTTATGGCGATATTCTTTCCGACTTGGCGGCAGGGCTTGTGGGCGGCTTGGGCATTGTACCCGGCGCCAACATGGGGCGCGATTACGCGGTGTTTGAAGCAGTGCACGGGTCAGCCCCGGATATCGCGGGCAAGGGCTTGGCCAATCCTACGGCCTTGATGATGTCGTCGGTAATGATGCTGACGCACTTGGGGGAGCACGCAGCATCGAAGAAGCTACACGATGCGATCGGCAAGGTTTATCTGGAAGGCAAGACGCTAACTGGCGATGTTGGTGGCAAAGCCAACACGACGCAGTTCACAGATGCTGTAATTGCCGCCATGAACTACTAGTTACTTCAAATTAGGTTACGCTGGATGGTATCAGGGAGTTTTTGATATGTATCATCCAGCTTTACGCTTTGTCGCGCTTTCCAGCCTTTTCATCACCGCCTCTTTCGGGCAGTCAACGACAGCAACTATCACGGGTGTAGTCACCGACGCGACGGGCGGAGTGGTGCCGGGCGCAACCATCAACGCCATTCAGGTGGCAACCACCAACAGCCGCACTGCCACCACGCAGGCCGACGGAACTTATTCGCTGCAGTTCCTTCCTATCGGCCAATACCGCGTGGAGGTTTCCGCGAAAGGCTTCCGCAAGTTTGAGCAACAAGGCATCACACTTGAAGTGGGCGGCCGCGCTCGCGTGGACGCCGTCCTGCAGGTTGGCGCCACCACCGATGTGATCGAAGTAACCGCAGGCGCTACTGTGGTTGAAACCACTTCGCCTGCGCTTGGTCAGGTAATTACCAATAAAGACATTGACAATCTGCCACTGGTGAATCGAGACATCTATACGCTGTTGACTCTTACGGCGGGGATCGATTCATCCGAGGCCGCAGCCGACAATTTCGGCGCGCCGATGCAGGCGACGATCGTCAATGGGTCTCCCAACTCCGGCATCGGGTCGGTGAACTACACATTGAACGGCGGCAGCAATACCAATGGGCTGCGCAACACGGGCAACGCGGTTCCTAATCCGGACGCCATCCAGGAATTCCGCGTCATCACCAATAGCTTTCCGGCTGACGAAGGACGCTTTGGCGGGGCCAGCGTTACCATGGTTAGTAAATCCGGCACCAACAATTTCCATGGAACTTTGTTTGAGTTTTTGCGCAATAACAAGCTGAACGCGAATCGCTGGACGCCTGGGCAATCGTCGCTTTTAGCCGATCCGCTGCATCGCAATCAGTTTGGCGGCACACTGGGCGGGCCGGTGATTCGCAACAAGACGTTCGTGTTTGGAACCTATTCCGGGTTGCGCGAACGCACCAGCGTATTTCAAAATACGGCGACTCCGTTGACGGCGCTGGAGCGAATCGGAGATCTTTCGGCTACTGGCGGCACTGCGCCGGTGGATCCTTTGACTAATTTGCCATTCCCTGGAAAAATTATTCCGCCGACGAGGATCGATCCTGTATCGAAGAAAATCATAGACACTTACCTGCCGTTGCCGAACTTAGCCAACGGGCTGTACGAAGCGCGGATTCCACACCCGCGCGACACCGATGAAATTCTGGCGAAGCTGGACCATAATCTGAACAACGCCCACCGGCTTTCGGGCAGCTTGTTCTATACGAAGGGTTCTGATTTAGTGGGGTTATTGGGCAATATTCCCTGGGTGAGCCGGGCGTTCACTTGGAACCAATCCAACTACAACGCCAGCGATACGTGGATCATGTCGCCCAACACGGTGAATGAATTCCGCGTTGGGTACACACGCAATTTCGGCGGACGGACTAATTTGCCAGGAGTTTCGCTGACGGACTTGGGGTCGAAGTTTGTGATACAGGGCGCGCCGTCGCTGCCGCAGATCACGGTTACGGGCCGCTTCAATTTAACCAGCGCGATTCCCGGTCCGGTGGCCGGCAGCAACCTTTATCAGATTCGCGATCTGTACAGCATCACGACATCGCGCCACTCAATCCGCATTGGCGGCGAGGCGATGCTGGAGAAGATGATTCACGACACGTTGCTGAATAACTACGGCGCCTTTATGTTCAACACGGCGAACACGCGCGGTACGAAAAACGCAACCGCCGACTTTGTGTTGGGCTTACCGACGACGATGAATCAGGATGCGCCAACCACGAAAATCAATAACGATTGGTATTACTCGCTTTATGTGCAGGACGACTTCCGCGTGAACTCGCGGCTGACTTTGAACCTGGGTCTGCGCTGGGACATTCAGACGCCGATCACCGATCCGCATGACCGGTTCCTTACGTTCGTGAAGGGGCAAAAGTCCACGGTGGTGCCAAATGCCCCTGCGGGCCTTCTGTTCCCGGGCGACGCGGGCGTGGCGCGTGGAATTATTACGACGGCTTATAACCACATCAGCCCGCGCCTTGGTTTCGCCTGGGATCCTTTTGGGGATCAGAAGACGGCCATTCGCGGCGCAGCGGGTATTTTCTACGGCAGCATTTCCGGCAATGAGTGGAACTCGTCATCGGACAATCAGCCGTTCGCAATTCGCCAGACATTCCCCGATGTCTATTCGCTCAGCGACCCGTATAGGTTGCAGCCTGGCGGCGTTGGTCCGTTCCCGTATAGCTACAGTCCGGGGGCTCCGCGTTTTGTGGGGCCGTCAGCGGTGGTTGGAATTTCACTGGATTACAAATCGCCTTACACCTACCAGATGAATTTTGCGATTCAACGGCAGTTGGGTAAGGGCGCCAGTGTCACCGCGGCATACGTGAACAACCTGACGCATCGCATTCCGGCAGTGCAAGATGTGAACTATCCAATTTTGACCGCGACCGCGAACGGCACGAACTTCAATACGCGGCGACCGATTTTGCCGGGAACGCTTTCGAGCATCGGGTTGATTAAGTCCATTCTTAATTCCTCCTATCATGGGTTGCAGATTACGGGCGATAAGCGGCTTTCCCACAACTTTACGTTGAAGGGTTACTATTCGTTGGGCAAGGGTTTGGACTACGTGAACACGCAGAACAGCACATTGCAGCAGGCGACCGATTGGAACAACATCGCACTGGACCGTGGACGGACGAACGGCGACCGGCGGCATAGCGCCAATGTTTCCGGCGTGTGGGATTTAAACTACTTCAAAAACTCTCCAAGGGCGGTGCGCGCGATTGCGGGCGGATGGTCGCTGGCGGCGATCAGCAGTTTCCGCAGCGGTACTCCGTTAACGGTAACAGCGGGTACGGACGTGAATTTCGATGGCACGAATAATGACCGTGCGGAGTTGGTGGGCAATCCGTTCCTCGATCCGAATCGGCCTCGGTCGCAAGTGGTGGACATGTGGTTCAACACGGCGGCGTTCAGCCGCGTAACTTCGGCTTCGAGGAATTTTGCCGGCACTTCGCCGCGTAACTTCATCGACGGGCCTGGGCTGAAAAACGTGGACATGACGATTGCCCGAACGTTCCGGCTGCGCGAGAAGATTACGCTGCAATTCCGCGGCGAGGCGACGAATGCGCTGAACCTGGTGAACCTGCAGAATCCAGCGACTGGATCGAGTGCTGCCACGTTCGGGAAGATCACCACGGCGCGTCCGATGCGGAACGCTCAGTTGGGTTTGAAGCTCGTATTCTAAAGGTCTGGACACGCTTCGACGGCCGGTCTTGTCTTTTCGATTTTTGAAATTGATGGAACCGGCCGCGCTTCACCCGTCTTCAGCTACCCAAGCGGGAGATAGATCACTGAAATTGCGGATGAACTTCCAGCGTTGCGTGCGGACCGCGCGTTTCGGCTCGTGGGCCGCGCGGCAGGTGGTGGAGTTGACCAACCTGTACCTGCTAAACGTTCGGACGCCTCCCGGCTGCGATGCGCGAGATTCGAGACTTTTTAGAGACTGGCTCAAGGTTAATTTCTTGAGTGTTTAGCGGCTAGAACACAAGTCCGAACCAACGATGGGCGCAAAGTTTCATGGCTGTCGGGTTTTGGGAGGATCCGCAACCGGACCGCCTCCGTTAGCTTGAAAACAGTTACGATGAAAAGAAGGAGAACCAAAATGACAGGGCTACTCGATTGGTCACAATGCCCCGCCGTGGAGAGTATCCCCGGTAAGCGTAGCGGCGCGTGGGTTTTCAAGGACACGCGGACGCCTGTTTCCGTTGTGTTTGACAACCTCGAAGTCGGAGCCTCGATCAACGAGATTATGGAGTGGTTCCATTTGTCGAATGAACAAGTCGTCGCCGTACTCGAATTCGCAGCGCGAAACCTTGACGCGCCGGTTGTCTACACCCCCACGGCGCAAGTGGTCGATGCTCGTACTCTTCGATAATGGCACCCCCGCCCCGCTTCGATATGCGCTTACGGGCCACGTCGTTGTTGAGGCCATTGAACGCGGGTGGGACCGACTGGTGAACGGCGAATTGATAGCGGCAGCGGAGGCCGCTGGGTTCCAGGTTTTGCTGACGACCGATAAAAACATACGTTATCAGCAAAACTTGACAGGGCGAACAATCGCATTCGTGGTGATTGGTAATCAACAATGGCCCACTTTGAGCCGTTATGTTGAAAGGGTCCTGACTGCTGTGAATGCTGCGGTGCCGGGGAGCTATGCGGAGGTAGAAATTCCGCTTTCGCCAAAGAAGCCGTTCACGCGAACTTAGGCCCGCGTTTCACTAAACCAAGAGTCGTTTGTACAACAACTTCAAG
>JANXXI010000371.1 GCA_025350695.1 Acidobacteriota bacterium
GCCCACCGCGCCGTCGAATGCTCCTCGTGCCACTCCACCGCCAAAGCCAGCACGAAAACTTCCGACGTGTTAATCGCCGGTATGAAAGACTGCGTTGCGTGCCACGGCAACAGCGGCACGGCAATTGACAACTGCTCGCAGTGCCACCTGTATCACAATAAGGCTAAAGAAAAGGACCGCGACCGGCGCAGCGTGGAAGAATTGGTCGGAGCCTTAAGAGGAAGTTTATAAGCTATGCAACTGTTCGGGCTCTGCCACATCGGCCGCGTACGGAAGAATAACGAGGACTGCCTGCAAATCGAGCCCGAGCTCAGCACAGTCATTGTCGCCGATGGAATGGGCGGGGCGAATGCCGGCGAAGTCGCCTCAGCCATCACTGTCGAAACAATTATTGAATATCTTCGCCATCCACCAGAAACGCTGGAAGTTGCCGATCGAATTAAAGAAGCAATTCGCGCCGCCAACGCGAAAGTCTGGCAGACAGCCCAGCAGCGCCCGGAGTGCAGCGGGATGGGCTCGACAATCGTCATGGCCCGTTGGGAAGGGGATCATATCTGGATTCAAAACGCAGGCGACAGTCGTGCGTACCGTCTCCGCAATGGCGAGTTGACGCAACTCTCCTACGATCAGAACGTGGGCAACGACCTTCGCCACTCGCTTGGCTTGACCGCGGAACAAGTTAGAAAATACCCACAGCGCAACGTTCTGACCATGGCCGTTGGCGTAGGGCACGACATTTTGGTTCGTTGCTATGACGAGCCGATGGAACCGGGCGACACCTACCTGCTCTGCTCTGACGGTCTTTACGGTCCAGTGAAGGGCCCAGAACTTCTGGAAATCATGCAGAGTCCACTTCCGTTACCCGCCTTAGCCGCTACGCTGGTGGATCGGGCTAACGCAAACGGCGGTCCTGACAACATCACGGTGGCGCTTATGCGTCATGATAAATAGGACTTCATGGAAGCGATCGGCTCTTACAAAATTCTAAGCACTCTAGCTGTGGGAAAAAGGCCCGTCTATCTAGCCACGTCCAAAGAGGGGAAAAAGGTTGTCATCAAGACTGCGTCAGTAAAAGAACTGGGCGAAGAAGAGCGCGCCCGTTTCCTGCGCGAAGCGGAGATCTGCTCCAAGCTCGATCATCCCAACCTGGTGAAGGTGATCGAATCGGGCGAGGCGAACGAGGTTCTCTATCAAGTGATGGATTATCTCGAAGGCATGGACCTCAACAAAGCCCTTGCGTCGGGACGCCAATTCACATGGGCCGACAAAATAAGCATCATGGAAGCTATTTGCGCCGGGCTGCAATTTGCGCACGCACAAGGCTTGGTGCATCGCGATATTAAGCCGGCCAATCTGTTTCTGGAAAATGCGGGCAACACGCGCATCCTCGATTTCGGCATGGCGCGCGAAGGCGCATCGGAGTTAACAAAAGTGGGATCGGCCGTGGGCACCTTGAATTACATGGCGCCCGAACAGATTCGCGGAGAGACCTGCACAGCCGCGACGGACGTATTCGCCACCGGCATCGTAATGCAGCAGCTTTGCACCGGGCATCATCCGTTCGCCATGGGCAAGAAGACTCTACCGGAGATCTTAAGCGCCATCTTATTTGATCCTCCGCCGGCATGGGGCGAAGCGGGCTCGAACGCTCCGGAAGGCCTGGAATTTGTCACCCGCCGCGCCATGGAAAAGGACCCGGAGAAGCGTTGGCACAATGCCGGGGAACTGAAACAGGCCGTTTCGCTTTGCCGGTTTACGCTGGATAACAAACCCGCTGATTTAGCCGCCTCTCACGCAACGCCCGCGCCCGCCGCGGCCCCAAGCGAACCAGAGATTGAAAAGACAGTGGTCGTGAAACGCGATGTTCCGCGGCCTGTTGCGCCAACTGCTCCGCCTCCACCTGCGCCAACTGCTCCGCCTCCACCAGCGCCAAAGCCAGCACTCGCTCCACCGCCGCCATCGCAAACCAAGTTCTGCACATCGTGCACCTACGCAAATCCCCGCGACGCCGTAGTCTGCGGAAAGTGCGGCATCCCGTTTGCCGCCGCTGCCGCAGTGCAACCCGCAACCGGCGAATCAAACAAAATGATGTGGGTGTTGGCCGCCGCCGTGGCATTGCTCGTCATCACAATGATAATCGTGGGAGTCGTTTCTAAATAAATGGCCACTCCCCCGCGTATCGTCATTGTTGGCGGAGGCTTCGGTGGTGTCTATGCCGCCCGTGCCCTCGAAAAACAACTGAAGCCTTGGGAGGCGGAGATCTGCCTCATCAACCGCGAAAACTACTTCGTTTTCCAACCGCTCCTGCCGGAAGTAATTAGCGGGGCCATCGGTTTGGTTGAAACCGTATCGCCGATTCGACGCCTCTGCCCGCGCACCCAACTCTACGTACGCGATGTCGAAGCCGTTGACCTCCGCCAAAAGATCGTCCGCATGACCCCAACCACGCGCCCGCGCGCCTTGGAGCTTCCCTATGATTTCCTGATCATGGCCCCAGGAACAGTGACCGATTTTTCGGGCATGCCCGGCCTGGCTGAATATGCGCTGCCCTTCCGCACCTTAGGCGACGCGCTACGCCTTCGCAACCGCGCCTTGGAATCGCTCGAGGAAGCGGCCATCGAAAAAGACGAATGGTTCCGCAAACGCCTTCTGACGTTTGTCATTAGCGGGGCAGGGTTTTCCGGCGTGGAGGTAGCAGCCGAACTGAACGATTTCCTGCGGGGGGCGGTGAAGGATTTTCGGAGCTTGAAGGCCGAAGAAATCCAGGTGATCCTGGTCCACTCACGCGATCGTATCTTGCCGGAAATGGCCCCGGAGCTAGCCGAATACGCCCAGAAGATTTTGGCCAAACGAGGAGTTACGTTGAAGTTGGGCGTCCGAGTGAAGTCGTGCACCGCCGACACCGTGATCTTGAACAACGGCGAGTTGATTGAGGCGCGCACCGTAATCTCGACCGTCCCTTCAGCCTTGACGCCACTTGTCGGCGCCATGGATTGTAAGAAAGAAAAAGGCCGCCTGGTTGTAAATGGGCAACTGGAAATGGAAGGGTTTGAAGGCCAGGCATGGGCCATGGGCGATTGCGCCACCATCATGATGAGTGACGGAACGGCCGCCCCGCCCACCGCGCAACACGCCACGCGTGAGGCTGATGTCGCCGCGGCCAACATTGTTTCTTGCGTCCGAGGCGATAGCGAGCGGCGAACGTTTAACTTTGCCGGCCTTGGCAAACTAGGCTCGCTTGGCCATCATTCCGCAGTGGCCGAAGTGTTCGGCATGAAGATCTCCGGCTTCCCCGCCTGGGTGCTGTGGCGGACGATTTACTTGATGAAGATGCCCGGCCTTGACCGCAAACTGCGCGTCGGGCTCGATTGGTTCACCGGCATGCTCTTCAAGACCGACCTGGTGCAACTGCGCGTACAGACATCAAGCAACATTACCAACGAGCATTTCGAAGCAGGCCAGATCATCTTCGAACAAGGCGATGCGCCCGACCGTTTGTACATCATTCAAAAAGGCGAAGTGGAAGTGTTGCGCGATGGAGAGCGCCTGGCCGCGATAGGCGAGGGCGAGTCATTCGGAGAGATGGGCCTGCTAACCAATTCTCCTCGTAACGCCACGATCCGCGCCGCCAAGCCAACCGACGTAGTGGCGATTACTAAGGGGGACGTTACTCAATTGCTGAACAACTTCCCCGAGTTACGCGCCGGTCTGCAAGGCATCGCCGAAAAACGCAAGTAAGGCCGACGCGTCGTCGGCGGGTGGCCCGGGGCCGCCATTCGCCCAGTCTGGTTAATGACCCATTGAAGCAAGGTCCTTTGCACCGTCACCACACGTTCAATAAAATCGCACCCCACCTATATCATTCAATGCAAATCAACTCCCCGCCCCTCCACCGCCACTGCCAAGCCAATCCCCTCGCGCCACCCGCTATTCTTGAATCGGGATAAATCATGCCATCAAACGCATACAACACGCTGCTTGCTTCCAAAAACACCTCGCATCCACATAGACTACCCCCCCTCACTCCAAATTTGATAGACTTCTCTACAATTCAGGAGGTCTTCATGTTCCGCCCAATTCGTCTCATACTCACCGCCATCCTGCTTGCCGCAACCGCGCAAGCGCAGACAACATTCGCCACCATCACCGGTACAATCACCGATCCCGGCGGAGCCGTTGTGCCCGGCGCCGAACTAACAGCCACGCACCTTGAAAGTAACTACCGCTACACAGCTCGGTCAAATGAAGCAGGGAACTACAACATCCCGCAACTTCGTGAAGGCGTTTACACTCTCCGCATTCAGGCTGCGGGATTTGGCGAATCATTGGTTCAAGAGATTCGCCTGGTATCGCTAGACGTCCGGCGTATCGACATCCGCCTCACCATAGGCTCGCTTCAAGCGACGGTCGAAGTAAACGCCGGCGCCGCGCTCATCGAAACCGAAACAGCTCGCATCAGCGATTCCAAAGACGCGAATTCGCTCAAAGCCCTGCCAATGAATACGCGCTCGCTATGGAACTTTGTCGGCTTGTCGCCGGGCGTGGTCCAAGCGGGTAACGGATCCTCCACCCGCCGCTTCGCCGGTAGCCGCGCCAATCAATCCGACGCCTCCGTCGACGGCGTTACCATCAGCAACAACATCGACGGCACGCAAATTTCGCCGCTCGTCAGCTACATCGAAAGCTTCGAGGAAGTGCGCGTCGACATGGCCAACAACACCTCGGAATTCGGTTCCATCGGCCAGGTGACTATCATCTCTAAATCAGGCACAAACCAGTTGCACGGCAGCTTCTTCGACTACTATTCCACACCCTTCTTCCGCGCTCGCAACCCATTCGCAGCCACTCGCGGCACTGGCGTCAGGCACTCACCGGGAGGGTCGATAGGCGGCCCCGTCGTGATTCCGAAACTATACAACGGGCATAACAAGACGTTCTTCTTTTACTCACTAGAAACCTCGCGCGGCAGCGCCGTGCAACAACTGGTGAACCCCACCGTCCCGTTGGTTCCCTGGCGCTCCGGCGACTTTTCGGCGCTCGCCGCCACCACCGTTATTCGCGATCCCTTTGCTTCCAACGCACCTTTCGCTGGCAACCGTCTTCCGGCCAACCGTATCTCCGCCGTCTCTCAAAAGATTCAGGATCGTTTCTACCCGCTCCCCAATTTCGGCAACACGGCAACCTTGGTCAGTCAAAATTATCGCGAACAACTCACCCGCGAATTCGATCCGGATCTCTACTGGACGACCCGCATCGACCATCGTTTTTCTGAAAAGAGTTTTGTCTTCGGGCGCTATACCTGGAACAATTCCTATAGCCGCGGCTTTGAAGGCAACCTGCCCACCATCGGCCGCCTTTGGCAAATCCGCGATACCCGCGCTTTGAACCTGTCTTACACCCAGACCATCAAAACGAACTTAATCAACGAATTCCGTTTTGGTTTCGCCTACAACGATCAGCCACGTAACGGCGCCCAACTTGGCAATCAACTGGCAAAGGATTTGGGACTGCAGGGCCTTGCTCCCGGCATTCCGGATGTCAATGGAATCTTGAAACTCAGCTTCTCGGGCATTGGCGTCACCGGTCTCACGCAAACAGATTGGCGTCATCCTGGCTTCAAGAATTACCCCAAGCAGTTTCAGGAACAGCTAAGTTGGTTCCGCAACAAGCACACGATCAAGGCGGGGGCGCTTGCCAGCTTCGTGCGGTTTGAAGATAATCAGGCGCCTGCCAACTTGTTCGGCAACGTGAATTTTTCCAACCGCTTCACCAATCATCCTTACTCGGACTTTTTGCTGGGCATCCCCACCACAGCGGCGCGCGCCTTTCCCCAAACCTACGTTGATCGCTCGCGCCCCAACTATGACTTTTTCATCACTGACGATTATAAAGTGTCCCAGAAGTTGACTCTCAACTTAGGTATGCGTTACGAGTTACACCCTGCCTGGACCGAAGCCAACGGGTTGCAATCGATCTTCGATGTCGCCACCGGCCAAATCGTGGTGCCCGACGGCGCACTCGGCAAAGTCAGTTCCATCTTTCCGAAAAGCTATGTAAATGTTGTCGAAGCCAAAGCCCTTGACCTGCCCGGCGGCACGCTTATCAAGACCGACAAGAACAACCTCGCCCCGCGCATTGGTTTGGCGTACAGGCCTTGGGGGAATAACACGGTGATCCGCGCCGGTCTCGGCATCTTCTTCGATATCGTGCCACGCCAGGTAACCACCAGCGGCGCGCCTTTCACCGTCGCAGAACCAAGCTTCACCAATCCCACGCCTGTGCCTACGTTGCTGTTCCCGCAGGTGTTTCCGGCAACGGTTGGCAATCCGACCACCGTCGGACTGCCCGGCGCGATTCGTACTGACCTGCGCGTGCCCTACAGCATGCAGTACAACTTCACCATCGAACATCAGCGTTGGAATAATGGCTTCCGCGCCAGCTATATTGGCACCAACACAAGGCAGGGTGAATGGGGTTACAACATTAATCAGCCGGTTGCCGATGGGCGCGCCTTCGTCGATAAGCCGCGCCTGTTTCCCAATTTTCCAGCCATCACCTACACGACCAATGGCTCCGGCCATCAATACAACGCGATGACTCTTGAAGTGCACCGCCGATTTCTGAAGGGCTTCTCCTATCAGCTTTCCTGGGTCTTGGCGCGAGATATAGGCGATCTGGAACGCGGTGAATCTCCCGAAGATGCCTACAACCGCAAGCGTGAAAAAGCCGTATGGCTTGATATTCCAACTCACCGCGTCACCGGCAATGTCATCTATGAATTGCCTTTCGGCAAGGGCAAGGCATTCCTTTCGAAAGCAGGTCGAGCCCTTGATACCGTGGCTGGGGGCTGGGAGTTGAGCGTTATCTACAGCTCCTATTCCGGCCAATTTCTCACGCCGCTGTGGACCGGACCAGACCCCACGGGTACGGCTTTCACCACCAGCCGTACACCGGCGCAAGTAACCATTAGACCCAATGAATTACGTGATCCCAACCTCGACGGCGGCAGCCGTTCGGTGAGCCGTTGGTTCGACCCCACAGCTTTCAGCGCCCCATCGAATGGATACTTTGGTTCGTCGGCAAAAGGCGTCATCAAGGGGCCTGGCTCAGCAATCGTCAACAGCGGTCTTTCCAAACGTATCCAACTGACGGAGCAATTACGCCTTCGGTTGGAGATTACCTCCACCAATTTCTTCAATCATCCGAACTGGGACAATCCCAGCCTCAACATTAGTTCGGCCACTGATGTTGGAGTCATTTCCAGCGCAGGCGGAAACGTTTCCACGTTGGATTCCACTGGTTCTCGTTCGTTTCGGGCCGGCATTCGCTTGGAGTGGTAAAACCTTTGTTGCTTTAGTGCGTCTAATAGGTCAACCATGGCCTACTTGTTCGTAGCAGTTTTCCTTCTTGCGCCGCTGTGCGCTCAAAGCCCGGCGACCGGCTTCGCTTGGTTTGCTCAAGGCTTGGCCCAGCACACAAGCGGCGCATACGACGACGCGATCCACTCTTTCCAGTCCGCCCTGGATCTGCGCTTCAATCAGTCTGGAGCATCCATGCGCATCGGACGCGCCTACGCCAAAAAGAAGGATATCGACAAGGCCATCGAATGGATGGACAAGGCCGCCCAAGCCGGTTTCTCCGCACCCGGCTTGATCCTTGCGGACCCGGATACAGCCGCCGTTCGGTCCGACAAGCGCTTTGGCCCGATCCTTGCCAGGATGAACATCAACGCACGCCCGTGCGAGGCGAACCCTGCTTACCGCACCTTCGATTTTTGGATCGGCGAGTGGGATGTGACCTCCGCGGGCAACCCAACCAACAAATCGGAAAGCAGTATTCAGAAACTGGTGGAAGGTTGCGCCATTCTCGAGAACTGGTATGGCGGTGGTAAACAGGCGGGTCCCGCCACTACTGGCAAAAGTCTAAATTACTTCAACCCGGCCACTGGAAAGTGGCGCCAGCTTTGGGTTTCTGACACGGGCGTCCTGGGCGATTATCAAGGTGACTTCCGGGATGGGGCAATGCGTTTTGAGCGCGACTTCGTGCAAGGCGCCGTAAATACCAAGGGGCGGATGACATTTACTCCGCTTGAGCCTGGCAAGGTTCGCCAGTTTATCGAGCAGTCTACCGACGGTGGTAAAACCTGGGTCACTCAGTTTGACGGATTGTATGTCCGGAAAAAGTAAATGGAACCTAACGAAGCTTTGCCCGTATCTTGTTTGATATGGAACTCTGGAATTCCCTCCGCTTCGCCGTTCGTTCCTTGCGTCGCGACAAAGGCTTCGCTCTCACCACAATTCTGACACTGGCCGTAACCGTTGCCGCCAGTTCAGCGATGTTCGCGATTGTCAATTCCGTACTGCTGCGACCCCTGCCTTTCACCGATTCGGGCAATATTCTGCTGGCGCATAATGAGTACCCGAAGGCCGGAGTTGGCCCGATGTCCTATAGTTCCGCCGGGGACTATTACGATCGTCTGGAAGGCATGAAGGCTTTCAACGAGCAGGCTATGTTCAACTTCGGGAATCAGACAATAGAGATCAACAGCAACCCTGAGCAGGTTCGCGGGATGCGGGCCACGCCATCCCTATTTCGATTGCTAAAGGTTGAAGCCGCGGAGGGCCGCACGTTTACAAACGAGGAAGGCGAGGAGGGGGCTGATCAAAAGGTAATTGTGAGTCATGCACTTTGGCAGCAACTCTATGCCGGTGACAAGAAGATTATCGGTCGTGACTTGCGGATGAACGGGCAACAGCGGACGATTGTTGGCGTAATGCCGCCGGGTTTTAATCTGATCGATCCAGAGGTTCGATTCTGGACTCCGCTAACTTTCACGAAGGAACAAAAGCAGACGCGGCATAGCAACAACTGGTATCACGTGGGCCGTCTTAAACCGGGAGCGACGCCCCAACAAGCGCAATTGCAGGTTGACGCAATTAATGCGGCCAATCTGGAACGATTTCCGCAGATGCGGGAAGTCCTCCTCAACGCCGGCTTTCATTCCAAAGTGCTGGGACTGCAGGACCATATCGTGCGTAACGTAAAAGCCGGCCTGTACTTGCTGTGGGGCGGGGCAATGTGTCTGGTGTTGATCGGCGCCGTGAACTTGCTGAGCATCACACTGGCCTTGCTGAGCACGCGACGCAAGGAACTGGCGACGCGACTTGCGTTAGGCGCCGGTCGAGCCCGAATCGCATGGCAGGTGTTAATGGAGCACGTCCTACTCGGCGTGGTTGGCGGCTCAGCCGGCGTGGGGCTTACATTCGGCTTGATGCGTTTGATTTCTTCGGCGGCGGTGGACAACTTACCCAGAGCCGGCGAGATTCGTTTGGACATAAATGTAGTAGCGTTCGGATTTGGCTTAGCTTTGGTGGTTGCCGTATTCAGTGGTCTCGCACCTCTTGGCGCAATGTTCAACGCCACATTGGGCGACAGCCTCCGCGAGGATAGCCGGACTGGGACTCGCGGACGTGCGTCCCGCGTCGCGCGGCAATGCCTGGTTGTCGTTCAAGTGGCGTGCGCCTTTGTACTTATGGTTGGCGCGGGTTTGTTGTTCGCCAGTTTCAGTCAATTGCTGCAAGTGAATCCGGACTATGAAATAAAGGGCGTGTTAACGGCCGCCTACGTGGCTCCGAAATCGCGTTATGTCGGCGACAACGAATTGATTAGATTGGCGGACAGAGCTTTGGCGTCGGTGCGCTCGTTACCAGGAGTTAAGGTGGCCGGCGGCACGAACATTGTTCCGCTTGGCGGAGATCATTCCGATTCCGTGATCCTCGCCGAAGGCTATACAATGAAGCCCGGGGAATCCGTGGTATCTCCCAACGCCTCAACCGTGACGCCCGGCTATTTTGAGGCGATGAGTATTTCCGTTTTAAAGGGCCGTGCGTTTGACGACCACGACACAGAAACCTCAAGGCCCGTGGTGATCGTCGACGAAAAACTGGCGGCCAAGTTCTGGCCTGGAGAAGATCCGATTGGGTGCCGCATGTACCTTCCGCAGAGCGCGGAGAAGCTTTTGGTGATCGACGAAAAAACGAAATGGCTCACTGTTGCCGGAGTGGTGCGGAGTATTCGGCAGGATGACTTTAGTGACAAGGGCAACTCCGCTGGCGCATTTTATTTTCCTTTGAAGCAGAACCCTACACGCGCTATGGTGCTGACTTTGAAAACCGTCGGCGATGCGGCGGCGCTGACCAGCGCGGTACGCGATCGCATGAAGCAGATTGACCCGCAACTCGCCCTGTTTGAAATTCATACGATGGAGGAACGCGCCCAATTATCACTTGCCCCGCGCAAAACGTCTATGTTCCTCGCCGCTGGTTTTGGGGCAGTGGCGTTATTCCTGGCCTCTCTCGGAATTTACGGGGTTCTGTCTTATCTGGTGACACAACGTCGGCGGGAGATCGGAATTCGGATAGCGCTGGGGAGTACGCAGGCCGGTGTGGCGCGCCTTGTACTCCGTGAGGGAATGACCCTTGCCGGGTTCGGCCTTGTGATGGGTGTCGGCGGAGCACTGGCGGTGCGAACGCTGATTGAAAGCCAAGTTTACGGGGTTAGTCCATTGGAACCGAGCGTGCTGTTGAGTGTGGGCGCATCGCTGGCGATCGTGGCGCTGGTTGCATGCCTCGCCCCGGTGCGACGAGCGATGGGCGTGAATCCCGTTATCGCACTGAACGAATAAGATAACCTACTCTGTGTCATGAAAGCGTTAGCTATTTTCTTGACGGTTTCTTGCTCAGCCCAGAATCGCAATCAAAGACGAAAACGTCGCGCCGAAGGCTGGGAACACCCCTGGCGCATGCAAAAAAACCTTGCTAGACTGTCATCAAACGGAAACACTCCA
>JANXXI010000225.1 GCA_025350695.1 Acidobacteriota bacterium
CCAAGCTCCGGCCACCAAGTGGAGCACAACGCAACCTACTCGTAAGATCTTTCACAACTGAATAAAAACACTGCGGACGTGCGCCCAAACTTGGCTTACCGAGCCGCAAGCATAAGCGACCGGTCTTGTCCGGCTTCAGCCACGGCTACTACCGCCCAGATGCCGATTGGCTTGGCGTTGGACGTTTTAGCATCGTGTTGGCCCAGACAATGAAGGACTTCATGTTAGACCGGTCCTCATGGCCGCCGTCATGTTGACGCCAAGCCAGTTCACCGTCCATCAGGCCGGTCTTGACCGGCGGCATTTTTGCGATACGGTAGTCGTTCTTATCGCCAATATCCTTCGCTCCAAGCAGCCGGAAAACAGGACCAGCGGCGACAGTCGCCATGTAGCTGCCCTGTTGATCCAGCCATAGAGCGTCACCCTTCTCGGGAATGCCATAGCTGATGAACGTCGGACGAGGCGCGCAAAGCGCGATCAACTGATGCGCGTCCACTGGAATATCACCGGCGTTCTTGCTGCCAAACGAAGCGTCAGCGGCGCCATATTTCAAAAAGTTTCCGGCCATCCAATGGTATTCACCGGAACCGGTTAAGTTCTCTACCGCCTCGCCGAAATTGCGCCGATGCAACTTAGCGCCGCCTTCGCCCGAGGATCCAACTAACGCCAAAGCAAACCTGGGTTCAAACGCCAAAGTAACCAATGCAGCCTTGCCATACCGGGACACGCCCTCAATGCCGATTTTCTTCGCGTCCACGGCCGGATCGGTCTCCAGATAATCGAGCCCTCGCGCAGCGCCCCAAGCCCAAGCCCGCAAAGATCCCCAGTCATCCGGCTTACGCGCCTGACCCTTGTTGACCAAACCAATGATGCCCTTCGTAAGCCCCGCCCCATTATCGGCCTGAATGCTACGAGGGGAAATGGACACGTAACCCCATCCAGCCGCAATGAGTTGCTCGTTCGACGGAGGGTCATTGAACTGCATCGGTGGCGGCCCGGGCGCTTTTCCCGCTCCAGCCGGAGCCCCAGGACGTCCCGGCAGCGGATCGCCCGGAAGTCCCCCGCTGCCGAACATCATCAATATGGGAACAGGTCCTTTGGCATTCGCGGGCGTGACCAGCCCCATCTCAATAGCAACGCTAATCGCCGGATAAGCCGAGTTATCGACGCGCCCCACCAGCCGCTTCCCGATCACCGGAATGCCGCCAACTTCAAGGTTCACTTTTTCTGTTACCGTCCACGTAACCTTCGGCGCATTCTTTGGAACCCTGCCGAAAACTTCCCTTTCAAAATCTTCGACAATTTCCGGCCGCCGCTGATTCCACCAAATTGCGGCGCTGGTCACCTTTTTACCGTTCTTAAGCACCAGTGCGTCGGGAAGATCGGGAAACGGATTTGCCTTTGCCGCATCGTAATTGGCCCCAGTCGGGTCCCCCGCCGCAGCCCGCCCACTTGGACCGGGCCGCAGTGCCTTGATCCCCAATTGCTCCATCATGTTCCTGTGATCTTCGGCGGCAGTCCATTCAATAGGAGCCTGGCTTGATGACGCGGCTGGCTGCCCCCATAGCATCGAGCCAATTGCCACAAGCGTCCCCGTCATTCTCAGCGTTGTTCTTACCATGTAAACCGTGCTGTATATTGCATTGTGCGGGCGCCTTGCGCGGATGTACGAAGACTAAGGATGCCGTCGCCGCCAGGCAGGTTCAGGCCCGGCTGGTTCAAAGCGTTGAAAGCGTCCAGACTCAGTCGTAAGTTGATGCTCTCCGTGATCGGAACATTCTTGTACAAACTGGCGGTGATGCTCGTCAACCACGGACCCGGGATCACCTGATTTCGCCAAGGATGAAGACCGTTGTCGAAGGCCACCAACTGAGTCTGCCCATTCTTCAGCGGCACATTCACATTATTGTTGTCATTGAAGTTTGCGTTGGCCACGATGCCCGACGCGGGAATGGGGTTGATGGGTTGCGTGGCTGGCGTGTAGTTTTGCGGAATGCCTGTAACGCCCGTTGGAACGTTAACTCGATTGGCCGGAATGTAGCCGTTGTAGTAAAGATATCCTGGGAAGCAAGTGCCCTGCCGGCAGTCGGAGATTTTGTATTGGGTCCCATAAATCTGTAGAGGCGAAAACGTTCCCCAGTTGTTGGTGGGAAGCGACCAATATCTACTGGCGGTGGTTCCCGAACCGGCTATCTGCCAGCCGCCAATAACGCGATTGAGGCCATTGCCCACGTTGCTTGCGAAGTGCTTGCCGCGGCCGAACGGTAAATCATAGAGGTAGTTCCAGCGAATGCGGTGTTTCGTAATATCAGGGTCGCGCTGGTAGCGATAGAATCGCAGCCGGTCGGCGCTGTCTTTAGGTGTTGCCCCGGCAAGAAAGATCTCGGGTTGATCAAGCTGATAGGTCGCGAATCCGCCGCCTTGCGACGCCACGTTGCCGGTGGACGCCGAGTTACTCATCAAGTAAAAGAGTTGGAAGGCAAGCCCTTCGCTAAACCGGCGTTCCAGTTCCAATTGTACGCCGGTATAGTTCGAATAACCGGTCTTCGTATAGATCGAAATGTCGCCAAACGTGGTTTGGTCAATGGCGCGGCGGGCCGTATTGGCGTAAAAGCCTGTGGGTAAAGGCAGGCCGGAATTGGCGTACCAGACGTAAGCACTGATCGGGTTCGCGTTGTACCGCTGCACGCTTTCGCCGTTGCGTCCATTAGTGCCGATCAAGCCCACGCGCGCCACAGTGTTCTTTGAAACCTCGGCTTCAACCGTCATATTCCATTGATGGGCTTTAGACGTAGGCAGATTGCGGTCCAACGCAATCATCGAAACACCCGGCAGAATCACCGGCGGTTTGGCAATGCTCAACTCCGTCAAATTGGATGAGTTGACGCCGGCGATAACGGTTGGCGCGTTACGCAGGAAATAATTGGGCAACCCATCGGGAGCATTTGCCGAATCGTTCCAGTTATAGGAATAGGAACCTTGCAGCGGGGCGTTGCCGCGCATGCCATTAAACGTTCGGGCCGGGATCGGGAATTGATACAGTCCGTAGCCACCTCGCAGTACCCAGGTTCGGCCGGCAGCCGGCCGGGAATAAGCGAATCCGACACGTGGGGCGAAATCGTGCTTGCTAACGGACACAAGATCATCCGGGATGCCGAGTTTATCCGGCGTGACCCACTTCACGCCGATGGCGGCGTAGCCATCCACGATCGGTTGCGTCGTATAACCGCTCTTCACCAAGTCCTGAACGGGGACTGGATTGACAATGCTTTTGCTGGCGAAGTCAAACAGCGACGTCACGCCCGCTCGATCAAGATACGGACCGAGATACTGCCAGCGGATCCCCAGGTTCACTGTTAGATTCCTTGAAACTTTCCAGTTGTCCTGAAAATACATTGAGAGATCCTTGCCTCGCATATTGTAAGGTCCTGGAGGACGCTGCTGAGCATAGCGGCCCGCGATGCCCAGAAAGAAGTTCGCGGAATTATCCCCTGTTTGGGGGGCCGTTCCGAATGCCGTTCCGGTCGCCGTATTGTAAAGGGCTGTGGCATTGCTTCCGAAATCGAGATCGGATTGATCCGGCCGGTCGGGGATGGTGTCAAGAATTTCCTGCCGGTAACGTCCGCCGAACTGGAACTGATGTTTGTTCTTCATCCATGTGTAGTTTTGTTCGCCGCTGATCACCTGGGTATATTGCGAGCGCGGAACGATACCATGAAACTGAACGTTCTGGAAGCCCACATTCAGCAGGTACGGCGCCCCGTTGACTTTGAACGGATTCGGGGTTCCGAATTGGGCCGAGATGTCCTGTTCGGCGCTGGGCTGATTCAGGCTGTAAAGCCAGTTTATGGCCGATCCGGTGACTACCGTCTCCGCAAACAAAGTCGGCGAGAACGTATGGTTCCAGGAGATCATCTCAGTATTCGAGCGTTCATAGTAGGTTTCGCGGTTCCATAGGTTGTCGGAAGTGATCGGATTCCCGGCGGTATTGAAGGCGCGGCGGTTCATCTGGTCCCATTGGCCGCGAGAGAAGCGTCCGTACACTTGATCCTTGTCGCTGAAGCGATGATCGGCGCGGAACGTAAAAGTGCGCTGATCGGAGTTTGTAGGGGCTGGACCAAAGTAGTTGTTGGCTACCAAGGGATTCACCCCTGGGTCGGTGGGCAGCGGCACCACGCCATAAACGTACTTGGCCAACGGGCTAAGGCGTGTGGTGGAGATCTGGTTGTTTACGTACGGGACTTTCGAGTAGCTTGGGCCAGGGCCGACTGACCAGGGATCGTAGAGGATAGTTCGGCGGCCGTTACCGTCGATCAAGCCGCTGAAGTCTCCCTGCCGCATGGCCGGGGTCCACACAGCGGAGCCGGTGCTTGCGGCCGATCGAAGTCTGAGATCTTCCCAGGCCCCGAAGATAAAGGTGCGATTTCGGCCATTGTAGATTTTCGGTATCCACACCGGGCCGCCCGCGGACGCGCCGAATTCATTGCGCACAAGATGAGGAGGAGTGGAGAAAGTGTCCTGGCGTTGGCGGGCGACGCCGAAGCCGCTGTTGCGGCCGGTTTCAAAAAGCGCCCCGTGGAACTGGTTGGTTCCAGATCGCGTGATCAAGATCGCGTTGGCCGGACGGTCCAGTTTGGCGCTGGAGCCATTGGTCTCAACGCGAAATTCCTGCACCGTGTCCAATCCCGGCGGCCGCGCCTGGATGCTGCCCGTGTTGCGGTCATCAAGGGGCACGCCATCTTGGCTGAACTCCATGGCGGAGTCGCGCAAACCGTAGACGCGTGGCTGGGCTCCCGCGCCTTCAAGGCCCGGCACAGTGACGGTAAGCAAAGTCTGAATAGAACGTCCGTTCAACGGGAGCTGTTCGATGCGCGCGCGCTCGACTGTGGTGGCGAGAGTTGAACTGGTGGTGGTGATTAATTGTGTGACGTTGCCGACTACGGTGACCTGTTCGGCTGCCATTGCCACTTGGAGGACAGTGTCGACCACTGCCTGCTGGCCCGCGCGGAGCGTGGCTTGGCCGGTCCATTTTTGCAGGCCTGAGAAATTGATGGTTATTTTGTACTCGCCGGCTTGAACGCCCGGGAAGACATAGGCTCCGGCTGCGTTGGTTAGGGACTCGAAACGATTTCCCGTCTTGGTATTTTCAACGACGACGGCGGCGTTGGGGATGACCGCGCCACTCGAATCGGTGACGGTGCCTTGAATCTGCCCAGCGCCGGTTTGGGCTCTAAGAATCCCGGCGAAGACGGTGCACGCAAATGCAATCTGGATTTTGCTCATAAACTTTAACCTCTTTGACCGACAGTGCGGAAATCATATCATTTGCTGCAGCTCAAAACAATAGTTGAACAGTTAAGACAGCGATTCCGCAACCAGCAGGGTAGCCAAGAAACGGAAGGAAGGTTGCGCGAGAGAGAATGCAGTTTGCCAGGCTGAGGTTTATTAGCTGAGAACGGTGGAGAGATCTGGGCCGGGAATTTGCAGTTTGGACGCGGTGGT
>JANXXI010000374.1 GCA_025350695.1 Acidobacteriota bacterium
GCCCTCGACCGTGCCTGGCTGAAACTCCGCCGCAACTAGCCGAAGGAAAAAGGAAAAACGAACCCAAAGAAGGAAGGAAGCATAACAACCGCGCCAGCCAAGACCATTTACGTTCCCCGTTAACCTTGCACCAAAGCTTCATCCTCACCCAACCGCAACCCAGGATAAAACTCATCCAACTCCCCAACCTCATACCGGGCCATATCAATCCCAAACCCAAACCGCCCCCGCAAATCCCCGCCATAGCGGTACTGCCCGGTTAGGGGCCGGTAGCTCACCCAGCCTTCCCCCCTCGCAAAAAGTATCGCCAGACATTCGCCGGTGGCAATGTCCCAGTACCGGATAGTTCCATCCTCGGAGCCGCTGGCCAGGTACCGCCCCTGGGCGTCGAACGCCACGCTCCTTACAGAACCCTGGTGTCCCTCAAGCGTGCGCACAATCGTCCCACTCTCCGCCCGCCGAATCACAATCTGCGATCCCTGCGCACAAGCCAGCCACAAACCGTCCGGGCTGTAAGCCACACTTTGCGCGGCGCCACCAACATGAAGCAGCACTTCGGGCCGTGTATGCCGGTCCCGCACCGTGCCCGCCAGGCGGGCGCCAAGCCACTTCGTCTCGCCGTCTTCCTGAATCCGGGTAAGCTGCGCCTTCTCCAACTTGGCAAAGCGCAAATCAGTGCCGCGCAAGTCGGCCCCCTCAAGCAAGGCGCCCGCCAAATTAGCGTCCCCCAGATCGGCCCCCCGCAGATCCGCCCGCGTTAGGTCGATGCCCACCGCCGTCACACCCTGAACCTTGGCTTTGTTCAGATCCGCATTGCGGAATACCCGCCGCGAAAGATCCCGCCCCCGCAAATACTCGCCCGCCAACACAATCCGCGCCGCTTCCACCACCGGCGATTCCTTCTGAATCAGCAGCGCATTGTCCTTCGCCACCGGCCCCTCATCAGGGGAAGCCAACACCCTCGCCGCCCATGCGCCTGCTTTCGCCCGGTCCTCACCTAGATCACAAACGAAACGCGCCATCAAAGGCGACATGCGTTTGCCGCGCAACAAATCACCATGCATGTCCAAATCCCTCGCCGCAGCCCGCGCCACCAGCCACTCCATCACCGAAGCGTGGACAAACCGGAAGCGCTCCCCCACCCGGATCAGTAGCGACCGCGACCCTACCTGTTGTGCCGCGATGTCCAAATCCAATTCACTCAAACCCTTTGCCGAATCCTTCAACTCAGCCAAGCCAACGTCTTCCTGGCCATCCCAAATCTTCAGCGCTACGGCATTCACGGCGGTAAACAGTTCATCCCTCGAAAGGCCCGGCTTTTCGCCAGATGGATTGGCCCGGTCCACTTCATATCCAAGCCACCAATCCAGCATCTCTTGATAAAGGCTGGCCTCCGTAATCTTCTCCTTGCGGTCTTTAGCAGCCAACAGTTTTTCTTTAGGAAAATCAGCGATGAAACTCAATAGCCGAGGATTGCGCGCCAAGCCGGATAGATCCCTCACCTCGTCAAGCAGGGTCATCCGCAGCTTCGCTTCTTCCCTGTTGTTATCCAACCGAAGCGTCAGATAGTCTTCAATCCTCCGCTTGTCAAAAGGCATCAGCGTGTAGATGCGGGCATGGCTCTGGTTCGCCAACTCCCCCAATGCGCTCAAAATCTGATCGTCAGATTTGAAGTATGAAGGACGGCTACTAACAATCACCCGCGCCCGGTCCCGCACCGAGGACAGGATCATCTCAAAATGCCTCAGCGCCTGGTCGTAGCCCACGCGCAATTCCAATTCGTCAAAGCCATCGAACAGCAAAGCCACAAGCCCCTCTTGCATCATGTAGCTCAGTTTGTCGATGTTGATCTCCCGCAGACCATGCTCGGTCAAGTGGGAAGCAATCAGCGATTCTACTGTCCGTTGCCGGTTCAACTGACGCAAGTCAATCAGCACCGGAGTAATAGCGGAGTCCGCCGCAAGCAACTTCCGCGTTAACTCGCGCAACAGGAAACTCTTCCCAGTACCGAAATCCCCCAGAATCACACTGAAGCTTCCGTTTGGCAGATGCATCCGCTTTCGAATCTCAGCCAATGCATCCGCCTCTTCACCTTTCAATTGCTGCTTGTTGCTCCAGTACCGGATTTCTTGCGGTACGAACAATTTCGACAAGTAACTGCCATGATCCAGCCGCTTGTCCAGGTCTTCCTTGTATGGGCCAAAATCAACCAGCTGCTGCAAATCCTGAAATCGCTGCAGCGTGACGCCGTCCTTCAATCCAGTCGCCGACCCTTCATGAACGTAAATCCACTTACCGCCGACGTGGTCTACCTTCTTACGAAATCCGGAGACATTTTCATCGGTCAGTTCACCAGCAGCAATGCGCAGCGTCTCGCCGTTCACGTTCACACAAAGGTAATCGTCGAACCTTTCAATCTCGTGGTTTCCTGTTTCCCTCAAGCGGTAAAGCCGCTCCACCTTGTCCAGCAGCGACGCGGCTTTGCTTTCCGGACGCTCCCTTTCCGGCTCCTTCGTTGCCGCTGGCATGGCATGCTTCGCCAAGTTTTCGACAAGTTTGGGCAAATCATCGTACCCAGGATAAGAAACTAACTCTACTGAAAGTCCCTTCAACGCATTGGCGAATTCGTCCTTCTGCGGCTCGCGCACCAGCACATAGTGCGGTCCGCCGCCCCCTCCAAAAGTATCCTTAACCCAAGCGATTTGCTGACGAAGAGCTTCCTCCATACCAAAGCCGATGAACAGAAATGTTTGCGCTTTTAGGTGCTCACGCAATGTAGACAGTGCGGCCTCAAACTTCTTGGCCTTGTAAAGCTTCTTATAGGAATCAAGGGTAAGAATCAGTTGATCCGGGTCGTCAATGCGTCCATGCAAGTGCCACACCGTCTCCCGGTCACAGCGCCCAGCCACAAGACTGCCGAACCCACCTTTGCTCAACAGCGCTAACTGCCGAGGCACTGCCGGCGAGCAGGCCCATTGCAGGACCCGGTCGTAATTGGTGGTGATTACCAGCTTGCTTCCCAGTCGCCAAACTGCACGGGCCAGTTCCAACCCGGCTGCGGGAGGTTCCGCGTGCGGATCAAACGTCTTCATCAGAAAATCGTTCCACTGCCCGCCCAACCCCTCGCGAGCAGCATCCGCCGCCTTCAGAAACTCTTTTTTGTTTAGGAACGCCCGAACAATTACCGCATCGTGGGCTTTTCCCGCCGATTCCAGTCGCTTCGCTGCAAGCTCAAAAAGCTGACCCCAACCAGGAAACAGCGCCTTCCCGTCCGCCCCCTTCACCGCAAGCGACACTCCCGCTCCAACAAAAGGAACAACTCGCCCTGTTTTCAGGGCATCCAACAACGCCTTGGGAATTGCGCTCATTCGCTAGCCAGAATATCATTACCAACAGATGGACGTCGTCCAGTTAGGTTCAATTAACCTCCAAACAGCAGTTAATATAAAAACTGAAATGGAGTTCATAAGAGTTTCAACGTACCCCGATTCGCCTCAACGAGTCAAATTTCCAACGGTCATTTGGCCCCAACTAAAATACGGTTAATACTCCCTCCTTACTAGCCGGCAAAGGCCGGGGCGGCCTCACTGTATAGAAGTATTCGTCGCCGCCCCTGGTCCGTTTTGCCGGCG
>JANXXI010000234.1 GCA_025350695.1 Acidobacteriota bacterium
ATCTCAATATCGTACTTGGGCTTTTTACTCTCCCCTTATTCAAACCGTCTGCCAACGGGATTTTGGCCCGGAAAGAAATGCTTGACGAAAGCCTCATTTACAACAGCCACCCTGGGTCCTGCCTCGCCATCGGATGGCGCGCGAACTCGCGAGGAAATACCCAGGTTTCGAAAAGAGTTCGGCCCCACGGTTGCGTAGTTCGAGTCCTCATTCTCGTCCTTCCGACCATTGAAAAAGCCGATACTTGTGTTACTCCGGGCAGGGCCGCCAACCTTTCGGTAAGCTGTCTGTAGAGCTGTAGCGATCGTTCCTCCGGATCTTTGATTCAAATTGGCGAGCGGCTGAAAGAAAGTGGCAAACCGTTTACGCAAGTTAATGCAACTCTACCGCTTTCACCGCGTTAGTTTATGTAGGAGGTGCGAAATGACACTTCGCAACAAACTACTAAGTACGGCATTTGCCCTGGCTTTAGGCGCAAGCACGGCCTGCGCGGGCGGTCACTATGTGGCCGTGCGCTACGCTCCACCCCCACCCCGCTACGGGGCCGTTGGATACGCTCCCGGCCCGGCTTACATCTGGACAGACGGCTATTGGGATTGGCGTGGACGGGATTGGTACTGGGTCCAAGGATCTTGGCGGCGTCCGCCTCATCGAGGGGCTGCCTGGGTTCCGGGCTACTGGCGGCCAAGTGGCCATGGTCACGTTTTCGTACGTGGGTATTGGCGATAGTTGCTGCAAGCGCGGAAGCCCGTCGCCATTTGCCAACGGACTTTAAGCCGAATCACCCAACGGCGACTATACGAGGCGTAGTATGATGCGAGAGTTCGCTCTGGAGTGACTTTATCATGAAACGCCTCACCCCTTCTCGCCGCGAGATTCTTGAAAGTTGTATTGGCCGCGGATTGCTGCTTGCAGCGGTTCCGATGTCTTCTTCCTCTTTGTTCGCTCTTTGGCAGCAGGGCGAGATGAAGGCGCAGAAGCCGACTTCCACCGATGTCCTGGGGCCTTTCTTCAAGAAAGGCGCGCCTAACCAATCGGCCCTACGGGTGACCGGCGATCCCGGCTTTCCGCTGCGAGTGACGGGTAAAGTTCTCAACACGCGTGGGGAGAAGGTTCCCGGCGCGCGAATTGATATCTGGCATGCCGATCACAAGGGCCTTTATGATCTTGAGGGTTTCCGCTATCGCTCCAAGTTGATCATTGAATCGGCGGTCGATTATTCGGTTGACACCATAATGCCTGGTCACTATGACGACCGGCCAGCCCAACATATCCACTACATGATCACCGCCCCGGGCCATCGCACGCTCATCACTCAAGCCTACTTCGCCACTGACCCTTTCTTTGAAGGTGACCCAGACAAAAACTTCAAGAAACGCGGCATCGCGTCAAGCCGCGAACTGGTGCGGCCCGTCACGCTGTATGAACAACCAGAGGCGCCGCATGCGTCTATAACGTTTGACATCATTTTAGAGAAAGCATAGATGACAAGACGCCTGCTGCTACTGATTACCGCCCCACTCGCCTTTGCTGAAAATGGCGACCGTTTGATTAAGGCCCCGGCAAATGTTAGCACGATAGCCTTCGCGGCCGACGGCAAATGGATCGCGGCGCAGTGCCGTGACGAGAAGATCCGGCTCTATGATCCCCGAACCGGGGAATTGAAGAAGACGCACAACTTGGATAAGGGCGATAGTTCTGTCACGTTCCCCCTGCGATCCGATCAATTGGCGCTGATCGGAAGCGATAAGAAGATTAAGGTGAAAGACTTGATTTCCGGAGACGTTACAAAATCGCTCGCGCCGGCCGGTGAGACGGTGCGGCGCATTTCGCTGTCGCCAGACCGGAAGCTGATTGCAGGCAGCAATCGCACTGGGGCCAACGGAAGTGAGGAAACGGTGCGCGTTTGGGATCCTGCGGGCAAGCAACTCTACGATGTCCCGGCTGGCGTGGGTGGGACCAGCGTGTTGGCTTTTTCGCCAGACGGCGCGGCGCTTGTTGCCGGCAGTTATGATACGAACCTGCGGGCTTGGAGCAGCCGCAATGGGGAGCTCCTTCGATTGATCGAAGAAATTCCCGTGGCGACTTTTGCCGCTATGTTTTCGCCTGACGGGAATACGCTGGCCACCGCCGGGGCCGATCGCACTGTGTATTTGTGGGACGCGAAGACTTTCAAGCTTAGAACAAAATTGCCGGCTCAGCCGGAAATGATTTCCGCGCTTGCCTTTTCACCGGATGGTCGGCTGTTGATGACTGGCGGATTTAGCGTTGTTACAGACCGGGCTCCAGTGAAAGTGATGATTTGGGACCTGGCGGCGGGCAAGATCGTGCGATCGATGGATGCTCCACATCAGGTGGGTTCCGTGGCGTTTTCCGGGGATGGAACACTGGCGGTGGCAACTAGCTCTGATGATCAGATTCATGTTTGGAGTGTTCCTGGGCGATAGTGACGCGGTCTTGAATAACTTATAGACACATACTCAACACTTGCGACATCACGGTAATTAAGGACCTTTTATGCACCTCACGGCCGCCTCCCACCCCACCTACAATAGGCCACAATAGTATCAGCTATGAAAGGCCTCACCGACATCCCCGGCATCCGCGTCGGACATGCCACTGATTTGGACGCTCTCACTGGCTGCACCGTGATCCTCTGCGAAGACGGCGCGGTGGCTGGGTGCGATATTGGTGGCGGGGCGTCCGGCACAACGGAATTTGACGTGATGAATCCGCAACATGTCACGCCAGCCATCCATGGCATTACGCTGGCTGGCGGCAGCGCGTTTGGGTTGGAGGCTGCAAGCGGAGTTCGGCGCTATCTAGAGCAAAAGGGCGTGGGGTTCCCGACGGCCTACGCGAAGGTTCCAATTGTGCCGGGGGCCATTCTTTTCGACCTTGGCATTGGCAAAGCGGGCGTTCGCCCGACGCGCGAAACAGGCGAAGCGGCTGCGGCAGCTGCCACGGATAAGGCCGTGCAAGAGGGTTGTGTGGGCGCAGGCACGGGCGCGACCGTCGGAAAAGCTTATGGCATGGAGCGGGCCATGAAGAGCGGCATCGGCAGTTTCACGATTGAACTTCCTGGCGGGCTGATTATTTCGGCGTTAGCGGCGGTGAATGCGTATGGCGATGTGGTTGATCCCAGTACGGGCAAGATACTGGCGGGATGCCGAACTTCGGCCAAAAGCAATGAATTCGCGAATGCCGTGAAGGCGTTGCAAGGTGGAGTGGAGCGCGGGTTTGGAAGATCGAACACTACATTGTGCGTGGTCGCCACGAATGCGCGTCTAACTAAAGTGGAGGCGACCAAGGTGGCGCGTATGGCGCAAGCCGGGTTGTTGCGCGCCGTGCGTCCGGCGCATACGATGTTCGATGGGGACGTTGTCATTGCCCTTTCCCTGGGCGCGAAGAGGTCGACGGTTAATGTGGTTGGGGTCACCGCGGCCGACGCGCTAGCCGAAGCTATTATCCGGGGCGTGAAGGAAGCCAAGGGGATGGGCGGGCTCCCAGGGTTGAAGAAATAATATGCGGATTAACATACTTCTTTTGTGCGCTTGTTTGGCGGTCAATGCGGCAAGCCCGGTGGATTCGATTGTTCCCGCCGGCAAGCCTATAGTCAGCGACGCCATCTTTGCGCGGCGTGTGTACCTCGATACGTGGGGGTTGTTGCCGACGCCAGAACAACTGGCTGACTTCACGCAATCGAAGGATCCGCAAAAGCGCGAACGTTTAGTAGACGCATTGCTGGCTAACAAAAGTAACTACGCCGAACATTGGATGACATTTTGGAATGATCATCTGCGTAACGACGAAGGGGTTGTGTACCATGGCGATCGCAAGTACATAACCAAGTGGCTGCGCACCGCGCTGGAGAGCAATTTGCCCTACGACCGGTTCGTACGGACGCTGATCAGTCCAACCGCGAAAGACGATCCGGACGGCTTCATTATTGGTGTGAATTGGCGCGGCACGGTGAACGCCAGTGAGTTACCGCCGATGCAGGCAGCGCAAAATACTGCACAGATTTTCTTGGGCGTGAACTTGAAGTGCAACTCCTGTCACGATAGCTTCATCAGCAAATGGAAGTTGAAGGACGCCTATGGGCTGGCTAGTTTCTTCTCTGACAAGCCTATGGATATCGTCCGCTGCGACGTTCACACAGGCGAACTTTCCAGCCCGAAATATCTATTCAACAATGAACCTCTAATCGATCCGGGCGCACCGTTGGCGGATCGCCGGGCGGCGTTGGCCCGGATGATTACCGAAAAGGATCAGGACCGGTTGGCGCGTACCTACGTCAACCGAATTTGGAAAAGGCTGATGGGGCGCGGCATTGTGGAGCCAGTGGACAACCTGGATGCGAAGCCCTGGAATGCGGAGTTGCTTGCGAGTTTGGCGGACGAGTTTAAGGCATCAGGCTTCGATATGAAGGCGCTGCTAAAACGGGTGATGACTTCCCGCGCTTACCAGTTGCCCGCAGTCGAGCCGACGGAGAATTATGTTTTTGCCGGCCCTCTGGCGCGGCGCCTTTCGGGGGAACAATTTTCCGATAACGTGGCGGCGATTACCGGCCAGTGGCGCTTGAAGCAGACGGGCATTCGGGCGGAATACGTTCGTGAATGGCAGGTCAAGTCGACTTCCTTGACGCGCGCCTTGGGACGGCCCATTCGCGATCAGGTCACCACGGATCGGCAAGATGCTGCGACCACGTTGCAGGCTTTAGAGTTGGTGAATGGCACGGTGTTGGCCGATCAACTGCACTTAGGTTCGCAACGCATGCTCGGCGTTCTACAGCCCCCGGCGGTCAATATTTACGATAGCGGCATTGTTGGCGCATCGAAACCCGTGTCTGCCGAGTTCGATATTGCCGGCGCCGAGAAGCTGTGGCTATTGATGGAAGACTTCGATAGTTACGATCGCACGCGTGTGAAAGCTCGTTGGGGCGGGATGGTGTTGAGTGGTCCCAATGGCGAGGAAAAGATAGCCGATCAATGGGAAACTATCCCTTCAGAACGTGTGCTGGATTTGAAAGGAAGGGGATTCACGAAGCTTAAGGCGGTGTTGAGTTGCGATGAAGCGAGCAAAGCTTCAGACATCAATGCGCGGGTCCGTTACTTCGCCTTCAAGAGCCAACCGGACAAACGGCAACTTGTGAAGGTGACCGGCGAGCCTCCGATGGCTCAAAGTTGGTCTGGCTTGAACGCGGACATGCTGGTGGAGCGCCTTTACCTTTACACACTCAGCCGCAAACCCTCCACGAAGGAAGCGCAGATCGCCAAATCGATCGCGATCAAGAACGGCAAGGCCTCCGCCGATAGACTTGAGGATTTAATGTGGTCTTTGTTCCTGTCCCCGGAGTTTCAATATGTCCACTAATAGACGCGAGTTTTTGAAAAACGCTTCTGCCGCCACGTTATCCGCGTTAGCTGCGGGGAATGCGCAGAGCGTGCTGGCAGCGGAGAAATTGGAAGCCACGGCCGATACGGTAATTTTGTTGTGGATGGCCGGCGGCATGGCGCAGACGGAGACGTTTGACCCTAAACGATACGAACCGTTTACCACGGGCATGGATCCCAATCGCGTGCTGAGCACCTTCCCTTCGATCCCGACGAGCGTGGACAACATTCGATTGAGCCAAGGGCTTGAAGAACTAGCCAAGGTGATGGACAAGGCCACACTTGTGCGCACCTATCAGGCCGGCGACTTGGGCCACATCCTCCATTCGCGGCACCAGTTCCATTGGCATACCGGTTACGCCCCACCGCTTTCAGTAGCCGCTCCGCACATGGGCTCTGTGATCGCTAAGACGCTCGGACCGAAGAATCCTGATATGCCCGCGTTCATTGACGTTGGCCAGAATCTGGAAATCGGTGCGGAGAGCGATTCACTAAAGGCGTTTCATACAGCGGGGTTCCTCGGCACTGAGCACGGACCGTTCTTCATTGCTGACCCCTCGGAAGCGGCACGGGCAGTTCGTCCTCCGGCGCACATCTCGAAAGAGCGCTTCCTACGGCGCTACGAGCAGTACAAAGAGTTACTGGCGGCCGGGAGCCAATATCAGCAGGAATCCCTGAAACGCGCCATTGATAATGCCCATCGGCTGTTGTCGTCCAATGCCGCAAAGGGGTTCGATCTTTCGCTCGAATCGAAAGAAACGATTTCAAAGTACGACACCGGCCGTTTTGGGTTGGGGTGCCTGCTGGCTCGCCGTTTGACCGAAGCCGGTGCGCGCTTCATTGAAGTCACCAGCGAATACATTCCTTTTCGCTATTGGGACTCTCACGAGAACGGGCATGAACGGGCAAAGATCATGAAGGAGACCATTGATCGTCCTGTGTCGCAATTGATTCGCGAGTTGGACGAGCGTGGTTTGCTAAAGCGCACGTTGATTGTGTTGGCCAGCGAATTCGGTCGCGACATGATGACCGAAGGCAAGCCCGAAAAACCAGTGCAGGATCAGGTGAAAGTGCCGGACCGTTTGACGGAAATGAAGCACTATGGCATGCATCGCCACTTCACTGAAGCGGGTAGCGTCCTGCTGGTGGGCGGCGGCATGAAGCGTGGCTATCTGTACGGGACCACCGCCGATGAGCGGCCATGCAAGGTCGTGGATAAGCCGGTGCGCATCGAGGACCTGCACGCAACAATTTATCGCGCCATGGGCATACCGGCCAATCAAGGATATCTGATTGAGAGCCGGCCCTTCTATGTGACTAAGGATGGAAAAGGAAAACCGATCACCGACGTTTTCGCCTAGAGCCATGCCTCGCCTTTTTGCCGAAAAGCCGCTGAAGCTGTCGAAGTTGCCATCCTATCGAGCTGAGCATTTCCCTTCAGCCGGACCCTACCCATGGCTCGATTTACCCGACGCGGAGGAGCAGATCGAGGGGCGCTTATCGCGCCAGGAAATTTCAGAGGAACAGGCCGCGTTGTGCCGATATTGGTGCGCCCATGGCTATGTTATTCTGCCCAAGGCAATCAGCGACGACTTACTGAACGAGATTTGGACAACTTACGAACAGGCAGTGGCTTGCGGTAACATCCACCTTGATCCGGAACCTGCGGCGGAGGGTGATCCGTATCCGGGGCGCTTTCTCGATCCGCATCGCAAGAGCGGCATGTTTTGCCGCCTATTAAAGCACCGGAAGCTGACCGATGCGCTACGCCTGTTGTTAGGCCACCCCCCGAAGCCGCTGCAAACGATCACCTCGCACAAGGGCTCCCAGCAAGGCCTGCACTCAGATTCCATCCACATGACGACCTACCCAATCGGGTACCTGGCGGCCGCGTGGATTGCCTTTGAAGACATCCACCCCGATAGCGGTCCGTTGGTTTACTATCCGGGCAGTCACCGGTTGCCCTACGTGTTTAGTAAGGACGTTGGTATTAGCGAAGATGAGTTCAACAAGGAAGGTTACACTAAGTACCGCGATAACTATGAGCCATTCATTCGGAACTTAGTGGAAGACAACGGATTTGAGGCCAAGTACTTTCATGCAAGCAAGGGCGACGTTTTGATATGGCACGCGAATCTGGTCCACGGCGGCTCACCCCGGCGTGACTTACAGCTTTCGCGCAAGGCTGTGGTTTGCCATTATTACGCCAAAGGGGCGTTCGTGTATCACGATCTCTCTGCTTCCATATCAAAGAAGCAATACATGGGAACGTGCCTGCTGCGGGACAACGAGGGAAATCTATTCGGGCCGAAGGGTTTGTTTGGCAAGTAGAGGATTCTACCGCCGACCTGCAGCCTGCACGGTATTGGTTGGATCAGCGCCGTCCCAGCTTTCATCGGCCGAAGGCCCGTAGATCGCCGGAACCGGCTTGCCAAGTTGGCGAAGGTATTGCGTGAGTTGCGTCCGATGATGCGTCGTATGCAAGACTCGACGCCAAAAAATCCAGATGCGTTCGCGCTCCACATCGAAGAATTTGGCTGACTGAAGCCACCACTCTTGAGACCGTTCGGCGAGGAAGGGCATTCGCCCGGCACAAAGTTCGTTCAGCCTGAAGGCGTAGCCTGCCAGCGTTTTATCCGCCGGTAACACTTCTGCCGGGGCAGGTTCTGCTGACTCAAGAAACTCCCCAAAGAAACGCCGCTCTGAAAGGAGTTGATGCTCGAAGATCTGCCTTACCGTGCGGCTTATTGAGTCGGGCTGCCAGTCAAGATCAGCATCGGTAAACCGCATCCACACGCTGTTCGTCTTCGCGGTCTCGCTTTCGTAAGTATTAAGCAAATGCTGAAACAAGGGATCGCCGGCATTCATCGCGGGACCTTCACCTTGGCCAGGTAGATCTTGCCTTTCCCTTCGTGCGAGGAATAGTAGCTCATCCAGAGCAAACCATTGTGCCAGACCATGCCGGCGTAACTAGTGTCCCCACCGCTGGGAAAGCGGAGTTCAGGCTTATACCCTTCGGTGGCCGATAAAAACCCAGCCCCGGTGTAGTAAGTGGGCTTCTCCCTATAGTCACGACCCGAGGCTATCAGCCGTCCATCAGGCAGTTGAATAAAATTAGGCCCGCCGATGGCGTGGTTAGCCGTGGTCCAGGTCCATTGCTTATAAGGAGCCTTGCTGACGCCAATGTGCGCGCTGTTATCAGGTGCTTCTCGCCGCACGAGAGCCATCATATCGCCGTTCTTCAAAAAACGCACCGTGGTTTCGTTCGGTTTACCAGGCACGTCCAATTGACTTAACTTACTCCAGCTAATGCCATCCCCGCTTTCAAATAACGTCACAACCCAATTCTGTCTGTCAGCCGAGTTGCTGTAACTGACTCCATAAGCCCGACCCTTGTGCCAAGTTACTCGCCAAAGCCATTCGCCTTCGGAAAGTATGCGCTGCGGTACAGTCCACTGCTTCGCATCGCTCGAAAACATCACGCGAGGCTGGCGGCCCTTCAAGACCTTGGTTCCAACGTAAATCGACCCACCGGCCACAATCATCAACCGGCCGTCGCGAGCAATTGATAGTTTCGGGTCCCGCAGATCGGTTCCTGCTTCGGCAATCAGCGCGGCGGAATCCCACTTCTTACCGTCTTTCGATTCCAATACACGAAGCTTGCCATCTCCACCAACGTGGGCTTCCGATTCGCGGAATGTGCAAATCCAACGGCCTTTGTAGCGGATCAGATCAGTGAAGGCGTTGTGCTCACCCTTGTCCCAAATCATTTCGGTTGACAGCAGTTCCAGGCCGGCGGCGTGAACGCATAAACCACAAAGCAGAAGTAGCAGTAAATTTCTCATGGCTTAATAATCATCATCCCAAAGCTTGACCCCGCCGTAAATGCCATTCACGTTAGGCGTGATTTTGGCGTTCTTCGGAAGCTTGCCTTTGATGTGCTTTGCGTTGCCGCCGCCCAAATAAAGGTGGTCGTAATTAAACAGGCTGGACCAGTTACTAATTGCCTCCCGCAACATCTTGTTCCAGTGTTTGACGCCTTCTTTGTCCAGCGCTTTCTTGCCCAGTACTTCTTCGTAGGTCTTGCCTTTACGGAACGGATGATGCGCCATCTCCAGACTAGCGACAAGTTTGCCGTGCAGGAACAACGACGAGCCTAAACCGGTGCCGAGGGTGATTATCAACTCCTGACCCTTGCCTTCCGCCGCGCCGTAGCCTTGCACGGCAGCATCGTTTGCCACACGCACCGGCTTGTCGTATTTCTTGCGCAGCGCATCTTCAAGGTTGAAATTCGCCCAGGACTTGTGGAGGTTTGGCGCGGTGTGAACAACGCCCTTCTTAACAACCCCAGGAAAGCCGCAAGCTATGCGATCAAAGCCTCCCTCCTTCTTAGCCATCTCGTCGATGACGGCCAGCACTTTTGCTGGCGTGGCGAGCTTCGGCGTTTCTCTCCGCTGAAATTCGCCTTTCGGTTTACCGCTTTGATCCAGCGAGACCAGCTTGATTCCGGTGCCACCAATATCGATGGCGAGCGTTAATGGGTTAGCTAATTGTTTGGCGCTCATGCAGCACTATTATCCATGATTTCATATCTCATCCCTTCTTCCCCTGAATCTGCCACTCTGTAAACGGGCTTCGCGCCCCCTCAACATTCACGTTCAACAAATACGGCTTCCGGGAAGCAAACGCGCGCTTCACCGCTCCATCCACTTGGTCCAACCGGTCGATCATCTCACCCACCCCGCCGAAACCTTCCATCACCTTGTCATACCGCGTCCGCCGCAGCTCGCACGCCACGTTAGTCCCATTCAGTTCGCCCTGCAACTCGCGCTCAAGACCCCACCCGCCGTCGTTCTTGGTTTGCAGCGTCGCGTCCACGATGGCGGCGATCTTGTCGATGGAATACTCGGGCTTTCGTCCCCGGCCAGGGGCGATATCCCAAAGCCCGTTCAACCCTTCCATGGCGAAACGCTTACGCCACAAAATCACCGTATTGCGGTTCACCGCCAGCCGCTTGGATACCGCTACATCGGACTCGCCGTCCGATGTCGCCAGAACTAGACGGCACCGCAAAGCCACTTGCTGCGGTGTGCCGTAGGCGGAAACCCACTGCTCCAACTTCTGCTGATCGGCAAGGGAAAGCGCTCGAGATTCACTCATGCCCCAGTTTAAGACGAATTTCCATGCCTGTCTAATTATTTGTTGGACACTACACTAGCACTACTGAGCCGCGAGCGTATGCGACCGGTCTTTTCCAACTTCCACCACAGGCTGTTAGACTAGGGCAGTTATCGAGGTTTGCTTGGAAAGACGCCTGCGGATTATTGCAACCGATAGACATACTGCTGGTTGACCTGCTTACCAGAGACCGTCAGAGATCGCGATACGATCAACTGCTTCCCGCCGTCGGCCAATCTCCAACGGTCGGTCATCTCCATCGGGCCTTGTGGCGTGGTTGCTTTTGAACTGGCCACCAACGAGTCGTCTTCCCACCTGACCGTGTTGCTGTATTCGATATTCCGGATAGTGTTCTTCGATGGGTACCCATCTGTCCACCAACGGTATTCGCCCGCTTGATCGCCTTGCGGCCCAACTGTGCGGGACATGACGATCAAAGCCGGATCGCGATGATTGATCTTCACATTCATCGACTTTGGAGGCTGCCCTCCTCCGAAATCACTGGTCTTGGTATCTAACTTCCACGAACCCGAAAAATTTGGGTGTTGGGCCAAAGCCGTTGCCGGTGCAAATAGGCTCAGTAAAAAAAGAGGGACAAACGCTGCGGCTAGCATCTGCCCCTTTGTATCATTCCCAGGTTGGACTTGTCACTCAGGTAGTTACCTCAACGGCTCCGGTCATGAGTTGATGGGGATTGCTTTCCAAGCGCTTCATCCATTGTTAGGAGTGGTTAGTGTGTCGATAGCGAATATAACAGCGGGGGTGTAAAAATGCCAGTGGAATATAGCCTTAACCAACGCCTGAGGGATATTTCCTACGAAACCGGATGATAGGTTGTGTACCCAACGCGCCAGGCCAAAGAACGTTCCTAATCCAGCCACGCT
Organism: Acidobacteriota bacterium; assembly: GCA_025350695.1. Lineage (GTDB taxonomy): Bacteria > Acidobacteriota > Terriglobia > Bryobacterales > Bryobacteraceae > JANXSF01. The sequence goes on from JANXXI010000234.1 coordinate 11,459, forward strand.
CTCCTCAGAACCTGTTAAACTGGCGTCTGCCTATATGCAAAATGAAGCTAAGCTCACCCGCCGCCAGGTTCTCGGCGCTCTTGCCGCCGGCACATTACATGCAGCCGCCACGCCAGAAAGACCAAACATTCTTTACATCTTTACCGATGACCACTCCTACCGGACGCTAAGCTGCTACAAGGAAGCATACCCCTGGGCAAAGACGCCCAACTTTGACCGGCTCGCCAAACAAGGCGTGCGCTTTCTCGCGGCCTACAATGGCGCATGGTGCATGCCCTCGCGCTCCACAATGCTTACTGGCCGCCACTCATTCGGCATTGAATCAATGCGAATGGAAGGCCCTTATCCGGGGTGCGAGTATGACCCGGAAAAAGTTGAGTTCTGGCCGAAAATCTTTCGTCAGAAGGGCTACTTCACAGCACAAATCGGCAAGTGGCATACCGGGACCGACACTGGCTTCGGCCGCGACTGGGATTATCAGCTTGTCTGGAACCGTCCCAAATTTACCGAAACCAGCACGAACTACTACTACGATCAACCCATCACCTACCATGGCGGCAAGACCGAAATTCTGAAACGATATTCCACCGATCAGTACACCGATTGGGCCGTCGATTTTATGAAAGGCGAAGGGCGCGACAAGACCAAACCCTGGTATCTCTGGCTCTGCTACGGTGCGGTTCATGCTCCCTATCAGCCCGCCAAGCGCCACTTGGAGGAATTGGCCGGCATCGATTTTGAAACGCCAAAAGATATTTATTCCCCGCGCCCCGGCAAGCCGGATTGGGCACAGGAAATCAATGATTGGAAGCCCGGCCCGGATGGTACTCCTGTCTCCGGCAAGATGACCTTAACCCAGTGGGTCCGCCAGTATCACCAAGGTGTAATCGCGCTCGACGAAGCGGTGGGCCGCCTGATGACCACGCTCGATGAGACAAATCAGCGCAAGAATACTCTCGTCATTTTTACCTCAGATCAAGGGCTGGCTTTTGGCCAGCATGGCTTCCGCGGCGTCAAGCTGGCGGCTTACGATGCCAATATTCGCTCCCCACTAATGTTCTCAATGCCGGGAAAGATTCCCGAAGGCGAAGTGTGCGATGTGCCGGTCAGTGGAGTCGATATCCCCGCCACCATCTTTAAATTCGCCGGTATCACTCCACCCTGGGAAGTTCACGGCCACGATCTTTCGCCATTGCTCAAAAATCCGAAGGCCAACTGGCCGCACACGATGATGATGGTTTCTACCGGACAAAAATTCGGTTCAGACATCTTGCCGGACCTGGACGGCAAAAGCGCCATGCACAACAAAGTGCCTTACTACGTCATGATCCGTGACAAGAATATGAAATACGTTCGGCCGCTGATTACCGATTTGGAAGAACTCTACGACCTGGACAAGGATCCTGATGAGCTCGATAATCTCGCCGTCAAGAAGGAACACCAGGCAACGCTCAAGCGGCTTCGCGTCAAGGTCGCCGCCGAGTTGAAACGTACGAAAGCCAACTTTGCTGACCGCATGCCTCCGGTCCGCGAGTCCATTAAGGCCTAGCATGCGCCGACTCGTTGCTCTCGCCATCGCAGCCCAGTTGTTGCTAGCCCAACGCAACGCTGCGATGCCCAAAGACGCTGCGTCGATCAACGCCGGCAGGGAAATTTATATGGGTTCCTGCTCCGGATGCCACGGGGCCACCGGCGAAGGCAGCCAGGGGTCCAACCTTCTCTCGGGCCGCGTCAGCCGCCTTACGGACCAAACCCTTTTCAATACGATTCGCAACGGTCTGCCGGGGATCACGATGCCGAACTTTTCACTTCCTCCCGCCACAGTCTGGCAAATTGTCCGCCTCCCAAAAATGGGGACTGACGAAACTGACATCTTTTTTCGCTACCGCGAGAGATTGATTTTCCGAAAGGTAATTTGCGAAAAAAGGCTCTCTGTTCCGTCAGTCCCCATTTTTCAACCACGGTTGAGGTGCAATCTGGTCCCATCGTGCGCAAAGCCATTGCGGCCTCCACAAATTGACTGATGGCCAGCCCGCAGTCCCCACTCACGTAAATTCCAGGCCAGGAAAACCCCGCGTCACAGCCATTTTCAGACCGATCGCCCGAGTCTTAACAACAGCTTACCCTTCGGCCCAACCAGATCCCCTTGCATCGACATGCCAAGATAGGCCCAAGAAACGAGGTTGATTCCCTACGGAACCAGCCGCCACAATCCATATCGAAGAGGAGTACTCAAATGTCCACCCAGGCGCAGATCATCGCCAATCAAACCAACGCTCAATTCTCCCCCGGCCCCATAACGCCAGAGGGAAAAGCCCGCTCCTCGGCCAACACCATCAAATACGGTTTCTACGCCAAGCAAGCCGTGCTCCTCTCCGAAGAGGATTTCCACGCCTTCGACGCCCTCTCTATCGCCTTCCGCTTGGAACTCCACCCTACCGGCCCCATCGAACGCACTCTTTACAACCAAATCGTTCTCGCCGCCTGGAACATCGAACGGACCAATCGCCTCGAAGCATCTCTCGCCGCCGATGGCGTCGATCCGCTTCTGTCCGAAGCGCACGAAAAAATGCTCAACCGCATCGCAACCTTCCGTATGCGCGCGGAGCGGACGTTTCACAAATCTCTCAAAGAATTACAGGCTTACCAAGCAGCCCACCCACTCGACGAACCACTCGCGAAAAACGAACCCAATTCAGAAACTAAAAACGAAGCCAAATTGGTTCAAGCCATGGTGCGCCATCATGAGTTCAAGCGCCAACCATATGTCCGGCCCGCCCCGAAAGTCGGCCGCAACGAATTGTGCACCTGTAAATCAGGCCGAAAATACAAACATTGCTGTCTGCGAAACGAACCCAAGTCACTCGCAGCTTAACCGCGCTGGCGGCTGACTGCACCCTTGTTCGATCCAACTATTAATTCTTTAGTTGACAACGCCGCAGCCTCGTGTTATTAATTCTTTAATAGTTCTATGGCCCGAAAAAAATCCTTGACCTTGACCGAAGCCGAATTACCGCTGATGAATGTCTTGTGGACGCGCGGAGAAAGTTCGGTGAGCGATGTTCTCGACGCGTTGCCGGCCGATCCTGCGCCTGCCTACAGTACGGTTTTGACTACACTGCGGATCTTAGAAGACAAGGGTTACGTAAAGCACAAGAAGGATGGCCGCGCGTTTCTTTACCTTCCCAGGGTGCCGCGCGAACAGGCTCAACACAGTGCCCTGCGGCAATTAATCAGCCGATTTTTTGAGAACTCGGCCGAACAGTTGTTGCTTAATGTTTTGAAGAATGAAAAGTTAAGCGCGGCGGAACTGGAGCGTCTGCGGCGGATGATTGAGGAGGCAAGATAAATGAACGCGTTTCTTGAAGCGGCGATTAATGGCTGGTGGCAAGGCATCGTCTTGACGCTGTTGGTCTGGCTGGTGATGCGCGATCTGCCTCGCGTTAGCGCAGCCACAAGGGTAGCGATTTGGCAAGTAACTTTGGGCGTGGTATTGTTGCTGCCCGTATTGCAGCGCATTCCGATACCGCATTGGCCGGACACTCCGGCAGTGGAAAAACCCGCCGCGGACTCACCAGTTGCGCGCGTTCGACAAGAGCCGACGAGTCCCACCGCGGCAACTGTTGGCCCGTCGGCGCCTATCGCCAAGATTGCGCCAGTGGTCGAATTTGGCGATGGGGAGTTGTTTCTCGCCATTGCCGTCAGCCTGGCCTTTTCCGGGCTTTTGCGGTTGGGCTTCAGTTATTTGGCTATCCGGCGTCTGAAGCGTCGCGCCGTGCCGATGGAGGCTGGTCTGCCCGGCAGCTTAATGCGCCCTACTCGAGTGATGGCTTCCGGCGACATTCCCATGCCAATGGCTATCGGCTATTTTCGCCCTTCAATCCTGCTGCCCAGCGCAATGTTGAACAATCTGACCTCAGAGCAACTTCGCCACGTTCTGCTGCACGAAACAGCGCATCTCCGCCGCCGTGATGATTGGGCTGCGCTTGCCGAACGCTTGCTGCGCGCGGTGTTCGCAATTCAACCGGCAGTGCATTTCATTGGCCGCCAGATTGAACGGGAGCGCGAAATTGCTTGTGACGATTGGGTAGTGGAACAATCGGGCGAAGCGAAACCTTACGCCTATTCGCTTGCCAGGCTTGCCGAACTGGGCTCTTCGCGGCGGGCGCCGATTCTTGCTACCGGTGTTGGCCGTAAGAAGCAAATCTTCGCGCGGCTTGAAACCTTGCTGGACCGCACGCGTAACCGTATTCCAGTTGTCTCCGAACCGCTGGTGCTGGTGGCCGGAGTCATGCTGCTGGTGGCGGTTTCGCACGGTGCCCGCTTCAACCATCTATTCGGGCTTTCCAGCTTTTCCAATAGCTGGACGGAGAATGATGGCAACCATCGGCGCGAATTCAAAATGCGTGGCGACGTCCGGTTCACCGCTGACGACAAGGATGTGGAGAGCATGTCGCCGGGGGCGCTATTGGTTGTGGAGAAGGCGGAAGGGTGGAGCAGTTCGGAGCGTGTAATTTTCGAGGGCGGGGACGATGGCGTTATCGCGCGGAGGTATTTCCTGGACGGAGCGGAGCGGCCTTACGATGCGGCGGCGCAACGATTCGCCACTTCCATGCTGCAGCCCTGGGTGCGGGAGCAAGGGGGGAATATTCCCGAACGTCTGACCCGAATGATCCAGGAAAAGGGTGTGGACGGCGCTTTGGAAGACATCCGTCTAATCCGGGGAACGGGCGTCAAGCGCGCTTATCTTCAGGAGATGTTCCATCAGACGTCTCCGAATAAAGAACAATTGCGACGGGTGTTGAGGGTGGCTGGTGAGATGGGTTCCGATGAGGATAAGCGCCAGTTTATGGAATCAGCGGCGTCACGGTATTTGGAACAAGGCATGGAAAGCGCGGTTGCCGATTACATTGACACTGTTCATTCCGACGACGAACGACGGCAGCTACTGACGCTGGTGATTGATGGGGCAAAGGCTGATTTTCTTCCGCGTCTCTTTCGGTCAGTTAGCAGAATTTCCTCTGATCAGGTGAAGACTCACGTCCTATTGCAAGCAGTTCAATCCTCGAAAGGCTCACTGCCGGAGGAATTTTACGATGCCGCTTCGGGCATTCATTCCGATGGCGAGCGGAGGCGCCTGCTGTTGGCCGCAGTGTCCTCTCGCGGGCGTGAAGGGGCGGAATTGGCGCGGATATTGAAGATTGCGGCGTCTATGAATTCCGATGAGGAGAAGGCGAAGATAGTTGTCGAAGCATCGAGCAACTTCAAGGGCGGGGAAGACACTCTGCGCGAAGCCTCCCGTCTGCTGAGTTCGATTCACTCTGATGGGGAGAGGCGGCGGGCCCTTGAAGCATTGCTGGCGGCCGATGGTGGCAACGCTTCATCACTGAAGCTGATTTTGACACATGCATTGACGATGAATTCCGATGAGGAGAAGGCCAGAGTATTGAACCTTGCGGCGGGCAACTTAACGGACGATGAACCTTCGCGTCGCGCCTATTTTTCGGTTTTGCATTCGATTCATTCTTCGGGCGAACAACGGAATGTGTTGTTGGCGTTGCTTGCGAGAGCGGAACTGAAGCCGGGGCTGCTCGATGAGGTGGCTAGAACTGCGGCGGGTATTGGGTCGTATGAGGATCGGGATGCAGTGTTGCGGGCGCTGGCTAGGCGGCGGTAGCCGTCCGATCAATGACACAACGGTTCACTTCTTAGAGGACGCGGCAGCAACCCAAGTTCGATCGCTTCGCCGGCTTCTTGCAGAGAAATCTGAAACTCATTAAAGATCACTTTCTGCGATTCATTAAGCACGTTCCACGCCAAATTACGCAGTGGCCTTGCGCCCTCCGCCAACCTCATAAGACTGTGGATCTCAGCGTCTAGTTCAACTATCTCTCTTGACGGAGGTGGGCCAGGCTTTTGCGGCGCCAAGTGAGGACGTCGAGGTTCACCGGTCAACGCCAGTATCAATTCATCTTGCTGCTTCCTTTTATAGGCGATCAATGCATGGAAGGGTTGCCGCAATAGTTCCAGTTGGCGCACTTGAAAATCAGTGAGTCCAAATTCGGCGGCATAAGATTGAGCAGGATAAAAGCACAATGTCCCCCCCGGCCACTGTGAAGCCTCAATAAGATTCAGTGAGATCGCCGCTGAAGCGATGCCGAACTTACTG
>JANXXI010000242.1 GCA_025350695.1 Acidobacteriota bacterium
GATTCTCTAAACTTAAGAAAACAAGTTAGTTTTAGCACTAAGGCTATCTTGATTGCTCTAGAGAATGAAAATCGTATCGACACGAAATTAAATGATAACGGTAGTATTTCAATTTTTAAGTACTGGTCCTGAACTGAATTACACTCTCGGCAGGCACAACGGCTGCGTCTCCATGGGTAGACAGCACCATCGCCGATCCGGCGCCCGCGCCAATCGCCGCGCCTTTACGGCCACCAGCAAGGGCTCCGATCGCAGCCCCGATGCCGCTCAGGATGCCGATCTTGGCAGTATTTTTCGCCTTTGTGCCCGCAGCCTCCATGCTAGTAAGTGCTTGAATTTACGGTCGCCTTTCACCACTCACCGGCAAAGATACGACCCCCATGCGCCGCTGGAACCTTCGTCGAGCAAACTATTGCACAATTGGGTAATGCCGCTCGCAACAGGCTTGATCTGCCGCGTCGTTGTCACCGCGGCTTTGCTGATTGTCTGTGTTGTTGGGATATTGCTCTACCCTGAACCGCTTCACGGTCACCACGTTGATCAAGGAAGGCTGCGGCTCTATTCTGACCGCTCCTTCGATGCGGACAAGGGCCGCGCCTTACTTAATGACGTAGAACGCCGACTGCAGGCAGCACCCGTGGAACTGCGTGATCCAGTTTCGGTTTATCGAATTTTCGTGACAAATGCCGAGTGGCGAAGACGACTCGTGTTTCTCTGGGTATACTTAGCTGGGGGCGTAAATTACTATCCCATAGCCCACAGCGTTTTTCTGCGACAGGGCGACGTCAATACAGATCGGTTGTTCCAAACTGATGGCGCTCCGGTTGCCGCGCCCCGAACTCTCTCGTATTTTGCCGCACATGAAATTGGCCACAGCTTGATCGGCAAGCGCACCGGCGCTGTTGCCAATTGGCGGCTACCGGCATGGATCCGGGAAGGCATGGCCGACTACATCGCTTTTGGTGGCGACGTCGATATTCCGGCGTTAACGAAAGAGTTGCTCGAAGGGCATAGGGAGCTTGATCCTAAACGCTCTGGGTTCTATGCGCGATATCGTTTAGCTGTCGCCTATCTGCTGACGCGCGAGCGATGGTCCGTGGACAAGGTGTTCCGAACGCAACAACCGAGCACTGAAGTAGAACAGCGCCTTGTTGGAGCGTCACCACAGTAGCAGTTGGAATTACAGCTGCCCGGCACTCTTCAGCCGATCGTAAATCTCCAACGTCTCGCGCATTCCTTCTTCAAGCGGCGTGCGCTTCAGGCCAGGCACCATTTTTGCCAGCGCTGCCGCATCCATTTGATACGCCACCGGCACCTTTCCCCCAGCGTTTGAGATCAGCTTCGCCGCGCCAGGCCGCATCGCATCCAGCTTTTCGATGAAGTGGTCCATACGGATAATCTCGCCCGCCAGATTGAATACGTGCGCGCCCGGGAATCCGTCGAGCAGGCAGCGGTTGAAGATCTCGGCCACGTCGTCCACATACTGTAAATCCATGTGCCCCGTGACGCCGATCTGATAGGGCTCGCCCTTCACCACGGCCTTCATGGCAAGCGTCGGTCCGGCGGTAAGGCCAATATCGCGGCCCACGCCGTAGACTGTCCACGGGCGCAAGCCGACGCTGGAAATTCCGTTGGCCGAGTAAAATACACGCGCGTTGCCTTCGTTAGCCATTTTGAAGACGCCGTAGTGCGTGCCGGGGTACAGCGGGTCACTCTCGTTCAATGGGCGATTTTCGTAAGCGTCCTCCGGACCCCAAACGGCGGATGAAGATGCGTAGACGACCCGGACATCGCGGCCGGCATCGCGCGCTCCCTCGAAAACGTTTAAGGCGCCGATGACGTCGATCATGCCGCCCGACACGGGATTGGCTTGGCAGTAGGGCATAAGCACGGCGGCCAGATGGAGAACGTGCGTAATACCTTCGTCTTTGATTAGCGCTTTGACACGAGCTGTATCTTCGATTTGGCCTTCGACGAATCGCACCTTGGCGACGGCGGCTGGTGAGGCGATGTGGGATAGACGAGTGGGGGTCGTGTCCTTGTCGTAAACCAGCACGTCCAGACCGCGATCAAGCAGGCTCTTCACGCACCATGCGCCAATGCACCCTTGGGCGCCGGTTACAAAAACTCGCATTATTTCTCCGTTTCCTTTCCGTAGGCCATAGACAGGATCGTAAGTCTACCTTTCGTCGTCGGGGGCCTCGCCTAGTGTTAATGTCATCGGCAGCGACTTGCCGTCCCGGAACAACGTAACAGTTATCTTATCGCCTGGGCGCTTCTTCATCAAGGCGCGGGAAATAGCGTCTTGCCGGTCGGCGGTTACGCCATCGATCTCCATAATCAAATCACCGCCAACTCCCAATTCCATGAATCCGCCCACCAGTACGGATTGCTTAGGCCCGCGAATACCAGCCTTAGCCGCGGCGGAACCGGGGGTAACGTTTTGGACCAGCAAGCCTCCATCGGGCGGAAGCTTCAAGGCTTGGGCCAAATCGCCAAACACAGGCTGGGTCTCGACGCCAAGCAGGGGACGCTTAAAGCTCTTGCCCGATTGGTAATCCTTCAGCATCTCTCTCGCCTTGCTGATGGGCATGGCGAAGCCGATCCCGATGTTGCCGCCGTTGCCAAAAATGGCTGTGCTGATGCCGATTACGTTGCCTTGCGAATCGAGCAGTGGTCCACCGGAGTTGCCGGGATTGATGGCCGCATCGGTTTGAATCATCCCCTCAAGTTCGCGGCCGGCTTCTGTACGAATGGTCCGGCCAAGAGAGCTGACCACGCCCGTCGTGAGCGTGCCATCAAGCCCGAATGGGTTGCCGATGGCCAGAACCTTTTGCCCTACTTGCAAATGCTCGGAATCGCCCATCTTCAAATACGAGACCTTCTTGTGCGGAGTGATTCGGATGAGGCCTAAATCGTTGTAACGGTCGCGCACCAGTACTTCGGCGTCATAATGAGTTAGGTCGGGAAGGACGACTTGGATTTTCTGACTGCCGCTTAACACGTGGTTATTCGTCAGAATCAGACCCTTTTCGTCGATCAGGAAACCAGAGCCCGATTCCTTGGAGGGCACCACGTTCATGAAGAAATCGCGCCGGTAGATGGTGCTGGTGATGTGAACCGTGGCCTGGCGGGATTGCTTGTAGATTTCAATATTATTCAGTTCGTCGCCGCCAAGGCCGGCGCCTTTAGCTACAATTTTCGGCTCAGCCCAGAGCGGCGATTCAGCTGAGGCCGTGGGCGAAAGCCATTTGCGCGGCGAGTGCGCCAGCGTCGTCAGGTAGATAAAAACTCCGGCCATTCCAGCCGCCATGATAAGGTATCGGTACTTCTTCATAACAGTTGCGCTTTATAAGCCTCTAAGTGAATTATAGACTTCCACGGTTTGCCGGTGGGTATCCTCGCGCGCGCCAGATGTATCTATGACGTAGTCGGCGAACTTTCGTTTTTCCGAAAGCGGCATTTGGCGGGCCAGGCGGGCCAGCACTTCTTCGCGGGTTGACTGGTCGCGCGCCATGGCTCGTTCCATCTGCTGCTGTTCGGAGCAAACCACAAGGATGAGTTTTTGGTAGCGCTTGTAGCCACCGGTCTCAATGTGGATGGCGGCTTCAACAATGACGATGGCATCGGGGTCGGCCGCGCGGATCATTTCGATTTGATTGAGGCGCAGGCGCTCCACGGCGGGGTGCACGATTGCATTCAGCTTTTGCAGCTTTTCGGGTTGGCTGAAGACGATGGCGGCGAGGGCTTTGCGATTAATCAAGCCGTCGGGCTTTAGAATTTGCGGGCCGAATTCGGCGATAACCGGGGCATGGGCTTCGCCCGTGGGCGCAAGCGCTTCGTGACCCAACTCGTCAGCTTGAATCAAATGGCAGCCCAGCTCCACGAATGTTTTTCCGACGTGCGATTTGCCGGTTGCCAGACCACCGGTGAGCGCTACAATCAGCATTGCATCAGACCTTTTGGCGCGCTTCGGCCGCGGCAACTGTGTTACTCATCAGCATGGCGATGGTCAGCAGCCCGACGCCGCCGGGTACGGGCGTAAATGCGCTGCCCAACTCCATCGCATCGCCGGGATGGAAATCGCCAACGACAACGCGCGATCCCGAATCAAAGGCCATCAGTTTCTTTTCGTCATTCGCAAAGATGCGCGCAACTTCATCGCGGGTCTTCAGTTGATTGATGCCGATGTCCACGAGTACGGCGCCAGGTTTGATATGTTCACGCGTCAGGTATGCAGGACGGCCGATGGCCCCGACGAGGATGTCGGCGTGGCGGCACATGGCTGGAAGGTCGAGGGTCTTCGAGTGGCAGATCGTAACTGTGGCGTTGGCATGAAGCAACATCATCGCCATTGGCTTGCCTACGATATCGCTGCGACCAACTACAACCGCGTGCCTGCCAGTCGTTTCGATGGCGTTGCGTTTCAGAATTTCCATCACTCCTGAAGGAGTGCAGGGACGGAGGCCAGGGGCGTTGATCGAAAGGCGGCCGGCGTTGATCGGGTGGAAGCCGTCGACGTCTTTATCTGGCGAGATTTCCTGAAGCACCCGGCCTTCATCGAGTGGCTTGGGCAATGGCGACTGAACCAGGATGCCGTCGATGTCGGGGCGGGCATTGAGTTCGCCAATGAGAGCGAGCAACTCGTCGGTGGTGATGGTGGCCGGAGGCGTTAAGTGTTCGCTGTGTATGCCCAGTTCGTGGCAGGTCTTAACTTTGTTGCGGACGTAGATTTCCGAGGCTGGATCATGGCCTACGAGCACGACGGCCAGCCCTGGCTTGCGAGGGAGGGAGGCGATGCGTGGGCGGAGTTCGGATAAAATCTGGTCGCGGACGGTCTTGCCTTCAAGTAATTTTGCCATGGGGACAATTCAATTGTACCCGCAGTGACGCGAGCGTCTAATGCTTGCCAGAAGCAATGCGGACCCGCAGAAAGAACTGCATCCCTTGTGGATGTGCGCTGAACACGCTTACCAGATTCGACGGAATGCCATAAGCCATCCATTGGCCGCCAATCGCTGGCTTCAGGAAAGAATTGATTGGCTTCAATTCCCGAGCGTAGCCGATAGTGAACGCCTTCACACGGGTAAAGGGTTGCTCCTCGATAGACCGGACAAACGGCGACTCGGTGTAGAGTAACAACGAATCCTTGTCGGTCAATTCGGCGCGGCCCCAGATCCAATGCTTGTTCCGCAACAAGACGGTTGATTCCGCTAAATACGAGTTGAAAATTTGACGCGGCTGCAGCGCGGAGTGATCGAGATAAGCCAACTCATGATTGCGGCCCCACAGCACTGTGGACGCCCAGTGGCCCTCCGTCCAAGGGCGAACATAGGTAACCGAAGCAGTCTGGCGGAAGGTGTCTCGCTCAGGATGTTGGGTCTCACGGCTGTTGATGCGTCCCAATGAATATTGCGCCTGCCATCTGGACGTGGGAGTGAGCGTGAGCCGTCCTGAATAGGAATCGACCTTGCCCTTTTCTAAATTCCAGCGACGCTCGTCAGGCTCGCGCCCCCGAAAGCCCGAGGCTTCTAGCGTCATTGGGCCATGCGTTACGCCCATCGTTACCACATTGGTCGCAATGTGAGTCGAGTCTTGAAAATGGTGACCTAATGTGCCAATAGGATTCTCCGATTGCGACACGCGGTGCGGGTACGCCACCGGCCCAAGAGCCGGGTCACCTCGCGGGCCACCGTAAAAATTCAGCGACGTACGTTCCCCAAATTTGATTTGATATAGCGCGGCGAGTTCCATGAAAAAATCATGCGGATGCTGCCCGTTAATGATGGGGATATTTTTCCATGTCTCGCCCTCTTGAAGCAGCAGCGGATAGCGGCCGTGGGTAATCAACAGCGGCTCCGGACTCAGCATCGCGCGAATGGTAAGCGTACCTGGGCCAACACGGCGGCTGGCCATGGGCATGATCATACCTGCGCCAAAAATCTTGTCGCGACCGCGCGGTCCAGTTTGATTCGTGTAGATGCCGAAGAAATCGCCGTGCACCATCAAGTTCCAGGAACCAGCTTTGCGCATCAGCATATCGTGTGGCGTGGCGCTGGGCTGCTGCGAAGTGCCGGAGCCATACGTGCCGCTTGACGGCCCTGTGCCGGGGCCCATACCTTCCATCGACATTGACATCATGTCGTGCGGCCCGGCGAGGTGGACATCGGACAGAGGGATGCCATCGAAAGAACCATGCCCGGAATGCCATTTATCGAAGCAATCCCCGCAGACGCCTTTCTTGCCCTCGGCGAGATCTGCGCCGCAAGGGCATTCGCCTTCAAACGCGCACTGCGTACAGCCGCCAGAGATACAACATTGGAAGCGCTTTTCCTTGACCAATGTGCGTTTTGCATTGAGGATTTTCTCGCGGAACTGCTGCAATTCGGGAGGCATTTCCGCGGGTGACGTGGCTTGCTTTTCCGATGGGAGCAGCTCAAGCGGGCCTTTGACGGTGGCGCGGCCCACTTTGCGGCCCGCCAGACACTCTCCACACGATCCTTTCCCTGCAGTGACGTTAGCCGCACAATCGCAGGATCCTTTGGTTGCCGCGCACAAATCGCAGGATGGCTTCACGCAGCATTTATATTGGCCACCGGCGCCTAGTTGTTTCTTGGCCGCATCCAGCGCCTTGCGGGCATCTTTCAAATCCTGTCGAGCCGCCGTGGGCTTAGAGTTCTTCTTGCTGCCTTCATGCGCGTCCAACGGAAGCAATGTCATCAGCGCCAAGGATGCCAGAAACTTCATGGCGTACCTTCAGCGGCGCTGATCACAAAATCGGCAGTGCGCACACTGCCGCCGCGCCTGAATTGCACCCACCCACGGTACAAGCCAGCTTTCGGGAAGCGCGCCAAAAATGGGATCGCGCCCGTGGGAGCGGTCTCTTCAGCGGGGTGCGAATGAACCATGGTGACGCCATCCTCGTGGATCAGAATCAAATGGCCCATCGCGCCTAAATAGGGTTGAAGATCAGTGACCGGATTACCCGTCGCACTATCATTCACTTGAAATGCCAAGGGAATCGTTTTGCGCGAAGTCACAACGTTGTTAGCTCCAGGAAAGTCGACCGTCGCATCGCCGGCCACGGACTTGGTCTTGCGTTCGGAGCCGCTTAGATTGAATACAGACTCAGTCTTGCCCGTCACCTTTAGAATCGCGAGCAACACTTGCGAGCCCGCGCCTTTCGGAGCCACCTCGCCAAACAGGTGAAACTCGCCAGCCGTTGGGAACGTGTAGCGCAAGCGGAAAGATCCGTCGGCTGAAATCGAAGGATGCTCGTGGCTGAACGTTCCGAGGTCACTACGCACGATCATCAGATGCATCAATTTCTCGTGTTGGACCACGAAATCCTGGAAAATCTGTTTGGGGCTTTCGCGCTGCCGGAAAGTGACGATAAGCTCAACCGATTCGCCCGCTTTAGGATTTTTCGGCGAACTCTTCAGATCTATAAGGTATGGTTTCAGCTTCGGCTTGGCGTTCCTAAGTTGGCTCGCGTCACCGACGTTCAAAGGGAAGCTGACTTGGAATTCTTCGCCATTAGGTGGCTTGACGCTGAGTTCCATCAGAAAGTCGCCGCCATGTGGAAAGGCTGGGTGAATGCCGTACTCGCCGGGAACGCCCTCGGCGTGCGCCGTTTCTTCGATAGCCGCCATTCCGCGCATCGCTGGCATGATTATCTTACTCCTGGTTGCGGCGCGGATGATTGGCGCGGGGCCCATCAATGGGTCGATGCGCGAGGTGTCCACCACACGGTATTCGATCTGCATCTCCTCACCGGCGAATAGGCCTTCGGCGGAAATCCGCAACGAAACCTCATACTTCCCCGCGCGCCGCGTGACG
>JANXXI010000243.1 GCA_025350695.1 Acidobacteriota bacterium
TTTTACGTCAAGTATCGCATTTAATCCCTACACAGGTAGGAGTCAAAAGTAGGGACCACCTAAGGTTTCGCATCTTGTTGATAGTAGGAATAGAAAATTATAGATGTATCTAAATCGAGCTAAAAGTAGATATATCTAATACTTATCTGTTGATTCGAAGGGAGTTAAAAACGGGGAAAAACGGTCAAATATCGCATTGGGTGGATTAAAAGTGCGATGCTCTACCAACTGAGCTACCGGCTCTTAGTGGGAATATTCATTTTAGCAAAAAAGCCGAACTTCCACGACGGCATAGCTCGGCTTTTTTCGATTACTTGCGGTTTTTTGTAATGCTCTAGTAGCGGTAAGTGTCAGGCTTGTAAGGACCATCGACCGGCACGCCAATGTAATCGGCCTGTTGTGGAGTCAACCTAGTCAACTTTACGCCAATCTTCTCCAAATGCAAGCGAGCCACTTCTTCATCCAATGCCTTCGGCAAAGTGTAGACCCCAACCTTATACGAGTCCTTTTTCGCCCACAGATCCAACTGGGCCAGCGTCTGATTCGCGAAGCTGTTGGACATCACAAAGCTAGGATGACCGGTGGCGCAACCTAAGTTCACCAAGCGGCCTTCGGCTAACATAAAAATGCTGTTTCCGCTGGGAAACGTATACATATCCACCTGCGGCTTAATGTTGGTGCGCTTCACCCCAGAGGTAGTGTTCAGTTTGTCCACTTGAATTTCGTTGTCAAAGTGGCCAATGTTGCACACGATGGCTTGATCTTTCATGTGGGCCATGTGTTCGTAGGTGATGATATCGACGTTGCCCGTTGTGGTGACGTAAATGTCTCCGCGCCCAAGGGTGTCTTCAAGCGTCGTCACTTCATAACCTTCCATCGCCGCCTGAAGAGCATTGATTGGATCGATCTCGGTAACCACCACGCGTGCGCCCATGCCGCGAAGGGATTGGGCGGAACCCTTGCCTACGTCGCCATAACCGCAGACGACCGCAATCTTTCCGGCCAGCATAACATCGGTGGCGCGCTTGATACCGTCCGCCAAGGACTCACGGCAACCGTATAAGTTGTCGAACTTGGACTTGGTGACCGAATCGTTGACGTTAATCGCGGGAACCAGAAGTTTGCCTTCCTGGTGCATCTTGTAAAGACGATGCACGCCCGTTGTGGTCTCCTCAGAGACTCCGCGCCATTCCTTGACGATGCCAGCCCAGACCTTGGGTTGCTGAGCGTGTAGTTTCTTGAGAAGATCCTTGATCACTGACTCTTCGTGACTGCCGGAGGGCGTGTTGACCCAGTCGCTGCCATTCTCGAGCTCATAACCTTTGTGAATCAGCAGTGTTACGTCACCACCGTCATCAATGACCAGTTGGGGACCTTTGCCGCCCGGATGCATCACCGCATTCAAGGTGCATTCCCAATATTCTTCAAGGGTTTCGCCCTTCCAGGCGAAGACAGGAACGTTGGCTGCGGCAATTGCAGCGGCGGCGTGATCCTGGGTGGAAAAAATGTTGCAGCTTGCCCAGCGGACGGTTGCTCCGAGGTCGACCATGGTTTCAATCAAAACCGCGGTCTGAATGGTCATGTGAAGTGAGCCGGTGATGCGCACGCCTGCCAGTGGCTTTCCTTTCGCATATTTTCTGCGAATGGACATCAGCCCAGGCATTTCTTGTTCGGCGATGGAAATCTCTTTGCGGCCCCAGTCGGCCAGAGACATATCAGCGACTTTAAAGTCGGTAAGGGTTGCAGTACTCATATCTATCCTTGAGATTCCCATTGTACCGCATTCAATCTATTTTATTGCCTCTCGGCGAAATGCCAAGGGCCTGTCCTAATGTTGCGGGAACCCGAAACGGATCTCGCCACTGGTGCTCCGTTCGCCAGTGCGCGATGGAAGCTAAGAACCGCGTTTGCGTATCTCTATATTCAAGCGTTTAATTTTTTGATTGAGCGTCGAAAGAGGAATGCGCAGCAGTTCGGCTGCATCCGTTTGGCTATAGCCAGATTCGTCCAGTACTTGTAGTATCTTGGCCCGCTCAAAGTCGGCCACCATTTCGTAAAGCGAGGCGTCGGCGGGAAGACTTCCACTGGGGTCGTGCCGGATGCGGACTCCACCAGCTTGCAGCAAAGATTCGGGTAGCACTGTGGCGGGAACAACTTGGGTGGTGGCAAGGACTACGGCCCGCTCCACAACATTTTCCAGTTCGCGGACATTACCAGGCCAGGCGTGCTCCATCAAAAGATTCATCGCCTCCGGTTCGAATTCAAGGGCGCCCCGACCGTGAACGTCCAGGAATTTTTCGTTCTCCTTGCAATACTTATTGAAAAAGTGTTCGATCAGGGCGGGAATATCTTCTTTACGATCCCGCAATGGCGGCAACTGGATGTTAATAACATTCAGCCGATAGTAGAGATCTTCACGGAACTTACCTTCGTCAACAAGGCGTTTGAGGTCGGAATTGGTCGCCGCCAAAACCCGAGTGTCCACCTTTAGCGTGTCGGTCGAACCAAGGGGCATGAACTCGCGTTCCTGGATCACCCGCAATAGCTTGGCTTGCGTTTCCAGGCTGATAGTTCCGATCTCGTCAAAAAAAATCGTGCCCATGTTGGCCATCTCAAAGCAACCCTTGTGAGTGGACACCGCCCCGGTGAAGGCTCCTTTGACGTGTCCGAACAGGTTTGATTCAAGAAGGTCCGACGGCAGTGATCCACTATTTACCGCAATGAACGGGTGGTCGGCGCGCGGAGAATTCGTGTGGATCGCCTTGGCGATTAATTCCTTTCCCGTACCGGTCTCGCCAGTGACAAGAATCGTCGTGCGGCTGGGCGAAACTTGACTGACCAGATCGAGTATCCGTAACATGCGCTCGCTCTTGCCGACGATGTTCGGAAAGCTGTAACGCTGCTTCATGGCCCGCTTCAGTTCGCGGTTCTCAGTTTCGAGTTTACCCTTGGTGATCTGCCGGTCGATTTCAATCAGCAGCTTTTCGTTATCCCAAGGTTTTGAAAAATAGTCGTTCGCCCCATTCTTCAGGGCCTGCACGGCAACTTCCAGGGAACCATAAGCGGTAATCAGGAAGACAGGAGTTATCGTATCGCGTTGACGGAACTCCGCTAGGAAATCGATGCCCGATTTGTCGGGAAGCATCAGGTCCAACAGAACAAGATCGAAGGAGGTAGTCTCAAGGCGGGCAAGGCCTTCATTGGCGGTGACAGCTTGATCGACGCGATAGTTTTCAAGCGTCAAAAGAGTTTCAAGACCTTCGCGAATATCCTCTTCGTCGTCGACAATTAGAATCCGGGCGCGAGGAGCTTTGATGTCGTCAGGCAGCATTTACCGCTTTCCTCGCCAGAGGAAATTCAAGTTGGAAGCGAGCGCCCTCGCCGGGTTTGCTTTGAACATCGATCGATCCGCCATGTTCTTTTACGATACCGTAAGTGACAGCTAAACCGAGACCTGTTCCTTTCTTCGGCGGCTTTGTAGTGAAAAAAGGATCGTAGATGCGGTTGAGCAATTCCGGGGATATGCCTGATCCGTTATCCACTATCTCCACCACCGCTTGCGAGTCCTCGGCGATTGTGCGCACTTCAAGTACCCCACCGCTTTCCATTGCGTCCCGAGCGTTCAGAATTAGATTAAGAAACACCTGCTGCAGCTTGCCGGAATTCCCTTTCACTGGCCCAAGATTCGGATCAAGGATTTGGGCGACCCTAATCTGCCCTTTCACCAGTTGGGGTGCAACCAGCGATAGAGTTTCGCTCAGAATCTTATTCAGATCAAGGTCCACATAATCGGACGAGGAAGTCCTCGAAAAGTTTAAAAGAGAGTTGACAATTTCGCTCGCCCGGAAAGTCTGCTTAGCTATTTTTTCCAGCAACTTCGATTTGCTCTCGTCCCCCTGCACCTGTTTGGCAAGCATTTGGGCATAGGTGGAAATCACCGCCAATGGGGTATTCACTTCATGGGCAACGCCGGCGGCGAGCAGGCCGATGGAAGAAAGTTTGTCGGCTTGCACCAAACGGGTTTCCAGCTCGGCCCGTTCTGTGACGTCGTCGAAAATGATCAGCCGTCCAATACGATCCCCATCCTTGGACACAAGCGGAGCAACGGCTACATTCAACGTGCACGCCGCCGATCTATCGCTGACCGCCATCTCGAACTTGTAGATATTGTGAATTCCCGACTCGTTGCGAATCGGATCCAAATGATCCATTAATTCGGCTGGAAGCAGTTCCCGCAGCCGACGCCCAACAGCTTGTTCCCGTCCTATCCCTGTGGATTTTTCAAGCTGATTGTTCCAACTTTCCACGCGATCTTCAAGATCGGCGGCAAGTATCCCAACGTTAATCGATTCGACAATGTTTTCGCTGAATTCCTTCAGTCGTTCGTATTCATCCGCCTTTCGCTGCAGACTGCGGTAAAGGCGTGCGTTCTCGATCGCGATGCCAACGTAGCCGGATAGGGTGACCAGCAGTTCCACGTCGTCGCTTGAAAGAAAATCGCCTTTCTCCGTACGGCTGATGCCCATCCAGGCAATAACCCGCCCACGAGCGTGACAGGGAATGTAGTAGGTCAGGTCCATATCCGCAATGGTATGGCGGACCGTTGCCGGGTAGGCCGCCATCCGGGCATCCAGCACGTTGCGGGTCCGTTCGAAGAACAGGTATTGGGAATCCGGAACGTCAGCCAGAAAGCTCAGATCCATCAAGTCTGGCACGGGGCGCGACAGACCAGCCGTCAAATACAGAAGATAGCCTGGGCTTGTATATTCCGGACCAGCTTCTTCCTCAAGGAAGAATGCAAGATGGCGAATGGAAAGTGTCCGGATCAGGCGGTCAGCAACAGAATTGAGGACTCCATTTAGATCGGTTTCGCTCGAAAGTTCCCGCGCAAACTCAATCAGAGTCAGCCGGTAATCGTAGCTTTCTTTATAGAAGAAATATCGATCCAAAATCTCTTGCATCCAGTTACGAATTGGCTGAAAGATAAAGGTGGCAATCAAGATCACGGTCACCATCGAGGTGGGTGTAAGGTCATCCAGCTTGCCAAGCGTGACTATCAAACCGTAGAACACTGCCAGCACCGCCAGGGTCGCCAAAGTGTGTACGTAGCCTTGCCGGAAAATGACGTCCACGTCCATCAGACGATAGCGAATTATGGCATAAGCCCAAGTTAACGGCATGAAAATGAGGAACAATACCGTCATCTCCATGTAGGGGTTCGCCGCCGCGCCCATGACGTACGGAATCACGTATCCGAACGTAAACGGCAGCACTCCAATCAAAACGCCATTCCGCAGCCACTTGAGTTGGTTTCGAACAATCGGGTCATCCGCCGCCTGATGCGAAAAGGCCAGTACCATGGCTCCTGCAAGGTAACCGGCATTTAGAAACAGCAACCAGAGCCGATCCTGAAGCCAGCGCAGTTCGATCATAGTGACCCCAGTTTGGAGCGAACTGCTGGTGATCAAAAAGAAAAGACACGCAAGCAATGCCGCTGGCAGGTACAGAAGCGCCACGCCACGGAACTTCTTCAGCCAGGGTCTAGGTTCTGGAAAAGTGAGAGCGAAATGGAGGAATAGCGTCGGGACAATTAACCCGGCCAGATAATTACCAAAGTAAATGGCCTTGTCAAAGTTGTTCATCTTTCCGGTGTAGTGGAACGTGGAAAGGATGAAGGAGGCAAGACAGAGCAAGTAAAAATGGATGGCCTTGTCAGCATCGCCGCGGCGGAAGTAGACAAAAAGCCCGATGAACAGATACGCGGCGCCTACCAAGTATTGGTAGTAAAGGTAAGGAGACGGTACATGTTCCCCTACGAACACACTGAGATTGATTTCAACCGGCTCGCCGTTGCGGCCTGGACGAGGATCCGGGCGTTCAATCGCATACTCAGCCTTTTGCCACGCGCCTACGCCCACCAAGACATGGGCCACTTCAGCCGCGCTGTCAATTGGAGCCGTGCGAATCTTACGCAGGACATCGCCCTGCTTGATCCCCGCTTTTGCCGCAGGTCCATCCGGCTGGACATAGAAAGCCACCACCGTCGCACGCGGGCTGCCGTTAGCTTGAGCAGGAGACTGGTCCGTGAGCCCCGCAGGCGTATCAAGCCACGTGACGCCGTCCTCGGGAAGCCGAAACTTCTTCTGTTGCTGGAAATTCACAACCGCCGCGATGACCGCCGCCATTGTCAGAATCACAAGCAATGCCCCGATTAATTGTCGTTTCAGTTCCCGCACTAAGCGAACCTACACTTCCCCGCCATGGCCGTTGCAATTTGGATGCCACTCAAAAGCCCCATCCACGAGGCCCAATCACGATGATAATTCAATAACTTAGTGACATCAAGTGGAGATTCGTTTCCAAATCTGAAATATAACCACTATTAGAAAGTGTAGATTTACACTACACCCTGTGGCTGAAGCTCCTCCAACGCGGCAAATTCGCAGTGGCCCGGCAAGAACCTTAGGGTATACTTATCCGCAGACCTTATGGAAAGATTCACCGGATTGATTGGCCTGACACTTATCGTTCTAGGCGCCTACTTCTTTTCTTCAGACCGAAAAGCCATCAAGCCATCGCTGGTTTTGTGGGGCTTAGGTCTGCAATTCGGCTTCGCCTTCCTAGTGCTGAAAACTAACTTTGGAATCGTATTTCAGGGAGCCAGCGTCGCGGTAAATGCGCTGCTCGAGTATGCCGAGGAAGGCAGCAAATTCCTTTTCGGCCCATTGGGAACCAAATCCGGGCCATTCGGCGTTATTTTTGCAACTCAGGTTCTACCCATTGTCATCTTCATTGCTGCTCTGTTCGCCATCCTCTACTATTTCGGAGTAATGCAGGTGATCATCCGCGCCATGGCCTTTGGGATGCGCCGCATCATGGGAGCAAGCGGCGCGGAATCAACGTGCGTGGCGGCCAGCATTTTCATGGGCCAAACAGAGGCCCCGCTTACCATTAAGCCCTTTCTCGCCGGACTAACCCGCAGCGAACTGTTCACCATTATGACCAGCGGCATGGCTCACGTTTCCGGAGCCGTTATGGCGGCCTACGTGAAAATCGCCGGTGTGGAAATTCAACACCTGCTCACCGCCGTGATCATGACCGCGCCGGCAACCATCATGCTCTCGAAGATGCTGATCCCGGAAACTGAAAAGCCGGCCACCTCCGGCGAAGTGAAGATCGAGGTGGAAAGCCCCGGGGTGAACGTCATTGATGCGGCCGCGCGCGGCGCCGCCGACGGACTGCAACTGGCGCTCAACATTGGTGGCATGCTGATTGCCTTCCTCGCTTTGATCGCCATGGTGAACGGCATGCTGAGCGCCGTCCATTCCGTCTCCTGGCTGCATTGGATCCCAGGATCGCTCGAAGAAATCCTAGGACTTGCGTTTGCGCCCATCGCCATGGCTCTCGGTGTCACCCCGAAGGATGCCTCGGCAATTGGAAATCTGCTCGGAACGCGATTGGTCCTGAACGAATTCGTGGCCTTCTTAAAATTGGGACCAATGAAAGAAGGCTTGGACCATAAGTCCTTCGTGATTGCAACCTACGCCCTTTGCGGGTTTGCAAACATTTCTTCCATCGCCATTCAGGTGGGTGGTATCGGCGCCCTTGCTCCCACAAGGAAAAGCGATCTAGCCAGGTTAGGGCTTCGAGCCGTCGCCGCCGGAACGCTGGCCAATTTCATGTCGGCCGCAATTGCCGGCATGTTGTTATAGCGAGGTGAACAATATGAGTTGGAACGATGCCCTAGTGGCAATTCAGCGGCGAACGGACCTGATTCCCACCGTTGGCGTGGTACTCGGCAGTGGCCTGGGAGCTTTTGCCGACGAGTTGACAGACCGGATCGAAATTCCTTACGAGGACATCCCGGGATGGCCCAGGTCGACCGCTGTAGGGCATGCTGGACATTTGGTGCTGGGCAAGATCAACCACACCGTCGTTGCCGTGCAGGCCGGAAGAGCGCATTTTTACGAAGGCTACGACATCGGTCAAGTAACATTCGGCGTCAGAGTGCTCGGAAAATTGGGCATCAAATCCCTCATTTTGACCAATGCCGCCGGCGGCATCAATTTGGAATACACGCAAGGCGCCCTCGTCCTAATCAACGACCACATTAATCTACAAGGGCAAAATCCCCTCATCGGTCCAAACGACGATTCCCTTGGGCCAAGATTTCCAGACATGTCCGACGCGTACTCCAAAGATTACCGGGCGCTAGCCAAACACGTCGCCAGGGAGATGGGGAGCAGCTTCAGCGAGGGAGTTTATGCCGGCCTGCTCGGCCCTAATTATGAAACTCCCGCTGAAATTCGTTACCTCCGCGCAATTGGGGCCGACCTGGTGGGAATGTCCACCGTTCCCGAAGTCATCGTCGCCAGGCACATGGGCGTGAAGTGCCTTGCCATTTCCTGCGTCACCAATATGGCGGCGGGCATCTTGAACCAGGAGATCAATCACCAAGAAGTCCTGGAGACGGGCGCCAAAGTGCGAGGAACCTTGGTCGAAATGCTGAAACGCATTATTCCGCACCTGGAGACCCAGCCCTGATGGAAACCCTACTAGAAGCCGCCCTGAAAGCTCGATCCTTCGCACAGGCGCCGTTTTCCAAATTCCAGGTAGGCGCCGCAATCGAAGATTCCGACGGCAAAATCTGGACCGGATGCAACGTGGAGAATGCAAGCTACGGCTTGACGATTTGTGCGGAGCGTGTGGCGGTCTTTAAGGCAATCAGCGAAGGAGTTAAGCCGCGAACGTTCAAACGGATTGCGATCGCCGCGGACACCGATAAGCTGACACCGCCTTGCGGAGCCTGCCGCCAAATCCTTTGGGAATTCCTTGGGAATGCTGAAGTGATTCTTGTCAACCCGCGAGGCGCAACTGCCCGATACCAAATGATTGATCTACTTCCGGAACCTTTCGATGCCTCGTTTATCTAAACTCTTCCTACTATTGCTGACCCCGCTGTGTTTCGCGGCGCAAGCCGATCTGATCGTCACCGGACGATGGGTCGTCACCGTGGACCCCACACGTCGTGTCATTGAAAACGGGGCTGTAGCGGTGGTGGGAGACCACATCGCCGCAGTCGGGTCGGCAGCGGAGATTCAAAAACAATGGACAGCCAAGCGGCGAATCGACGCGGGCGCCGATGGAATCGTTGCTCCTGGTTTGATCAATACTCATACCCACGCGCCTATGTCCTTGCTGCGAGGAATCGCCGACGACTTGAAGCTGCAAGACTGGCTAGAGAAATACATCTTCCCCGCTGAGGCCAAACACGTCAATCCGGAATTCGTTCGCTGGGGAACTCGCTTGGCATGTCTTGAAATGATGCTCGGTGGAACAACCACCTACACGGACATGTATTACTTTGAGGAATTGATCGCCGAGACAACCAAGCAGGCCGGCATGCGGGCCGTGCTAGGGCAGACAGTGATTGGATTTCCAGTCGCCGATGCAAAAACCCCGGCCGAAGAATTGATCAGAACCGAAAACTTCTTCAAAAAGTTCAAGGACGATCCCTTGATTACCCCCGCCGTCGCTCCGCACGCCGTCTATACCAATTCCGACGAAACGCTCCAGAGTTGCCGCAGGCTGGCCAATAAATACAATTTGCCGTTGCTGATTCACTTGTCCGAAACCAAGAAAGAAAACGACGATCTGATCGCCAAGCGCGGCATGAGCCCAACGAGGCTCTTGGAATCTTTAGGAGTGCTCGATGGCCGCACACTCGGGGCGCATGGCGTCTGGTTGGACGATGCGGACATGGCGATTTTAAAGAAACACAACACCGGCCTGGCGCATTGCCCTTCCAGCAATATGAAACTGGCCAGCGGCGTTGCTCAGGTCACTAAAATACTGGGAATGGGGATCGCCATGGGTCTTGGGCCCGATGGTCCGGCGGGATCGAACAACGATTTCGACATGTTCGAGGAAATGGATTTAGCGGCGAAACTGGCCAAGGTCACATCGGGCAATCCGCAGGCTCTACCGGCCACCCAAGCTCTTGAGATGGCCACAATCCTTGGCGCCCGGGCGCTAGGGATGGAAAAGGAAATTGGTTCCCTGGAGGTCGGCAAGAAGGCGGATTTAATCGTCGTGCGCTCGCGCACTCCTCACGCCCAGCCCCTCTTCAACCCTGTATCGCAATTGGTGTACGCAATGAAATCTTCCGACGTCTCCGATGTTGTCATCAACGGTAAAACAGTCGTGCGCAATGGCAAATCAATGACGCTCGATTCTAATGCAATTCTCAATCAAGCGGCGCTATATGGCGCGAAAATAGCAATACGATAACAATCGAAATGCAATTGCTTTTCGGATTGTGCCTTACCCCCAGGGCATAACAACCTCAGTACAAACCGCCCCTCAATGCGTGGAGAAATCTTCGCAATTTTTTCCACTTACTCTTTGATCACAAAATTTTATGCTAGCCGCGGCGGAACAGACTCGCTATGCGGCTGGCTTTAGGGAGCGGAGGATTTTCAATGAGATTTTTCAATTTTTCAGGTTTGCGCCTGGTTATGCCGGCGTTGGCTATTGCAGCGAGTATGCCATTGAGCGCAACGATCTTTACCGATCGGCCAACGTGGATGGCAAGCGTGACGGGGCTTACAGCCTACGACTTCGGACTACCGGCAGCGGGCACAACGACGTCTTACAATACCTCTTCTGGACTTTTGCAGGCGGGACTGGGACTCAGAATTGTAGGCGTTGATCCAACCGTTGGCGCGGGCTACACGTTAGCCGTTGTGCGGGCGGGCGGTGGCAACCCTTGGTATGACTGGAGCAGCGGCGCTGTCGGCAGTTCAGGTACCTTTATCAACGGATTTGGTGTGCCGTATATTCGCATCACCTTTACCAACGGCCCTGTCACCGCGTTTGGTATTGACCTTGGAGAAAATGGCACTACTCCCGGAACGGGAGATCTTACGGTCACTCCAGAGGGGCAGTCCGCGACGACGATCACAACATTGACGCGGCCCAACTTCGTATTCTACGGAATCACATCCACAACAGCCTTCAGCTACATTGACATCTCCCCGCAGTCGGTCAATGGTTATGCAATCATCGACAACATCGCCTACGGAACCGCCGGAACGGCTCCCGACCCAACGCCTGAAGTCGGCACCCTTCTAAGCGTCGCCTCAGGACTCGGCCTACTCGCTTATTACCGGCG
>JANXXI010000249.1 GCA_025350695.1 Acidobacteriota bacterium
GGAAAACGGGGCGCTCTTGTCGAAGCCGCCTATCGGCTTACGTTACTCGAAGGATCTTCCGCCTTCGACATTGTCAACCGCCTGGATGCGATTGACGGAGTGGAAAATGTGCAACTGATCCACCGCGGTTTCGATGAAAACTAACCTTGCCTAAATTAAAAGAGGCGGCGTCCCTGGGAGGCGCCGCCCACACAATTCACTCTCTCTCTTGACTACTTCCGGGTGAGTTCTACTTTTGGCGTGGCTAGATAACCGGTCACCACATCCTTGCTCACCTGGTTTACAACAACTTCAAACGGCTGACGAGCGCGGGAAGCTACGTAGAACTGCACGGGTTCGTTCGTGGTTTTGTCCTTCTTCTCAACATGCTTGTCATCGGCCAAAACATCCATCGTGTAACGGTTGTGCTTTACGTCCGCCTTCTTCAAGGTAAAGAGTAACCCACCAACCTTTACCGGACCAGACTGCTTGCTCAACTTGAACTCAAAGATGTTACGGTCACCTTGATCGCGTAACGCTTGAATTTCTTTTCCGTTAGTTGCGATCAAACCGCTCATTACACCCATGTCGCCGCGAGCGCGAGTCAGGTCAGCCAAGGTTTTCTCAATGTCTGACTTGGCGCTCGCCACCTCTGTTTTCACGGCGGAGACCTCGGTCGAAATACCGGTCAGCCGCGTGGAAGCTTCGGTAGAAGTTTGGTTGACATTCTCCTTCACTCTGCTGATTTCTTCATTGATCTTTTGTTCGGCGACCTCCTGATTCTTTGCAAATTTGCCGGCGAGCATATCAGCCTGCCGCTTGGAAGCCGATTGCGCCTTAGCCAAATTAATGGCCGCTTCTTTACGAGTCGCTAACAATTCGCTATTTACGCTAGTCAACGATTTTTGCAGTTCACCGTCAGCGGTGGACACAGTGGATCGAATTGAACCAAGCTCCTGTTTGTATTCGCCAATCTGTTGTTGATAGGTATGGATGTCATTCTGCAACTTCGCAGTTTGATTGGCTTGATAAGCGGAGAACCCGCCAACCGCCAAAATGCCAGCGCCTAAAATCGCAGTCCAAGCTGAACCGCTCTTCGTCTTCATTCCGCTATTTTCGATCTGTTCCATGTTGTCAGAACCTCCGCGCTTTACTACTGCAATGCTGAGGCCAAATCCGTTACTAAGTTAGAATCAATACCTTACAAGGTAGGCCAGAAATACAACTCCGACTTTTTTACCTTCTTCCTTGCCTATTCGAGAAAATTATTCATTGTTCCTTCCATGTTTTCTATAATCGAAGCTGCACTATGAAGCTAACCTCGAAAACTACTCTTGCCCTCGCCGCATTCCTAACATTGATCGCCACGACCATGGCCCCCGCGCAGAGTTCGCGCAAGTCAACCAAGGCTGATGTCGATCGATGGATGAAAGAGTTATCCAACTGGGGCCGTTGGGGCAAGGAAGATCAACTTGGCGCCTACAACTTGATCACGCCTGCCAAACGGAAGGAAGCCGCGGCACTCGTCAAGGAAGGCGTATCCGTTTCTCTCGCCCGCGATGTAGAGAAGGTAGCCGGCCCGGACAACAACAATCCCTTTAAGCACACCGTTGAAGACGCCGGCGCCTATGCCAACGAATATTATTTGGATTCCTATGCAGTCAACTACCACGGCTTCGCCCACACTCATATGGATTCGCTGTGCCACATGTTCCACGACGGGTTAATGTACAACGGCTTCTCCACGAAGGAACTCAACAAGACCGGTGCGCAGAAACTAGCGATCACTGGTTTCAAGAATGGCATCCTTACCCGCGCCATCCTCATGGACATCCCCAAGTTGAAAGGCGTTCCCTTCCTCGCCGCTGGAACTGCGATCTACCCCGAGGACTTGGATGCCTGGGAAAAGAAAACCGGCGTCAAAGTGCGCGCTGGTGACGTTGTGCTCATCTACACAGGCCGCTGGGCCGCGCGCAAAAAGAACGGCGCTTGGGAAATCAGCAAAAAGGCTGCAGGCCTGCACGCCACCTGCGCCAAATGGCTAAAGCAGCGCGATGTGGCCATTCTCGGCTCTGACGGAGCCTCTGACGTTCTCCCTTCCCAAGTAGACGGCGTCACGCAGCCAATTCATCAATTGGTTCTGATCGCTATGGGTATGCCAATCCTGGACAACTTGGATATGGAATCCCTCAGCGCCACGGCGGCAAAATACAATCGCTACGAATTCATGCTGTCAGCTTCGCCCCTTGCGGTTGCCGGTGGAACCGGTTCCCCGCTAAATCCCATCGCGACGTTTTAGATTCGCTTGGCAACTAAGAGCATCTAACACCAAATGAAAGAAGCAATTCTGATTGTCTCCTTCGGCGGCCCCGAAAGCGAAGCTGACGTAATCCCGTTCCTGGAAAACGTACTGCGAGGGCGCAACGTACCACGCGAGCGCATGCGCGAAGTGGCCGAGCACTATTACCACTTTGGTGGCAAAAGTCCAATCAATGACCAGAACCGCGAATTGATCGCCAAGCTCGAAGGCCTTCTTCGGGAAGAAGGACCAGCGCTGCCCGTCTATTGGGGTAACCGCAACTGGAATCCCTACCTGCCCGATGCAATCCGGCAAATGCAACGGGATGGCATCCAGAAGGCCTATGCCTTCGTAACCTCCGCCTACAGCTCTTATTCCGGTTGCCGCCAATATCGTGAGAACATCAATGCGGCCCTGCTTCAGGTTGGTCCAGGAGCCCCGGAAATAGTGAAAATTCGCCCCTTCTACAATCACCCCGGAATCATCGAACCAGTTGCTGACGACGTGGCCCGCTGTTTCAATGAAATCGACGAAACACGCAGAGAAAAGGCAGCACTGCTATTCACCGCCCACAGCGTTCCACTCTCAATGTCTGATGGCGCACGCTACGTTCCCCAGTTGGAAGACGCCTGCAAAATCGTCGCCAGCCGCGTCGGACGCCCAAATTATCAGCTTGTCTACCAAAGCAGAAGTGGACCACCAACACAACCGTGGCTTGAACCTGACGTCCTCGTCGCCGTCCGGAAGCTACATGCCGAGGGAGTGACCGACGTTGTGGTTTGCCCCATCGGATTCCTGTCCGATCACATGGAAGTACTCTACGACCTGGACGAAGAGGCAAAACATCTGGCGCACGAACTAAGCATGAATCTGCTGCGCTCCAAAACCGCCGGCTCTGATATTCGCCTAGTCCGCATGATTCGAGAACTAGTGGAAGAAAGGCGAAATCCGCAATTAACTCGCATAGCCTTGGGCGACTTAGGCCCGTGCCCCGACGTCTGTCCCCCAGGCTGCTGCCCCGCCCCACAAGCAAGACCAGTCTTGTCTAACCCATTGAGTTAGGCAGAATGAATGCAATTTAAGATATGCAAAAGTGGGGCAGCCCCCCCCGGGTCTGCCGCGGGCCCCCTGGCCAGCCTGTCCCGATGACGAAGTGCGCCCCTAGAAAATCAGTTTCCCTGATACCTGTATCACCCGCGGAAAGTTCTGCTGCTCCAACGGCAACATCCCAAACCTAACGCTCTGATATCCCGTATCCGGAGCCTTCCAAATCGGATGATTCGCCACGTTGAACGCCTCACCGCGTAGGTTGAAACTCCAACGCTCCGTCACCCGGAAAGTCTTCGCCGCCGCCACGTTCATGCTCAAATTATCCATCTGCCGCAACCATGCGTAGCGATCTGGCACAACTCTCGGCGTATAAGAAGCCCGTCCCCGATAATTGCAGCTCTTGTCATTGTTAAACCACCGGTCATTGGTTTGGTTCTCCACCAGCAGACTGGGGCAATCCGACTGAGCATCAATTCCCGCCACTGGGTTACCGCTCGTATACCGGTAGATCCAATTCACCGTCCAACCGCTAACGAACGGATCAAGCGCCTTATTCGGCCTCGGCAAAAAATGCCGGCCTTTGCCGAAAGGCAAATCCCAGACCCCGCTGTAAGAAATATTCTGAGGCTTGTCATAACTCACCAACTCATGAACCGGCGCCTCCGCCAAATTCCAACTGTTCAACCGGTTCGCCGATTGCAAGTTCTTCGAGAAAGTATAGGAGAATATCATCGTCAGAGCCCCACCAACTTTCCGATTCCCGCCGAAGCGCTTATTAGCGCTCAACTGCAACGAATCGTAGCGAACCCTGGCCCATGGATTTGTGCTGATCGTGATGCCGTTGAAAGCAGGGTACGGGTACGACAGCCGCTCAGCCGTGATCGTCGTGCTCGCCCCAAAGGTACTGTTGGCCGGTAGAATCCCATAGAACGGATTTGCCACCGAGCGAGTCAGGAACGCAGGCGTCTTCTGCCCTTGAAGGTAAGTATCCGTCGGCAAGTAGTCGGAATTATAAGCCATCGCATCATGGTTCGTAACGCTGCCAACGTAACTTGCTTCCAGCAACACGTTCCACCAGGCATGCCGCTGCAACCCAAAAGAATATTGAAAGGTTCGCGGAATGACTCTTTGCCGGCCGTCATAGCTAACCGCGTTTCCTATGTTCGTCAAGAATCCAAGCTCGCGCCCCGTCGGCGCAATAATTCCATTCGGAAACGGGTTCGCCAAAGTGTATGGCCCATTGGCCGACGTGCTTGTCAGCGCCGATGGAATGATCCCGCCATTTAGCGAGGCCTGGTAAGCGGTCTGTTGGCTGAAACCATCCGTTAAGCCACCCTGCGTGGCGGTGCGATGCACAATGCCGAAACCAGTTCGTAAAACAGTCTTCCGCGCAAACGCCCAAGCAACCCCAATGCGAGGCTGAATATTCGTCCAGTCGGTGTCGTACGTCCGGCGATTACCGCCCGGCTGCACAAACGTTTTGCCGCCATAGATAGCCGTCGGCGGAGACGGATACGGATAGAGGTTCGCCTTGTTCGCGTCATAAACCGCCTTGTTCGCCTTCCACGCCGCAAGAATCTTGTCGCTCAGCGGGTTAACTGCAGTAAAGGCGAAGCCAGCGTTCAACCGGTCCCAGCGTTCCACGAATGGAATCTGCACGTCATGGCGAAGGCCCAAATTTAAGGTCAGTTTCCTCGACACCTTCCAATCATCCTGCACGAAAACCGCAACCGCGGGATAGGTGCGGTAATAGGTATCGTTCCAGTCCAGAAATCCTGTCCCTGGCGCGCCCAGCAACATGTCGGCAATACCCGATCCGTCCGACACATTCCCCCCACGCAATGGATACTGTTGCGTTGCCGACCGGTTAAATCCAAACTGACCGTTAGTCTGCCCAATGCTCCCGTTCCCAAGCGCCGCGTAGACCATATCCACACCCATGCGAATCGTCTTCTTCCCACGGATGATCGTAATCGTCGGGACGACGTTCCATTGATTAGTGGTGCTCCAAGTAAAAAGATTGGCTCCATTCCCGAACAAACTCGCGAATTGATCCGTCGTGAACCGGGGCGGAAATTCCGTCGTGCTGGTCGGCGCATGAATCATATTTGTCATGCCCAAGTCTTTCGCCGTAATACCGCTGTTTATATCCGCATCGGGAAACCAGGAAGTGAACCGGCCGTAGGAAGCTCTCACATCGAAGATGGCGGTAGGAGAAAGAATTCGAGTCCAACTGGCAATGAAATTCAGGTTGGTTCGTTGCGAGTTGATATTACCCGATGCCGCCGGTCCAGGCACGCCCGTCGCATTGCGATACTCTTGCCCATGCTGGAAAGTCCAAGTCACACTAAGGCGATCCCGCTGGCTCATCACCCGATCCCAGCGCGCCATCGGTTGATCATAATAATATTTGCCCGTACTGTTCGACGCCACATAGTTCTGCGCGACGCCTCCAATATTGGGCGTCGGGAAAAAGGTAATCAGCTTCTGGCCAATAGGACTCATCCTGCTGGGAGGAAGCACATTGCCCGGAAAGGGATTTCGGATATAGGGGCTGGCGCATGTCGTCACGTCCACTTTGGCCACACAATCGTGAACCGTCAGAGGGTCAAAAATATTCATCTTGTAGTTGCTGAAATGTTGACCATCGCGAAGATCAAGTGGAGGCGTACTGGCAACCACGGGAAAGGGCACCCTCTCGCGAAAGCCCTCAAAACTGAAAAACACAAAATCACGGTCTCTCTTCACTGGCCCGCCAACAGTTCCCCCGAACTGGTTGCGGATGTTCTTTCCCTTCGGCGCTCCCACCATATTGTTTTGCGTATAGTTGGCGTCGAACACGGTGTTGCGGATGAAGTCGAACAACGTGCCATGCACCGCGTTCGAACCCGACTTCAACGTAGTGTTCACACTGCCGCCGCCAGTTCGCCCAATCGCCGCGTCATAGTTGTTTGTCTGCACTTTGAATTCCTGGATGGCATCCACATTCGGAGCAACCTGCCAACTGCCCGTCAGG
The DNA here is from genome assembly GCA_025350695.1 of Acidobacteriota bacterium. Classification (GTDB taxonomy): domain Bacteria; phylum Acidobacteriota; class Terriglobia; order Bryobacterales; family Bryobacteraceae; genus JANXSF01. Next base: position 6,345 of record JANXXI010000249.1, read on the forward strand.
CTGATCGGCGCGCCATTCAAACTGAAACTGTTCGTCCCCGCCACGCCACCATTCATCGTGTATGCGCCGGAAGTGTCCCAGCCTCGCGTTCCCGAATACCCAGACGACCCAAACTGTTCTTGCGTAAATAGGACGCCCGGCGTCAGGTCCATCAACATGTATACCTGCCGCCCATTCAACGGATATTCAGAAGTCTGCAAAGCATCGAAGTTCAACCCACCGGAAGCATCAGAGGTCTGCAACAGTTCAGCGCTAGCGGCTACAACCAAGCGCTCCACAACACTACCAACTTCCAACATAAACGGAAGATCAAGCTTTTGGGCTACTAGCAGCGTAACGCTTTCCTTGCGTAGTTTGTTGAACCCGGCCGCATTCACATCAATATCGAACGTGCTCGGCTGCAAGAACTGCAGCGCATAGTAGCCCTCATGGTTGGTCTTCGCCACAACCAAAGCATTCGTGCTACGTTGCACAGCTCGAACCTCAGCCCCAACAATCGCCGCGCCTGATGCGTCGGAAACCTGTCCCGTGATTGTGGCCCGGAAATCCTGTCCAAAAACAGGCGATAGAATAAGCCCAAAGAGTAATATACGATGCATCCCAAATCCCACAATTAACGATTATTAGCCTTCGCCATTCTATCGCAATTATCAGGGCACTCAACCACCCGACGCAAACCCAGGATACAGAGTCATGCCGCCATCAATGTAGACGTTGGCTCCGGTCATATAGTCCGCCATATCTGACGCCAGAAATACGGACATCCGGCCAATGTCTTCCGGCTCCCCAATGCGCTGATAGGGCACCAAAGTCATCAACTCAGAATACGCTTCCGGTGTGTCCCAGGCGGCAGTGTTGATCGGTGTGCGAATGGCGCCTGGACAAATACTATTCACGCGAATCCGGTCCGGCGCAACTTCCTGCGCAATCGACTTCATCATCAGCATCACGCCACCTTTCGACGCCGCATAGTTCACGTGCCCACCCCAAGGAATGACATCATGCACCGAACTGATGCAAATAATCTTGCCCGCCGATACGGAAACTTCCGGTATCACGCCTCGCCGCTTAAATTCGCGCACAGCTTCACGCGCACAAAGAAACTGCCCCGTAAGATTTATGCCAATCACCAGATTCCACAGGTCCAAAGACATCTCAGTAAATTTCGAGTCTTTCTGAATTCCCGCGTTATTGATTAAAATATCGATCGTGCCGAACTCCTCGCGCATCCTCTTGAACATCGCCTGAACCTGATCTTCCTTCGAGACATCAGCCTGATAGGCAAACGCCTTGCTTCCTCCACTGATGATAGTGTCCACAACCTCCTTGGCCGCCTCATCACCCTTCACATAGTTCACTACCACATCCGCACCGGCTTTGCCCAACTCAATGGCGCAGGCCTTTCCGATTCCCGAGTTCGCTCCGGTAACCAACGCCTTCTGCCCTTTCAGTAATCCCGGCAGAGTCTTGTCTGCCGGCGCCCTCTTCGGATCAAACTCACAATACAGTTTCGACAATTCCAGTTCCTCCTGCTCAAACTTGCGCTTTTACCAATCGTCCCAAAACAGCTATTTTTTCGTTCGACAAATACCCATACCGGTTAATCCAAATGCCGTGACGGCTGGCCTTCCATCCTACCTCCAAGCGCTTACCAAAATCATTCACAGGTCCGTAACCATGTACGAACGCAATCACCGGAGTATTCCCCGCCTCAGCCTGCGCTTGTTTAATCTTGCTTGTCTGAACATTTACGCCCGCCGGATGCGGTTGGTCCGGCTCCGGATAATTGTAATTGGCAAGCATCTCGCCTTGCTGGCCATCGGTGAGCTCAAGTAAGGCAGATAGAGCCTTCACCAACAATCGTTCATCAAGCTTCGGATTTGCCTTCAGCAACGCATCGCCATAAAAGCGAAAAATCATTGGCCAATGCATCGTGTAAAGCTTCACATGAATTGCCGAAACGTGCCGCGCCACCTTGCCATAATCCATTCCAGAAGCAAGCGAAAACGGCGGAGGGAAAGCGCCCGGAGCAATCTCAATTCGCGAGGGCACAACCTGCCTCAACTTCACAAACAGTTCTTCAACCAACGCCGCCTTGAAACGCAACCAGTCAACCAGCGCCGGTTCGTGCATCAACATCCGCATCATGCCATAGCGCCCAAAATCCTGTTCCAGACTTTTGTTCGTCAGTCCTCCGTGAAGGTGCTGATACAACTTCAAAGCCGCCACGCGCATCCGCTCAAACGGATACCCAAGCCGCTGCGCCGCTGCACGCGCCGGCTCACTGAAATCCAGGAACAAGTCGTCTAGCATGTAGGGCGTGTATTCTGGCCAGTCATACCTGATCCCGTCAATCTCTGGATATTGATCCAGCAAATCCCGAGTCAGCGCTTGCACATAAGCCACAATCCGCGGGCTAGCCAAACTCCCGTTCTTATCCAGCCGCATCGGCGGCACACGCCCATCAGGCAGTCTCGGCGTATCCTCTGGCTTCGGTCCACCAAACTGTACTCGATACCCAGGAGGAATCGCCGCCTGCACCTGCAGATAAACCTTCAACTCGCGCGCATGCGCCCCTTTGATGAAAGCCGCAATCTTGCCGCCCTCAACTGCCGTTAACGCATTTGGCGTCGCCGGTTGATAGGCAAGCCCGGCATAGTGCTTCACATTCGGCATGAAGCTGGGAGCCGTGCGCACAAATAGTTCGCGCTTTCCCCACAACGGCCGATCAAGCAACCGCACGCCCCCAGCGCCGGCATCAACCGGTGGTTCCCTACTCCCAGTCGCCTGGTCAGCAGGCTCCATCACATAAGGAGACGTAGCCACATGCGTCACCCCCGCAGCCGCCAATCGGTCCAAAACCGAATCAACGCCCTCGTTCTGTATGTACTCCGGCAGCACCGTCACACCAACAATCATTCACCCTCCAGCGGATAAACTCGAACATCGCGAAACTCAGCCGACGTGTTTTCCATATGAATTTGTAACCCAAACTGACCTTGCGCCAGAGCGGTTTTTGGAATTGCATCCGTCGCCGCCGTCAACTTCCCATTCAGCCACACCTTGCAACGTTGCCCCTCAACCCGAATCGCAAGAAACACCCACTGCCCTTCATAATCAGCTTCGATATTCGACCGAACCTGCCCATAGATGCTTCCCGTCGGATAGACCGAGTCAGGAGGCGAATAAATCTGCACTTCAAATCCGCGTGACTTCGTCTTGTCCGCCGAGCCACGCAGAAACACGCCGCTATTAGCCCGATTGTGCGTCCGTACAGCCATCGTCAATAGGAAGTTTTGGAGTATCGGCGGCGCATACAAAATCCCGTGCCCATTCGCCCCATAAATGGCTCCATCCCGCATCAGCCATTCTCCGCCATCCCGAAGTCGCCAATTCTCAATGGACTCAAAATCGGAATACTTCCCTCGGGATCCAAGATCTTCCAGTTTCCAATTGCGGATGCGAAAGCCGTGGCCTAAATCAAGAAACCCAACATAACCACGAGGGTTCCGATCTGCCAATTCCAAGTGTTTGGAAAGATCCAAGCTCTGCATTACATGCCCGTCAATCTTAACGATCAACCCCGAACCATCCAGTTGCACTTCCACTTTCCGCCAAACGTTGAAAGCAGCGGGAAGTGGTTCGCGCGGCGGCGCCGCCCCAGCAATCGATCCGGTCACATGTTTCGACACCTGGTTATGAAAGTCATGCGCCAGAATGATGGCAATGCCCGATTGCGCTGGCCTTACAAAACGCGGCGCGCGCAATAATAAAGCCGTTTCCGCCCATTGAGCCAAATTGTATTCAAAGCTTCTTTTGATATTCTCGTGCTCGTCCCAGGAGCGATACCAGTTAGGCGAATTGCCCCGCCCCGTGCAAACCAATTCGTCTTTTTCCCATCCGAAGGAAGCCACATTTCCCTCGTGGACCCAACCCGCTGCTAGAAGAGCTAGTACAAGCATTGCTACATTGAAGGTATCAAATGTTTCCACTTGTCTCGTGTTACGCCATTCGAAAGGCATTCGGATCGCGTGTCCTGTTCGATAATTTTTCTTTTTCTTTAAGCGAAGGTCAACGCATTGGATTGATCGGTCCCAACGGTAGCGGTAAGTCCACGCTCGCCAAAATTTTGGCTGGACTTGAAGAGGCCGACTCCGGCGACCGCTCCCTCAGAAAGGGCGCCAGAGTTTCCTACGTTGCCCAGGACTCTGTCTTTGAGCTCGGGGTCTCCGTCAACAAGGTGCTCCATCAAGCCCTTGCCGTTACTTCCATGGATGAGTTGGAACGTGAAATCGAATTATCCATCCAAGCCGGTCGTGCGGGCTTCGTCGATTTTGAAGCAGACGCTTCTCAACTTTCCGGAGGCTGGCGGAAGCGTCTCGCTATCACTTGCGCCTTGGTAAGCAAGCCTGATGTCTTAATTCTGGATGAGCCAACCAACCATCTGGACCTTGAAGGAATACTATGGCTGGAGCAATTGCTGACTGAAGCAGGCGTTGCTTCTCTTATCATCAGTCACGATCGCTATTTTCTAGAAAAAGTTTCCACCAGTGTCGCGGAGATCAACAAAGCCTATCCTGACGGCATCTTTTCTGTCGACGGTAACTACAGCCGGTTCCTAGAAAGGAGAGAAGAATTCTTCAGCGCCGAGGCAAAACGTGAGGACGCACTGGCAAATGTAGTGCGCCGCGAAGTAGAGTGGCTGCGTCGCGGCCCCAAGGCTAGGACAACCAAAGCAAAGGCCCGCATCGACAATGCCGAAGGCTTGATTTCCCAACTTTCCGAAATGCAATCGCGGGCGCGAACTTCCACGGCCAATATCGAATTCACCGGCTCCGAACGAAAGTCCAAGCAATTAATCCTCGCTGAAAACGTCGGCAAATCATTTGGCGGCCGCCTCCTGTTTGAAGGCATCAATCTGAAGTTATCCCCGGGTATGCGTCTGGGCCTCAGCGGCGCCAATGGCAGTGGTAAGACCACCCTTCTCAAGATCCTTCGCGGGGACTTCCTTCCCGACGAAGGCAAAATAGAACGCGCCGAACTACTGCGGCTTGTCACGCTCGATCAGAACCGCCAAATGGAAGACGAAACCATCACGCTAAAGGAGGCGCTCGCGCCCGAGGGTGATTCAGTCATCTTTCGTGACCGCACTCTGCACGTCAATGCCTGGGCTCGCCGATTTCTCTTCCCCGTGGATCAACTCGTTCAACCCGTCTCAAGACTGTCCGGCGGTGAGAGGGCTCGTGTATTGATAGCCCGCCTGATGCTGCAGCCCGCCGATGTTCTTTTCCTCGACGAACCAACCAACGACTTGGATATCCCAACGCTCGAAATCCTGGAGGAGAATCTGAGTGACTTCCCCGGCGCCATTGTGCTGGTTACCCATGACCGCTATCTGCTCGATCGCGTGTCAACCCAAGTGTTGGGGCTCGACGGCGAAGGCGGAGCAACCATGTACGCCGACTATGCGCAATTCGAGGAAACGTTAGGCCAGCGCAAACCGGCGAAGGCTAAGCAACCAGTAGCAAAGCCGCAAGCAGGCGCCGCAAGCGCTTCGCCCACCAAGAAGAAGCTCTCTTTCAAAGACCAACGGGAATGGGACGCCATAGAAGCGAAAATACACGAAGCGGAAGGGGTGCTAGCCGCCGCCACTGCCGCCTTGCACGCCCCGGAAACGGTGACCAACCCGGAAGCCATTATGAAATGGTCCGCCGAGTTGGAAGCCGCACAAAAAGAAGTGGACAAATTATTCCATCGCTGGGCAGAGCTAGAAGCAAAACTCACTTCATCATGACTTTGATCCGCGTGGTCTTATCGCCGCCACGATAAACTCGCTGTGTCGCCTTGACGAAATCCGCTTCCTTCGCCGAATAAATATCCAGGAACTTCTGAGGATTGCGATCGACCAGTGGGAACCATGAACTTTGAAGCTGAATCATGATCCGATGCCCGCGCCGGAACGTGTGGTTGATGTCGTTCATGTCGTAAGCCACTGAAGTCGCCTTGCCCGGCACAAACGCCTCCGGGGTTGAAAAGCTATTGCGAAACTTGCCCCGCATCACTTCGCCCCGAACCATCATTTGGTACCCATTCATCGGCGTCTTCTTCGGAGCATTGCGCCCACGAACATCTGGCTCAACGGTTTCATAGTCGTCTGGAAACACGTCAATCAATTTCACGATCCAATCCGAATCTGTCCCGGTCGTCGATACAAAGAGTTCCGGTCGAACCGGCCCGGAAAACGTCATGTCCTGCTCCAAAGGATCAGTCTGGTAGACCAAAACATCTGGCCGGCTTGCGGCGAAGCGCTGATCATCCAGCATATGCTCAACCGTCATGCCCACGGCGATGCCAGTGATAAACGGCACGGGCTTGGCGGGGTCGGAAACGTATTCATCAAACGCATCGGAGCCGTCCTTCGGGGCCGTGAACGACAACTTGCCACCCGGCTGCGGATAGAGCGCAGCTTCCTTTGTTTCCTTCGGCGGCCACACATCATACTTGCGCCAAACGTTGGTGCCTGTCTCGAAGACGTAAGCTTCAGGAAGCTTGTTCTCTCCTTTACCTCGAAGATGAAAGTCAAAAAAAGTCAGCTCGATGTTCTTGCGGTAGTAATCGCTGGTCTTCGCGTTGAACGAAACGTCACCCAACTTGTCGCCCGCATCGCGCGACCAGCCACCGTGCCGCCAAGGCCCCATCACCAACATGTTCTGCGTCTGACTGGTCTTCTCCACACTGCGGTAAACGTTCATCGCCCCGTAAAGATTCTCAGCATCAAACCAACCCCCAACCGTCATCACCGCCGGCTTAATACTTTTCAAGTGCGGCCGCAAATTCCTCGATTGCCAGAACTCGTCGTAAGTCCCGTGCTTCATCATATCGTTCCAAAACGAAATTTCGTTCTTGTAGTATTTTTCGTTGGCGTTGTAGAGCGGCCCCATGTTCAGGAAAAACTTGTAGCCATCGGGCGTCCCATGGTCAAAGGTTTCCCCGCGCTTAGGAACAATCGGTTCAGGCCGCGGTTTGCCGAATCCGATCAGAAAATTGAAAGCATGAGGCAGGTATAGAGCCCCGTTGCGATGAAAATCGTCACCAGTAAACCAGTCCGTTATCGGAGCCTGCGGAGACGCCGCCTTGTGCGCCGGATGAGCGTCAATCATGCCGGCCGCAGTGTAGAAGCCGGGATACGAAATGCCCCAAGTGCCAACCCGGCCGTTATTATTCGGAATGTTTTTAACCAGCCAATCAATCGTGTCGTAGGTATCCGAACTCTCATCCACATCCGTCGGGCCCTTCTTGTTGGGCTTGTGCGGAGTCATGTTGATGAACTCGCCTTCGGACATATTCCTGCCGCGCACATCCTGATACACGATGATGTACTTGCCAAGCTTTCCGAACTCCACGCTTGGTCCTACTTCGGTTTTGTACTTGTCCACGCCATAAGGAGCGACGCTGTACGGCGTCCGCGACATGAGGATCGGAGCCGGTTCGCTATCGTCCTTCGGCACGTAAACGGAAGTGAACATGCGCTTCCCGTCACGCATCGGGATGCGATATTCGTACTTGGTATAAAGTTCTTTTACCTTCTCAAGACCCTGCCCGAAACCAAACACAGGCAGCAGAAGAACAGCAGCAAGCCTCAACCTCAGATTCATTCATCTAGGTTAACTCAGCCGTTAGGTCAACTGACGAATAACCTCTTCCAACTTTTCCACGCGGCCCCGAAGATCCGTAATCTCCTGCTCCAGTTGCTGCACTTTCTCCCCATCGTCCGATGATGCGCGCCTGGAAGGCAAAACATCGCTCACCGACGTCACATCAATTGGGCCGCCCATCAAGTGCATGTACCGGGGTTCCCGCAATCCTGGCTGCTTAGGAATGAAGATCGCCAGAGGCTCGGGAGCGCGCTCTATCAATTTCCGAAGCGTACTTTCAACTGCCTCGTTATCCTCAAACCGATGCAGGCGTTCCGTGCGGTCTTTCAATTCGTTGACCGTCTGCGGCCCACGCAGAAGCATCACAGCCATCAAAGACAGTTCACGATTGCTTAAGTTCAGAGTGTCGCTGATGCGGTGACCGTACTTTTTCACACGACCCGATCCGCTGATTTCAACGGACAACCGCAAGTGCCGAAGTTCCTCAAGCGTCTGCAGCACGAAGTTATCGTCATAGTTCGTCACAGGTTCGCGATTGTTCTTCTGATTGCAGGCGTTCGTAAGAGAATTCAGCGACATCGGGTAATAATCCGGAGTCGACATCTCTTTTTCGATTAACGTTCCCAAAACTCGAATCTGCTCGGGGGTCAGCGCGGTCATCTCTATTCAATCTCCTCAAAGCGGACGGCGGGCATGGCGCGGCGGTTCACATTCAACCGGAAAATATCCGGTCGCGCGTAATGGCCAGTCACATCCAAATCGTACTTCCCTTCCAGGATAGCGTTTGGGTCGAGGTCAGCGCTAAGGATGCAGTCCTGATCGTAGACCGGCCCCGCCAAAACGTTCCCAAGCGGGTCCACGATCACGCTGCCTCCACGAATAACGGGACCATCAAGAACAGCGGGGTAATCCGCGGGCAGATCGGATTTGGTTACATGCTGAACGGCCGACAACACAAAGCAACGGCCTTCGAAAGCAATATGCCGCATTGCCGAATTCCAAACCGGACGGTCATCCACGGTGGGCGCACAATATAGTTCTATTCCTTGGCTGTACATACTAGTTCGCAGAAGGGGCATATAGTTTTCCCAACAAATAACTGCGCCAATCTTTCCAAGGGCTGTATCGAATACATGCAACGTGGATCCATCGCCGAATCCCCAAACAATGCGCTCCATCGCGGTTGGCATCACCTTGCGATGTTTGCCCAACATGGAACCATCCGGCGCGAAGAAGAGCACCGTACAGTAGAGCGTTCCTCCATCGCGTTCAATCACGCCGATCACCACGTGCAGCTTGTGCCTGGCCGCCATTTCGCCCAAGGCCGCCGTGTCTTCGCCCGGTACATCTATCGACGATTCCCAATACCTGCGGAACCACTTACGCCCCTCGTCGCTGCGTTGCCCAACTCTTGCGCCAAAGTCCAAACCCTTGGGATACGCGGACACGAAGGCTTCCGGCAAGACCGCCAATTGCGCCCCGCCCGCGGCGGCCTCGCCCAGCAAGCGATCCACTTTGGCGAGGGTCGCTTTCTTATCAAACATTACCGGTGAAGATTGTATTACCGCTGCGCGAACTGGTTTCATATACGTAAATGCTACAATAGCGCTTTCGTCCCCAATTTATGAAATTTGTAACCTTCCGCAACTCAAACGGCCAGCCCGAAGTTGGCGTGTTAGATGGCGCAAGCATCTACTCGCTAGCCTCCGCCGGCATCGCAGACATGAATCAATTGGCCGCCCTGGGCGCGGCAGGCGCGGTGAAAAAGGCTAAGTCCGCCATCGCCGCCAAAGCCCCCAAGGTCTCCGCCAAAGCGACCAAGTTGATGGCCCCGCTGCTCAACCCCAGCAAGCTTCTTTGCGTCGGGTTGAACTACCGTGACCACGCGATTGAATCGAACATGGCGATTCCGAAGGTCCCCACGATCTTCTCAAAATATAACAACACGATCATCGGCCCCGGCGACACGATCATTCTACCCAAGCACGCCACTCAACCGGATTACGAAGCGGAACTGGCCGTGGTCATTGGCCCCGGCGGCAAACGCATTTCCGAAAAGGCGTGGAAGAAATACGTCTTCGGCTACATGAACCTGCACGACGTCAGCGCTCGCGATTTGCAGCTGGCAACGACGCAATGGCTGATGGGTAAGTCCATCGACACGTTCGCTCCCTGCGGCCCGTTCATTCTGTCCGCCGACGAAGTCGCCGATCCCCACGCCCTCAACATCAAGTGCACGGTTAGCGGCGAGGTGCTGCAGAAGTCGAATACCAAGCACCTGATCTTCGGCATTCCAAAATTGATCGCCTTCATCTCAAGCGTTATGACACTCGAGCCCGGCGACATCATTTCCACCGGCACACCGGCTGGCGTGGGCTTTGCCCGCAAGCCACCACGACTGCTTCGCGGCGGCGATGTCTGCGTGGTTGAAGTGCAGGGACTGGGAAAGCTGGAAAACCCGGTCGAAGTAGAAAAGTAGATTCATGCGTCGTCTCCTCTTTGGGCTGGTTACAGCCAAGCTTGCATTGGCACAATCGCTGGTACTCATCAACGCCACCGTAGTGGATGGAGTTGGACCGGCCCGAACCGGAGAGACAATCCTGGTTGAAAATGGCCGTATCACCGCCGTTGGCCCCAACCTTCCACCTCCTTCCGGCGTAACGGCCATCAACCTTGAGGGGCGCGTGGTCACTCCTGGACTCTTCGATCTTCATACTCATCTTCCCTACTCCTCCGTTGGCGGCGGTCGCGCCGATTGGGGCAAGCAGATCAAGGCTTACCTCTACAGCGGCATCACGAGCGTAGTGGATTTCGGATCCTACTTTGAAATGTTCGAGCCCATGCGGCGGCTCACTTCGACAGGCGTGATCGACGGACCGCGATTGACCCTGGCTTCGCGAATCACAACTCCTGGCGGGCACGGCGCAGAAGGTGGCCGCGGCGATTTCTTTTCTCTCGAAGTACTTACTCCCAAGCAGGCGCGGGCGGCGGTGAAGAAACTTGCGCCATCAAAGCCCGACGTCATCAAAGTGTTTACCGACGGCTGGCGTTATGGCGCAGCGGCGGATATGACCAGCATGGAAGAAGATACGCTAAAGGCCATCTGTGAAGAGGCCCATAAGATTGGCATCAAAGTACTTACCCATACGGTTACGTTGGAGAAAGCGAAAATCGCGGTTCGCGCCGGCGTGGACGCTTTAGTCCACGGCATCGGCGACAAGCCTGTAGACGACGAGTTCATCCAACTGATCAAAGCCAGCCATACCGTGTACACGCCGACGTTGGCTGTCTACGAGCCCCGGCGTACCCTGGACTGGGATTCGAATTTGGAAGCGGTTCTTGAGGGGCCATCCAAAGAGATTCTCCGCACCATGAGCAGGTCTGGCGTCATTTCAAAAGCCCGTGCGGCGCGTTGGAAAACAATGCAGGCCAATGTCGCGACGCTCTATCAGGCTGGCGTTTCAATTGGCGTTGGCACCGATGCCGGGGTCACCGGCACCTATCACGGTTGGGCGACTCTTCGTGAACTGAAACTGATTGCCGCCACCGGCATCCCCATGGCCGCTGTGCTGCAAAGCGCCACATCCATTCCTGCAAAGTTACTTAATCTTGATAAAGAACGCGGTTCTATCGAGCCGGGCAAACTAGCCGACTTGGTCGTATTCGACAAAAGCCCATTCGACGATCCTCAAAACGTTGACACCGTGCTGCGAGTGTTCAAAGCCGGCGTGGAAGTGAATCGTCCGCTATTGGCCAAGGACATCGCCTCGCGGGAAATCACCCGTATTCCCTCAAAGCCGGCCCAGCGCAAGATCGACGACTTTGAACGCAAAGACGGGCGCACTTCCATTGGAACGCTTCGCGTCAACACAACCGATCCAGGTCACGACCACGCATTGATGATGTTCGAACGCACGCTTCGCGCTCCTGACAATCATGCGATGACCGTGCTTTCAAAGATGACCGAATCGCAGCGGCCTTACATTCGACTGGATCTTCCCCTCACGCCCGGAGCCATCGAACCGGCGGACGTCTCGCAATTTCGTGGCATTGCTTTCGCGGCGCGTGGCGAAGGGGAATATTTGCTGCTCGTCACTACCCGCACGGGAAGATTTGAAGCCAGGTTCACTGCTTCGGTCAAGTGGATGACCGTTCGAATTCCATTTACACAGCTTGAGGGGAAAGGCCCGTGGACAGGCAAGGACGCCACTATGGTCAGCCTAGAAGTGCGTCGCCCCGAGGGCGAGGAAGCCTGGTTTGAAGTGGACGACGTAAATTTTTATTAGGGCGAGTGTTCCTTAATCATTTTGTCGTTTAGTTCAATTCCTAGACCTGGCCGCGCCGGCACTTTGATCTTTCCACTCCGGAATTCTTCTGGCGGAACAACTAGATCATGGCTCCATGGCACTTCATTCCAAGCATGTTCCAGAATGTTGAAATTCGGAATGTTGGCGCACACCTGAACGCTCGCCGCCGTCGCCACGGGGCCGCTTGGGTTGTGTGGCGAAACAGCCGTCCCGCCTTCCAGCCTTGCCAAGGCGGCGATATTCTTCGCCTCCAAAATGCCGCCGCAGTGTTTCACGTCGGGCATGATCACAGCCAGAGCCTGCTGCTTCAGTAGTGGAGCAAACGCCTCCATTCCGAAGAAGACTTCGCCTCCGGAAAGCGGCTGTTTGATTCCCTTCTTTATAGCCGCCGTGTCATCCACCTGAAGAGGATCCACCGGCTCTTCATACCAGAACAAATTCACAGGCTCCAAGCGACGCGCTACTTCTATCGAGATCTCGCGGTCGAAATGGCTGTGGCAATCGATCATCACTTTTACATTTGGCCCAACCGCCTTCCGAATAGCTTCCACACACGCAATTCCGTTTTCGATGTCCTTCCAAACCTCTGCTTTAGGATTCGTCAAATTTCGGACCGAGTCGAACGGAGCAGCCTTTAGCGCCCGAAATCCGTCGGCCACAACCAGCTTTGCATTGCGTGAAAATGCCTCGGGCGAACGATCGCCATTTGTCGCTCGATTGATATTTCCGTAAACTTCGAGTTCGTCGCGTAACTTGCCGCCAAGCAGATCATGCACGGGCGCATCGAAGGCTTTCCCGGCGATATCCCACATGGCTTGTTCAATGGCGCTGAAGGCGGTGATACCCGGCCGATTTGCTTCACGAGCCATTTTCCAAGCACGGGCGCGGTATTTCTCCACATCGAACGGCGACTCGCCTCGCACTAAATCGAAAAACTTCGGGAGTAAAGTGCGCATTGGAGCATCTGCATCCGCCGGAGCGCGACCAACTCCAATTACGCCATGTGAGGCCTCGCCGATTCCCTTGATGCCCTTGTCGGTTGAAATTCGCAAGAACAGCCAGTTGCCGCGTTCGCTTACTTTGACTTCAAACAGCTCCATTCCGGTGATGGCTAAGCGCGGCCGAGAGGCAGCGGTCAGAATCGGCGAAACGAAGCCAGTCATGGCGCCGAGAAAAAAGTCGCGTCGAACAAGGGACATTAGCCATACTTTAGTACATGCCGAATGCCTCCGTCCGCGAACGCCGAGCCTGGTACATGTACGACTGGGCGAACTCGGCGTTTTCCACGACTGTTGTGACTCTGTTCCTTGGCCCCTATCTAACGGCGATCGCCCAGTCGGCCGCTGGGCCGGATGGGTTCCTTCACATATTCGGGATCGCTTTGGAACCTCGCGCATATTGGAGCTTCCTTGTGTCGTTTTCAGTGATCACTCAAGTGCTTGTCATGCCACTGGTAGGGTCGCTTGCTGACTATGGCCAGCGCAAGAAAGAAATGCTAGGCGCGCTTACTTACACGGGTGCGCTGGCGACGATGGCGATGTTCTTCGTGGAAGGCCACGATTACCTCCTTGGGGGCAACCTGTTTCTTGCCGCCAACCTGGCGTTCGGTTGCGCCTTGGTTGTCTACAACTCCTTCCTTCCTGAAATCGCCGAGCCTGCGGAACGCGATGCCATTTCCTCTCGCGGTTGGGCGATCGGATACGTGGGAGGCGGCACGCTACTGGCTTTGAACCTGGTGTTCTTCACTAATGCGGCGAAACTCGGTGTGAGCGAAGGTTTTGCGCTACGGGCCAGCATTGCATCGGCGGGCGTTTGGTGGGCATTGTTCACGCTACCTGCCATGCGCTATCTTCAGAACCGAGGCCCGCAACGTAGTCTGCCAACCGGGGAGAACCTTTTTACAGTCGGGTGGCGGCAATTCCGAACCACTGTGGGAAAACTTCGCAACTATCCTCAAACGATGATGTTCCTGGGCGCCTACCTCCTTTACAACGACGCAATTCAAACAGTGATCTCACTGGCCGGCCAGTTCGGCGCGGACGAATTGAAGATGCCCATGTCCCAACTTTCGCTGGCGATCCTGATGGTCCAATTCATCGCGTTCTTCGGAGCGATGGGGTTCGGCAAAATTGCCGCGGCATCGACTGCGAAGAAAGCTGTCATGCTCTCGCTCGGAATCTGGACGGCGACCTTGATCTACATGTACCTAGCCGTGACTACCCCGCGCGACTTTTTCATTTTGGCGGCGCTTGTGGGAGTTGTGATGGGCGGCAGTCAGGCGTTGAGCCGGGCAATTTTCGCGCAACTAATTCCAACCGGCGCGGAGGCTGAGTATTTCAGCATCTACGAAATCGCCGATAAGGGGACAAGTTGGATGGGGCCGCTAGTGGTTGGGTTTGCGTTGCAGATGACGGGACAATATAGGCTGGCGATTTTGTCGCTGATTTTCTTCTTCGTAGCCGGGTCTGCGCTGCTGTCCCGAGTCGATGTGGAACGCGGATCGCGCGAGGCGCAACACGAATAAAAACACTACGGCCGCTGGCCGCGTCTTGCACTTTTATGAACCAGCGAGTAGGCCATACTTCGCCCGGTGAAGCTGCCCGCCAAGACAGCTCTGCCTGATTTACAGACACGCTCCTCCAGTTCTCCAACCGAAAGAACGCCACAGGTATCCATACAACCAACCCACTGGCTTTCAAACACGCAAGACAAACTTCGCCATTGCGCTTACTGCTTTTAGAGCTTCCCGAACCGATCCGAGAGCCGTCTCCCCGTGAAAGGAGAACTTCAACGAGAGGATTCTGGCCAGAACTTTTCTCTCTGATTCAACCCTAGCAGGTGGGTGCAAGTGTTTCGGCAGGGGGATTTCAGTAAAGCGCAGATAAAAAGGCAGATAATAAATTGTGAACGCGCGGGAACAGGATTGTTCCAAGCCTTCTTTAGAGGCAGATCTAGATGTCGTTTGACAAGACCCATTAGCCACTGTAGAGTTGTCTGATTATCGGGCGCTTAAGAATCAGGAGACCAACCATCTTATGTATAAGTCTGTTCACTCCAATCGCACATGCGAATCGTGGGGCAATGAGTCCCGATCAACTGCGTGAGATTTTAGTTTCATGGCAGATATTGATATTACGCAAGCGGAAGCCGATTCATTGATTCTGATGGAAAAATGCCGCGTGGATAGCGAAGAGTGGTTTTTTCCGCCGCCAGGGGAAAGGTTGTCTATTCCTCTAGTCTCCACTGATAAGCGGGAACACTTTGTGATTGACGTTAGCCGCGTCGAGATCAAATTGACAAAAGCGACATACCAGAATCGGGCTCGTCAGGTGATTATCTTAATGCGATTGGACATCGACGGTTCCCCACATCGGAATCCGGACGGTGACGATGTCCCTTGCCCTCATCTCCATGTTTATCGGGAGGGCTATGGTGACAAGTGGGCATTTCCTGCTCCACTTGACCGATTTACAAATACGCAAGATCTCTTTCAAACTTTCGAGGAATTCATGCTGCATTGCAACGTGACGGATTCACCCAATATTCAAAAGGGGCTTTTTTCATGACTATGGTGCAAGAAATTGAAAAACTTCTGAGCGACTACGGGGTTTGGCTCAAAGATAAAACCACCATGCGTGAAGTGGGAGGATCTTGGGTTGAAATAACCACCCCTTATCTTGACCGCCATAACGACGCGCTGCAGATCTACGCCCGGCAAGAAAACGGCGGATACGTACTGACCGACGACAGTTACATCATTCATGATCTGGAGACAGCCGGGTGCGGTCTCAACACAGGTAAGCGGCAAGACCTCTTAAGGATGACGCTGAATGGCTTTGGCGTTAAACTGAACAATGAGGCCCTTGAAGTACACGCCACCACCGAAAACTTTCCGCTTCGTAAACACAACCTAATTCAAGCCATGCTTGCGGTGAACGATCTTTTCTATCTGGCGCAACCAATTGTAGAGAACCTTTTCCATGAAGATATGATTGCTTGGCTTGATGCTAACGATATACGCTACATTCCAAAAGTCAAGCTCGCCGGAACGAGCGGATACGATCATCTTTTCGATTTTGTTATTCCCAAGTCCCGAAGAGAATCAGAGCGCGTCGTTCAGGCGATTAACCGCCCCACTCGCGAAATGGCGGAGTCCTTCATTCTCGCATGGCTCGATACTCGTCAGGTTCGCGCTCCTGAGTCGAAGGCATACGCCATTTTGAATGACAGTGAACAGAGAATTTCTGGCGGTGTGTTGGATGCTTTTCGAAATTATCAGATCAAGCCGGTACCGTTCAGCCAGCGCGGCGAGATTGTAGCTGAACTTGCCGCCTAGTAAGTCGTCCCGTTAGTTCCGCTGACCCGAACGTAACTTTG
Organism: Acidobacteriota bacterium; assembly: GCA_025350695.1. Classification (GTDB taxonomy): domain Bacteria; phylum Acidobacteriota; class Terriglobia; order Bryobacterales; family Bryobacteraceae; genus JANXSF01. The sequence continues at coordinate 22,684 of JANXXI010000249.1, forward strand.
GGAAAGCAGACTATACTAGGAGCGATGCGATTTGTCCTACTTACAGCCGCGTGGGCCGCTACCTGCTGGGCTCAAAAGATTGATACCGAATTCGACAAGGCCATCGACTTTTCCAAATTCAGGACCTTCACCATTCGCGAAGGAAAGATAAACGCGAAGGATCCAATTCTAAGTAGCGAATTAGTGGAGAAGAACCTACACACTGCAATCGTCGAACAGTTGAAGGTCAAGGGATTAACGGAAGTAGATTCGAAAGGCGATTTGAACGTCACGTTCCGATTGACTGGCGGCACAGGCAAGCAGCAAGTTCTGGCCCCTGGCCAACGCGTGGAAACGGTCGGGCCTCGTGGGCGTGTCACGGAACGAACCACTCGCCCACGGAAGGCTAGCATCACTCAGGCCAAGGACACTTTGGTGATTGACCTGCGCAACACGGCGTCGAAGGAATTAGCCTGGCGCGCAGTGTGTGTGGATCAGCAAGACGATCCGGCAAAATTGGAGAAGCACCTTCCCGGAATGGTTTCCAAGGCATTCCAAAAGTATCCACCGAAGAAAAAGTAATGGCCAGGAAATTCAGCTTAGAGGAAATGCAGGAGTTTACGCGCCACATGCCTTTCAACCGGCATTTGGGGATTGAAGTTACGAAAGTGCACTGGGACGGCATTACCATTTCTCTAAATCTGCGCGAGGAATTCCGCAACATTGCGAAAGTACTTCATGGGGGCGTTACGGCCACTATGGCCGATGCCGCTGTGGGCATGGCGCTGGTGCGTCATTTCGCCGGGACTATGAGGATGTCAACAGTAGAACTGAAGGTGAACTACTTCCGCCCGATCTGGGGAAAGCACGTCACCGCGCGCGCGAAGTTGTTGCGGGTGGGCAAGCAGATTTGTGTTGGCAGCGTGGATATTCATGATGATGAAGGAAAGCACGCCGGCGTGGCCCTGGTCACGTACATCATGCTAGGGCCACGCGAGCAAACTAAAGTTTGATTACAGTTCGGCCCCTTACCTGGCCCTTTAGGATCGCTTTCGCCACTTCCACCAGATCATCAAGGCCCGCTTCAGAGGTCAACGAATCCAGCTTATCCATCGGAAGATCAGCCACCAAACGACGCCAAATCTCCACGCGGCCAGCGTAAGGAACCATCACGGAATTGATGCCAAGCAGGTTCACGCCGCGCAGGATGAACGGGAAGACGGTGGTGGCGACGTTAGGACCTCCTGCTACTCCGCACGCGGCGATGGAGGCGTTCGAGACCATGGTGCGAATCAAACCAGCCAACGTTTCTCCGCCTACGGTGTCGACCGCTCCGGACCAGCGTTCGGCATCCATTGGCCGCCCCGATGGCGTCGCAAGCAATGCACGATCCACGACGGAACTAGCGCCGAGCGAATACAGATAATTATGTTCGCCCGCTCGTCCCGTGGACGCAACCACGTTGTGGCCCAGCTTAGCCAAGATGGCAATAGCAATTGAGCCAACGCCGCCGACAGCGCCGGTTACAGCCACTTCCTTTTGCGATGGCGTCAAGCCGTGGCGCTCCAAAGCAATGACGGATTGCATAGCTGTGAAGCCGGCAGTGCCGATGGCCATAGCTCGCTTCAAACTGAGTCCAGCGGGGAGCTTAACCAGAAAACTGGCGGGCACGCGAGCCAGTTGCGCAAGACCGCCCCAGTGCTTTTCCCCTAAACCCCAACCCGTGGCGACAACTTCATCACCAACCTTATAATCCGGTGATTGCGACTCCAGCACCGTGCCGGAAAAATCAATGCCGGGGACCAACGGGAAATTCCGGATTACTCCCGGTGCGCCTGTGACGGCCAAACCGTCCTTATAGTTGACCGTGGAATAGGCGACAGCAACGGTGACGTCGCCAGCCGGCAAATCGGCGCGCGACAACTCTTCCAGGGAGCCGGAGGGCTTGCCGTCGGCTCCTTTGCGAACGATAAAACCCTTGAACTTTTCCATCCGTTTATTTATGCCCAGCGTAGTCAGTGGCGTTCATGAAGATAGATTCCACCTTGTCCACCAGCTTGCCATTCACTTCGGAAGCTTTCTGAGCCGTTTTCCATTCTTCATCGCCTTGGAAAGCCTTCCAGGAAGCGGCGCGCGCTTCGCGGCTGGGATAGCCAAGAATGTAGATCAGTTTGGTCTCGGATCCGTCTTCTTGATCGGTGGGACCATAGAACCCAACGATTTCCATACCGTGCTTCTTGAACAGTTTGATGGTGTGGTCGCGGAAGCGTTTGTGCAGATCTTCTAACTTTCCGGGAGCGGCATGGTAGATGCGCATTTCATAAAACTTTCCATCCTTGCGGAGAGAAGGAGAGGGGGCGGGTGTCTTGGCGATTGTGGTCATGGCGAATAGCAAAGTGAGGATTAGAAGAATATGTTTCATCGGTAATTTAGTATATCGTTCCGTGCAACGGAATGCCCGTACAATGGAACTATTGATGGCCCAATTTCTTTGGCAGGCTCTGGACCAGGGCGCAACCCTCGTGACGGCGAATGCACGCCTCGCTCGCAATTATCGCATTCAGTTTGACAGTTGGCAGCAGGCTTCGGGCAAGGGTGTATGGCCCACGGCGGAGATTTTTTCGTGGCCTGTGTGGATTGATCGATTGCACCAAGCCAGCTTTCCACCTGAAGTTGTGATGAACGAACATCAGGAGGCGGCGCTATGGCAACAGGCCATTGCCGAAGACGCCTCCGTGCTATTGGATGTTGTGGCGACAGCAAAGGCCGCGGCGCGGGCCTGGCGGCTGGTGGAGACGTGGAATGTCCCGATGAACGACCCTACCTTTGAACATCATGCGGATGGAAGAGCTTTTCGGCGATGGGCGCGCAGGTTTGAAGTAGCGGCCAAGGATCGGGGGTGGTTAACTGTCGCCAGTCAGGAACAGGCGGTGAGCCGTACGCTGGCGCAGGCTCCTAAGAAATTGATGCTAGCAGGGTTTGATGAATTCACGCCATTGCAATCGAGCGTCATCGAAAAGTGCCGTCAGTTGGGGTCCACCGTCGAAATGGCTGCCTCGAATCAGACGCAAGCGGAGCAACGTTGGGTGGCATCGTTTGAGGATCGGCCCGCGGAGATCGGGGCTGCAGCAGCCTGGGCTCGGCGCACGCTGGAAGTTCGGCCATCAGCCAATATCGCGATCGTTGCCACCGGGTTGGCGCAGAGCCGCGCAGAGTTGGATCGAGCTCTGGAGCAGTCGCTGGGAGTGCGGGCCTTCAACATTTCACTGGGCATCCCGTTGACGCAATGGCCCATGGCCAGCGCGGCGTTGTTGGTATTGCAGCTTGCAACCATCGGGGCACTGTCGATGGAGGATTGGGGTGCGCTATTGCGGTGCCCATTCGTGTTTGGGGCGGACCGGGAATTAGCTGGACGGGGAATGTTGGAAGCGCGACTTCGACGCAGGCAGGCCATGCGGCTGAAGTCATCGGAGATCCATCAGGACTGCCTGCTACTCAACAAGCTCCTAGCGGATCTTGAAGGGGATCGCCGTGGGTTGCCCAGAAAGCAAGGTATGTCTGCCTGGGCTCAAACCTTTTCACGGCTGCTGCAAACAGCCGGTTGGCCGGGGGAACGCGTACTATCAAGCACCGAGCGGCAGACACTCGCAAGATGGAATGAAGCGGTGAGTGCGCTGGCAAGCCTCGAATCTGCTGAGCCGGTCTGCGAGGCATCGAAGGCTCTCTCTTGGTTGCGCCGCATTGCAAACGAAACCATTTTTCAACCGGAGACAGCCAACGCTCCGGTGCAAGTGCTGGAAGGTCTGCAAGCGGCCGGCAGCAGGTTTGACGCGATCTGGATTTTAGGAATGGAAGACCGTTCGTGGCCCTCGCCGGCCCGGCCAGAGCCGTTTTTGCCCCGTGAATTGCAGCTTCGTCTGGACCTTCCGCATTCAACCGCTGAGCGCGAACACCGTTTTGCTCAAGATCTATTCAACCGTCTTCTTTCCAGCGCGCCGCTTGTGGTGGCAAGCTATCCCTGCGCCGAAGGGGAAGAGCAATTGCGTCCCAGCCGCTTCCTTGCGGGGTTCCAGAAATTGCAGGAAGACGAATTGCGGACCGACTATTGGCTTACACAACGGAAGTTTGTGGAACTGGAAGTCTTTGAAGATAGCAAGGCTCCAGAACTGCTGCCTGGCGTTTTGTCGGGTGGATCTTACCTCCTGAAGAACACGGCGCAATGCCCCTTCCGCGGTTTTGCAACGGCCAGGCTTGGGGCCGGTGCGCTGGAATCGCCACAACCGGGGCTTGCGCCGAAACAGCGAGGCACCTTGTTGCATACGGCCATGGAGTGTTTCTGGAGAGAGGTGCAATCGCACAGTGCGCTAGTTGCGCAGCAGGCGAACGAGCGTACGTCCACAATCAAGGCGGCGTGCCGGGAAGCCGTGGCCAAGCATCGCGAGGCTTGGATGACCGATCGGTTCACGGCGTTGGAGGAATCGCGATTGGAAAAATTACTGGGTGAATGGCTTGAGATTGAAGTGAAGCGTGCGCCCTTTGAAGTAACCGGGATGGAGCAGAGTTTTGAGATTGAGTTGGACGGCGTCAGGATTAAGTTACGGATTGACCGCATTGATCGGCTGCTTGACGACGGGCGCGAGGCGATCATTGATTATAAGAGCACGGCACCGGCCCCCACGAGTTGGGAAGGCGTGAGGATGGAAGAACCGCAGCTCCCGCTCTACGCGATTCAACGCGCCGGATCCGTGGAGGCGGTGATGTTCGCGCAACTCAAAGCAGGCGAGACTAAGTTCCGTGGTTCGGCGGCTAGGAATGAAATTGCCCCGTCGGTGAAAATGGCTGCCGAACCTTGGGGGCAACAGATCGACGCGTGGCGGACGCAACTCACGGTTTTCGCGCATGAGTTGCGCACCGGCTTCGCGCCGGTTGCTCCAACGGAAAACGCCTGCAAATACTGTGAGCTGCCGGCCTTGTGCCGGATCAACGCTGAGGGCGGCGGACCGGAGTTTGTTGATGAATAGCCCGGCCGATCAATCGCAACGTCTTCAGGCGCTCGACGTTTCGCAATCGTTCATCGTGCAGGCCCCGGCCGGGTCAGGCAAGACCGAACTATTGACGCGACGCTTCTTGCGGCTGCTGGCGGTTGTGGACAAACCCGAGTCTGTCCTGGCAATTACCTTTACGAAGAAGGCAGCTAGCGAAATGCTGAACCGTATCTTGAAGGCGCTGCGAATAGCTGAAGACTGCGCTATTCCAATCGGGGCATCGGAACGGGAGCAGTACGAAATTGCCAAGGTAGCATTAGCGCGGGATCGGGAACTAGGTTGGAATTTATTGGATAATCCGGGACGTTTGCGTGTGTCCACCGTCGATTCGCTTTCCGTTTCGTTGGTGCGGCAAATGCCGTTTCTCTCCAGGCTTGGCGCGCCCCCGGCGATAGTAGAGGATGCATCGGAGCTGTACCGAGATGCGGCGCGGCGAGCGATGGCGCAACTAGATAGCAATGCGTCCTGGGCCGCTGGGATAGAACGAACCCTGGACCATCTGGGCAACGATTGGGGCTCGGCCGAAAACCTATTGATTGAAATGCTGGGCAAACGAGATCAATGGTTGCGGCATGTGGCCGGCAATGACCGCTCGGAACTCGAAACCGGTTTGCGCATGGCTGTTGAGGCTGACCTTACTCGCGCCCGGAATCGCGCACCAAAGAAACTGGAAATGCACTTGAGCCGGTTGGCGAGGTTCGCGGCGGAGAACATTGATGACCCGGCGAGCCCCATCAATCATCTTCGGGACATGAGCGGATATCCGGAACCTGTGGCTGGGAACCTTGGCATATGGCAGGGACTTGCAACGCTGCTGATGACGGAAAAGAACGATTGGCGCGCGACGCTCACGGTGAGACAAGGCTTCCCTGCTAAGGCGGAGGCGAAGTCCGCAATGCTCGAACTATTGGATCATTGCCGTCACTACGGCGCATGGCGTGAGGCCTTGGCCGAGCTTCGTAAATCTCCGCCGCTACGTTACGAGGAATCGCAATGGGAAACGGTTGAAGCATTGGCCACAACGATGAAGGTGGCTGCCGCCCAACTTCAGCAAGTATTCGCCGAACGCGGGCAAGTGGATTTCATTGAGCTTTCGCAGCGGGCGTTACAGGCGCTTGAGACAGAAGATGGGCCAACGGATTTGGCTTATGTGCTGGACGGTCGCATTGAGCATATCCTGATGGATGAATTTCAGGACACCAGCTTCACTCAGTACTTGCTATTACGAAGGCTGACGAACGGATGGTCATCGGGCGATAACCGGTCCTTGTTCCTGGTGGGCGATCCGATGCAATCCATCTACCGCTTTCGAGAGGCCGAGGTAGCATTATTCCTTGACGCCTGGCAAAACGGTTTAGGCGATATTGCGTTGAAGCCGCTGTCGTTGACTGTCAACTTCCGGTCGCAAGCGGGGATCGTCGATTGGGTCAATACCACGTTCGATCCGATTTTTCCGCGCCAACCGGATCGGGATTGGGGAGCCGTTTCTTACGCGGCATCGGTTGCGGCGAAGGACAAATTGAAAGGCCTCGCGGTGCACTGCCATCCGTTCCTGGCTGGCGATGAGGATTCTGAGGCGGACCGCGTGGTGGAAATCGCATGCGATTCGCTGCGAAGCAAAGGAACCACCGTCGCTATCTTGACGCGCGCACGCGACCACGTAACACAAATCACTCGCAAACTGCAGACCCGCGAGCAGCGGTATCAAGCCGTGGAATTGGATTTGTTGAAGGACAGGACAGCGGTACGCGATCTGGACGCACTGCTTAAGGCGCTTTTGTTCCCTGCTAATCGCGTCGCATGGCTGGCGGTGTTGCGGGCTCCCTGGTGCGGTCTAACTCTAGCCGAGCTTGAGGCAATTGCTGGTCCGGACAAGCGGGCTCCTATGTTGGACCTACTTTCGGCGACAGAGCGGTCAACGCGACTGGATCGGGTTTATCGCATTCTGTCGGAATCTCTGGCCCAGCGAAAGCGCCTACCGCTGGCGCGCTGGCTGGAAAATGCTTGGCTTGAACTTGGGGGCGCGGCTACCCTGCCCGACGAAGCGGCAAGACAAGATGCGCGGCGATATTTGGAATTCGTGAATGAATTTGATCGAGGTGGGGAGATTGACAATCTGGCGGAGTTTGACCGAGGGTTGGAGAAACTCTACGCCAAGCCCGATCCGCAGGCTGATAGGAACCTGCAAGTAATGACCATGCATAAAGCGAAGGGGCTGGAATTCGATGTTGTCATTCTAGCCGGGTTGGGCAACCGAACATCGAACGATTCAAAGCGGCTGCTATATTGGCTGGAACGCGCCGATAGGGCCACGGGCTCCGTGGTACTCGCGCCAGCGTCGGAAGCAGGCGCCGACAAGGACCCGATTGTAGCCTACATTAATTCCGTCGAAAAGAAGCGGCGTGTTCATGAAGACGCCCGGCTACTGTACGTCGCCGCCACTCGCGCCCGGAAGGAACTTCATCTGGTGGGGACGATTCAAAAGAATGGCAAGCCCAATGGGGAAAGCGCCCTGGCCACGCTGTGGGACGCGGTTGGCGAACAGTTCCGCGCTCCACTACAGCTCAGTTTGTTGAGCGATCTGAAACCACAACCTACTTCGCGGATTGAACGATTCGTCGATGGTTGGCAGGTTCCCGCGCCGCCGGAAGCTATCCATTGGAACGACAGGATGGAGGACAAAACCGCGGAGGCTATCAGCTTTGATTGGAGCACCGTGAACGTTCGCCTTGTGGGGACGGTAGTGCACAGGCTGCTTGAGCGCATCAGCGGCGACGGGTTGGAACTTTGGCCAGAGGGCAGATTGAATCTGCAGCGAGGCGAGATCATTCGGCAACTGGAGACGCTGGGCGTTGCCGATGTTGACGTAGACCAAAATACGAATCGAGCTCTTGCGGCCGTATCTGGCATGATGGCCGA
>JANXXI010000260.1 GCA_025350695.1 Acidobacteriota bacterium
CGCCCAAAGTGCTGGAGATCATTCAAGTGTGGCAACGGATGCTGCCCTCTCCTACAATCTTTCGATCACTACCCGTGAGGTCCCGTCTCCAGCAACCGAATAACCGGTTTGACCTGCTTGAGCTTCAGAGGGGTGCAACAGTTCAATGCGCCCGAAATCGCCAAGGTCCACTTCGTAAACATCCAAAGAGGAGTGCCAACCGGATTACCAAACAGGGGCGTTGATCACCATTCCAGTCTCTCAGGCGAAGCCAATAATCCCCAAATTGCACCCCACGCGCCACACCCTCCAACCCGCCAAAATCCCAAAACACCACCTTTTTTTCACCGTCCACTCCCCACATTTGAATCCGGGGCCTTAGTCAACTACACTATATGGAGGTGTTCCTTCCTGTAAGCGCCTGAACGCAACTCCTCCGGCAAACACAAATTAGCCAATCTGGAAGTGGTGTCAGTGTGGACTAGGCGGAATGCCCGACTACTCAATAGTCAAAAGTAAACGCCAATGGAGGACCCTGTATAGTGGCTGCTGCAATGCGTCATATTTTTACGTCGGAATCGGTGACCGAAGGCCACCCCGACAAAATGGCCGATCAGATTTCTGATGCGGTGTTGGATGCGGTATTGAAGGACGACCCCACAGGTCGCGTCGCCTGCGAAGTGCTCGTCACCACCGGCCTCGTGGTTGTTGCCGGTGAAATTACCACCAACACCTACGTCGACGTGCCCACTCTGGCTCGTAAAGTTGTCGCCGATATCGGCTTTACCGATTCCCGCATGGGTTTCGACGCCAAGACCTGCGGCATCCTCAATGCCATCCAAGCGCAATCGCCCGATATCGCCATGGGTGTGGACACCGGCGGCGCTGGCGATCAGGGTCTCATGTTCGGCTACGCATGCAATGAAACACCCGAGTTGATGCCCCTTCCCATCATGATGGCCCACAAGTTGGTCCAACGCCTCAGCCAAGTTCGTAACAGTAACGAACTGCCGTGGCTCCGTCCCGATGGAAAGAGCCAGGTTTCCGTGGAATACGTCGGTGGCAAGCCCAAGCGCATCGACGCCGTTGTCATCTCTACCCAACACGACGAGGAAGTCTCTACCAAGGAACTCCGCGAGAGGGTTAAGAAGGAAGTCATCGACGTGGTCATTCCGTCGGACATGGTTGATTCCAACACCAAGTACCACATCAATCCCACCGGCCGCTTCGTCATTGGCGGACCTCACGGTGATACCGGCCTCACTGGCCGTAAGATCATCGTGGACACTTATGGTGGCATGGGCCGTCACGGCGGCGGCGCCTTCTCCGGCAAGGATCCCACGAAGGTTGACCGTTCAGCTTGCTACATGGCCCGCTATGTCGCCAAGAACATTGTGGCCGCCGGTCTCGCTTCGCGCGTCGAAGTTCAACTCGCTTACGCCATCGGCGTTGCTGAACCCGTTTCTGTTTACGTAAACACCTTCGGCACCGGCATCGTGGAAGAGGATCGTTTAACTGAACTGGTCCGCAACAACTTCTCGCTCACGCCGAAAGGTATGATCAAGTCGCTCAAGTTGCGTCGCCCGATTTATCGTGAAACCGCAGCCTTCGGCCACTTCGGCCGTACCGGAAAGGGCTTCACTTGGGAAGTTGCAGACAAAGCCGAAGCGCTAAGCGCCGAAGCCGGCGTCAAGACCAAGAAAGCCGCCAACTAGCGAGCCGTCGCCGTAAGGGAACGGTTTTCCGTAAAACATCAACGCCGGTATCGCGGGACTCTTCCTTCGACCGGCGTTGTTTAACGTAGTAGAAGTCAGTGTGAAACAATAGTTTCTGAAGGTTAACCAAACACCCCATGCCCTTAATTGAAGGTTGCAAGCATTATCTTGAAATCACCGTCCCCGTGGCGGACGTGGCCGCGGAAACAAGTCGCGTAGTTGAATCCATCGCCCGAAAAGCCCGCATGCCCGGTTTCCGTCCCGGCAAAGTTCCCCAATCCTTGGTAAAGACCCGCTTCGCCGCTGAAATCCGGCAGGACGTTGTGGAAGCCGTCATCCCCAAAGCATTCCAGAAACAGGCCGACGCCGATCACCTCAAAGTTGTCAGTACCCCGAACGTCACTGAAATCAAGTTTGATGAAGGCGAGCCGCTGTGGTTCAAAGCTGAATTTGAAGTCGCTCCGGAATTCGAGCTCAACCAATATAAGGGGCTCAGCGTTGTTTACAAGGAACCCGAATTGACCGATGCCGACATCATCGCCCGCATCGATACGATTCGTGAGCAAAAAGCCGAATACGTCAACATCGACCCGCGTGTTTCCGCTCACGGAGATTTCTCCGTCGTAAAGCTCGAAAGCCTCTCCGGCGCCACGCCGCCAGTGAATGAGGAAGTACAACTCGAACTGGGCCATCCCGATACTTTCCCGCCGTTCTCTGAAAACATCACCGGTATGACGCCCGGCGATGAAAAAGAATTCGAAGTGGTTTACCCCGAAGACTACGGTACAGAGCGCCTGGCCGGCAAGACCGTCAAATTCCGCACCACGTTGAAGATGTTGCGCCGGAAAGAACTCCCCGAATTGAACGACGAGTTTGCCCAGGATCTTGGCGACTTCAAAACCGCTGAAGAGTTGAAGGAAGCTATCCGCAAGACAATCTTCGCCGAACGCGAAGCGACCGCCCAGGGCGACGCCAAAGCCAAGCTGATCGACGCATTGGTCGAATCCCACGTGTTCCCGGTCCCCGAAGCTTATGTCGAACGCCAAGTGCAAAACATCGTCGATGGTCGCATCCGCCAGTTCGCCGAACAGGGCATCGACCCGGCAATGCTCAAAAATCTCGATTGGGATAAGGTCCGCGATCAACATAAGCAACAGGCCGGCAAGGACGTACGCGCCAGTCTAATCCTTGACAAGATCGCCACATCCGAAGCGATCAACGCCACGCAGGAAGAGGTGGATCGCGAAGTCCAACGCATCGCCCGTCAGGAACGCGAAGTCCCCGCCGCCACTCGCCGCCGATTAGAAAAGGACGGCACGCTAGGAAAGATCGCCAATCATTTCCGAACGGAAAAAACGCTAGGCCTGTTGTTTGAGTCAGCCGTAAAAACCTCCGAATAGCTCGTTCGCCCCAAACCGGCACGGCTCCAGTTTCACCGAAAACAGCGAGCCGTGACCGTAAGGGAGCGGTCTTCCAAGCTCAGGAACATGTCTCTTTGCCGCGGTGTCCATTCAGGTGGAAGTGCAATGAGTCAAATCAAAAGGTTTTCGGTTTTCGCCCTGGAGCTTGCTGTAGTTCTAATCGGCCTTCTCATCTCCATCGTTTTCGCTTCCCTCCCCAAGCAACAAAATAAGTTTCCATTCCTCTGACTGGGCTCGCCCTCACCTACCTTGCATTGTCGTTGGTTCTCCAAAGGACTAGAAATTACAAGTTGCAGTACCGCGCCAGTAGCTTCGAACGAAAGAGACAGAAGCGAAAACGAAACCCTGTTCGATTCCTTTTCCAGCAGCGAGTGAGGCGAATCCTTCTTTGGATACCCAGCGCGATTGCCGCGTTCGCACTGTTCTTTTTTCCCCTCGCCACGCACTTAACGTATCCAAGCTCCCAATACGTTGAAGGATTCCACCTCCCGCTCCCCTTTACCTTTGCCGTCTTACCCGGCTATCAGTTCCAAGCCAGCTCAGTCGTTGTGTTCGCCGACACAAGCACCAAAGGGCAGTACGGATTAACCCCTTTCTGGCGGAGGTCTCCCCATTTATCGATCCTGACATTCGCAAGCCATAACCTTGATGCCGAACCATATCTCTTCGATTTCGATGGCGATATCATGGGCATTCCAGCCATGTATGCGCGAGACAGAACATTCGAGTTGGGAAGTGCGACCCTCACGTGCTGGAAATCTACACATCCACATCTGGGCGGCTATTGGGAAACGATCTCTGGCAATGGACCATTCTGGAATGTTACTTGCCGCACCGATTCCAAAAGGCGCATTCACAACTTTTCGGCTCTCTTCGAAGGACCTGAAGAGGATATCCCTGCTTTCTACGACATTCTTAATCAGGTGCGACCGCATCCATGAAACGACTTCGTTGGATTCTCCCCTGCGGGCATTTGCTTATTGACACAATCCTTTTTCTCGAATTGTCAGCGCAAATTAGTGGTCCGGCAATTCGCGGGAAGGGTATTGCGCCGCCATTGCCGTTCATACAACCCGCCCTTTTCGTACTTGAGGGGAACTCTGTTGGCTTCGACTTTCAATTGTATGACTTCCGACCGTATGCTCTCATCATCACCGGTAACCTCCCCGCCGGTCTCCTATCTGAATCGCTGATGCCGGAAACAAGGAGAGCCCGGGGAGGGCTACCGTTGGCCCGCTGGTTCCTGCTTCATGAGACTCTTGCTCTCGCTTTTTGGTTCTTGTTGGGCAGACGCCTCGATTCAGGCAATAGCCCATTGAGGAATGCGATGCTTGCCTATTTAGCTCTTCGCGCTTTGCTGGCTATATTTCGTTTCTACGATCCTGGTTGGCGCATACAGTCCCTGCTGTGGTTTATCGCCACGCTTTGGTTTGTTGGGGCCGCAATCCATTTTGGAGTTCTCTGGGCCAACGGCCAACATAAGAAAGAATAGCGTTTCTTTCAGGCACGGATGCATCAATCATCCAAGTCTCGGTTTAACTTGAGTTATCCTGAATTTATGAAGACGGCCTCAATGCGCTGTTTACCGATGGCTGCCATACTCGTGGCGGTAGCTCGGGGCCAATCACCCAAGGCCGCCGCGCCCATTCCCCAACCCGGCGTGATAGAAGGCCGCGTTGTAAATGACAAATCGGGGGACCCCCTTCCTAAGGCTTCAATCTATTTCCGCGTCGGCGGAGCGGGGCCAGTGAATGTAGTATCGGGGCCGGCAACCTACGTAGCCTCAACCGATATCGAAGGAAAGTTCCGGCTGGAGAATGTCAAGCCGGGCCGCTACTCAATCACGACCGAACGGTCGGGATTTATTCGTCAATTTTACACTATGCCCCGGGCGGTAGGCATCGCCTCCAAATTGATAACCATCGCCGTGGGCCCGGGAGAAACAGCCAAAGTTACTGATATCCGGATAGTTCCCATGGCCCTGATAACTGGCCGCATTTTGGATGGCGACGGGGAACTTCTTGCCCGGGCGCAGGTCCAGGCGTTGCAAATAAAGTATGCATATGGGAAGAGACTACTCGCCCCCACCTCCACATCCCAGACCAATGATTTAGGCGAGTATAGACTTACCGATTTACCGCCAGGCCGTTATTACGTCACCAGCAATTGGCGTGCGCCGATTGCCGTATCCACCGCGAATAGTCAAACGCAGCCCGAATATGTGGCCACATTTTTCCCCAGCGTATTGGACGAGAGCTTGTGGCAGTTGCTGGAAGTTACCGCGGGTCAGCAGTTGCAGGATGTCAATATTAAGATGCTGAAAGCGCCGGTTTTCAGCGTCCGCGGCAAGATTACTGGCGATTTGCCGCCAAAAGGCGTCTATATCCGCTGCCTTCCGCTCAATCATAATTTCTACGTGGGGTCGACGAGCCCTGTCTTTTCCTACGTGCGAAGCGATGGAACGTTTGAAATCACGGGTGTCCCCGCCGGATCTCACGTCGTTGCCGCTTTCCCCATGGGGAGCATTCCCTCACTGCTTGGGAAGACCGCGATTGAAGTCATTCGTGAACCCGTGGAGAACGTAGTTGTTCCGGTTGGGAATCTAACGAACCTTTCCGGTAGCATACGCGTTGTAGAGGCTACTGAACAACCCTCAGTTAGCAGCGTCGGTCCCAGAACTCATCGCGTTAGCTTGCGACCGGTTGGAGGTCGGCAATTCAACGCTCACAACAATTTCTCAAAGGCTGATGGAACCTGGAGCATTGATGGCGTTGGGCGTGACAAATATTTTTTCAATCTAACGGGGCTCGAGAGCGCCGGTTATTGGCTGAAATCTATCCGCCACGGCAATCAGGAAGTGCTCGATACGGGAATTGATCTCACCTCCGGAGCCACAATGCCCGTTGAGATTATCTTAGGGACAGACGCGGGGGCAATCACCGGCAAGGTTCATGACGATAAAGACCAGCCCACCGCTGGTAGCACTGTTGCGGTTCTTCCCTTTCCACTGAAGGAAGGCCGATTTGACTTATATCGATCCACAACGTCGGACGCCAGTGGCCAGTTCCGTCTAGCGGGCCTACCGCCTGGCGAATACACTTTGTACGCTTGGCAACAGATTGAACCTGATGCATTCATGAACCCCGAAATACTGAGGCATTATGAGGGAAGTGGGAAAAGGATTTCCATGAAGTTGAAGGGAAGCGAGCGAGTCGATTTTAAGGTGATCCCCATCCATCCCTGAATCCACCGCCAAAGTAAGGCAGGCCCGTGTCCAGCGCGCGACTCAAAGTCGCGCCGTTCTAGAACCGGAAGTTAGTCCCGAATGGCGCCGAATCCGGTTTCGTGACGTACCTGTCTAACCGCATTGCCAGAAGCGCCCAAGCTACAGCCAGTCCAGCCCAAAAATGCACCGCCGATGAGAACTTAAACAATCACAACCCAATCCAAAAAACTTCCCGCGTCTCAACTCAAGCAATCCAAGGCACTTCTCGTCCCTCCAGCTCCCCGCCCGCCGCCAACTCCCCATCCCGCTCCGCTACGCTTTAACCAGAAATGCAAGACTTTCTCCAACTCGTCGCAGAGCGCGTGTCCATGTTCCTTTCCACACACGGACAACCCTACGCCACCCTCCCCACCGGCGAAGCCACCCCCCTATTTTCCGAGGACTTCTTCACGTTCCTGTACCAGCTCTCAGAACAACAGCAGGCCCCGCTCCCCGATAACTTCAAGCTAGCCAAACTCCTCCGCGAACTGGACGCCCAGGCGCATTCTGCAAAACGAACCCAATCCGTCCCTCTGCGCACCCACTATTCCGACCCCCAGACCCTGCTCATCGACCTTCAGCAAAATTTCGACGCCGTCGAACTCACCGGCAAAGGTTGGCAAATCTCCGCGAACTTCGACACCAATTTCCTCCGTCCAACCCTGAACTATCCGCTCCCGGCGCCCGAACCGCCCCAGCACGACCTGCCCACTTACCTAACTAACCTCTTCGATATCGGAAAGGAAGAGGCCGAGCGGCTCTCCAGTTGGCTGGCCACCGCCCTGCTGCCTGACGGCAAGCCGCCAATCCTCGTCATCACCGGAGAAGCCGCCGACGAAGCAGCCAGCAAGCTCAGAAACATAATTGATCCCGTCCCGCAAGCATTGATGCCGCTCCCGGCCAACACAAATCAACTCGGCCAATTGGCGCTGACGCACCGCGTTCTAGCCTTCGCCGCTTACAGTGAACTTACGGAAAAAAGGAGAGCAGCCTTCAACGCAATCCAAAGAGGAATGCCCGTCCAACTGCGGGAATCGAACAAACGTCGTGGCAAGCTATTCGGCAGCGTCTCCCGCCCCGTCATCATCGCCAGTGCAACGCCACAAAAAATCAGCCGTAATCAAATCTCAATCGAAATCAACACAGCGAATCAGCAGGACCACGCTCAAATCCTCGGCGCGCTCCTAAACGTGGCATCCGCCGCGTTAAACAAAAACACACAGGTTCCAATCGAAAGCAATTGGGAAAAAGTCCCTCCCGAATTTCCGCAACTTGGGGTCCAGTCCGACCCACCCGGCCCATAAACACGTCAGGCCAAGCTCCGGCCACAAAGATGGAGTCACCAAGCAGCCAGCCTCGTGGGTCTTTGCCAACTGAATATAGCGGAAGCAGAGCCGCGCCGCCATGCTTCATGTCGTTAACAAGAAGATTGGCTTTAGTCCCGCTGAGGCCGAAAGTCTGCGTTTGCGCGGACATGATGATTGCTCTAAGACAGGTCAATCAAAGCGGCCAGCCTGCTCGGCGGGGATCCCTATTGAGCAATTCTCGATCAGGTTACATCGGTGAAAAGCGGTGCTCTCCAATCGAACATTTTCTACTAGCCCGCGATGGAAATCGGGGGATTGCTCGGGAGCCCAACCGTGCATCGGGTGCGGAGGAATCCCCGATTTTCATCGGGGCTGGTCGCCGGGGCCATATACTCGAACACCTATCCGGAGTCAACCCGCCCAATACACTCGGCTACCGATTGCTCGTCGCGGCCCCCGGCGCAGGTTTCGGAGTATCGCTCAACTTCGCCACCTCGGCATTCGCCCCAGCCGGAAACGTAACTTCCAAAAAGCCAATATTCATTTCCTCCCAACTCTGATCGCCCCATCGCACGGTTTGCTTCGGATCGGGGTTTGCCGGGTTGTTGGGTGAGTTGTCAAAGTGGGCAACCACTTCAAGCGTCGTACCGGCTGGCAACGCAAGCGGGTCGCGCAGGAAGTATGTCGTCTGCCAGCGAAAATCATAACGCGGCACATTAAGCAGCGTTTCATGACGCCCGTCGGCATAAGTGGCATCGATCCTGAAATCCTTGCCACGAAGGTGCATATGCGGCTGCATCGAAATTAGCTTCACAGGCGAAGTGAATTGCGCTTGCGCTTCGGAACGATAGTTGCCGTCGCCGGGCGGGATGACGAATTTGGAATCGGCCGGCGTGATGGAAAGGACGCGTTCGCGCGGCGCGGTCTTCGCAAAGTAGATGCCCAGTTCGGAGTTATCCACCAGCTCGCGGCCGTTGGTGTTGTAGTGCATCTCAAACACAATGTCGGAACCCTTGCGTAGCAGCTTGCCGCGCCCTTCACCCCAGCCGATGGGCCTGTAACCGGGTTCATAGCCGACCAATAATTCGCGCCGATTGGTTTCCAGTTCGTCAGGGCGACGGGCGCCACGCTCGTTCTTTGAAGCAACGTAATGCGTGTTAAGCGGCGCATCGCCGATGTAGCTGGAACCAGGCGGGCGGATGAAAGCATTCATGTGGTGAAGCGATTGCCGCTTGTCGATGCGCCATTCAGCGGCTTCAATCCACATGTCCTCTTTCAGTTCGACGGGCGTGACCAAAAACGTGTATTCCACCGTGCCACTGGCGGGAATTTTGAAACCGTTCACGCGGACGATAAGATCGGGCTTGCCCAGCCGCCAGCCTTCCGCCTGGGCAACTTCAGGGGCTTTCACCTTCTTTACGGGACCTTGCTTTGCGCCGGTATCGGCCCAACTGGTCATTGTGCGAACTTCGGCCTCAGTCAGCGCCCGGGCGTTGGCGATGCGATGGCTAGAGGCGGCATCAGCATGCCACGGCGGCATGGTGCGGGTGGCCACGGCTTGACGAATCGCAGCCGCCCAGGGGCGCGCTTCGGCGTAAGTGGTAAGCGGCATCGGCCCGATCTCGCCCGCTTGATGGCAGCCCGAGCAGTTGGCGCGCAGGATTGGATAAACGTCGCGCGTGAACGTGACATCGGCGGCCGAGGCAGATAGGACGAAGAGGGTTAGAAGGCAGACACGCATACTATGAATCATATCGTGGATTTATTTCGCATACTGCCTGTACAGATAGTAGGCGGAAATGCTCAAGCCGACAACGATGACTATCTTTCTCACTGAGCTCGACGAGAACTTCAGTGAGAGACGCGCGCCGATGTACCCACCCGCGATAGCGGAAAGGGCCATGGGCAAGGCATATCGCCACTCCACCTTGCCTTCAACCGTGAACCAAACCGCGGCGACGCCATTGATCAGCGTGGCGAGAATCGCCTTCAATGCGTTCATTTCGTGAACGTCTCGCAGGCCCATATAGGCCAGTGCGCTGAGCATCAGAATGCCGATGCCGGCCCCGAAGTATCCGCCGTAAATGGCCACAAGGAATTGCGCAGCCGCAAGCGCGGCAAGGTGGGAAGTGGAATGATCCACGCCCGCTTGCAATGGTTGGCTCTTCGCCATTTTTGCCACAAGCGGTTGCAGTAAGAACAGAACCGAAGCGGTGAGTATCAGCCACGGCACCAGCGCCGCAAAGTAGCGCTCGTCAGTTCTTGTCACCAGCACAGTGCCCAGCATGCCGCCCACTAGGCTTGGCCCGAACAGCCACCACAGCAGCTTTGGCGGGTGCGCCGCATCGTTACGATAAGCCCAGGCGCTGGCGAGTGAGCCGGGTAACAAGGCCATGGTGCTGGTGCCGTTGGCCATCACCGGTGAGAGTACCGCCAGTAGGGAAGGGAAGGTTAGTAACGTACCGCCGCCCGCTATTGAGTTGATTGCGCCCGCTAAGAAGGCCGCCGCGCACATGGCGGTGTAGAGCAGTATGGAATCCATTTTTAGTACACCTCTTCCTAAAAAACCTGGCGCACGGCGCGTCCTTCCAGAAATTCGCAATGAAGTTGAAAGCCCAGCCTTTCGTACAGGCGGCGGGCGTTGGGTTTATCGTGCTCAACATTCAGCACGATGGTTGCAATTGGCATGGCCAGCAAGTGGGCCACAACGGCGCTGGTAGCTTCCGCGGCCAATCCCTTTTGACGCCTGTCGCGACGGGTGTAGACGTTTCCCACAGCGGCAACGCTGTCCTGCCTGGTTACTTGATGCGTACCTGCCACGGCGACTAGTGCGCCGTTCTCCCAGATGCCATGGAACACGCCGTGCTGCAACATTTCGGGGTAGAAGAAATAGGGCTGCTCACCTTCGGCCGCATCGGCATACAGTTTTTGAATGGCAGGCAGGTCGGCTTTGGAAAGCTGTTTGGCTGACTGGATAGGGACCGGTTTCCAATGGGCTGGATCCAGCAGGAAACGGCCCATGCGCTTGGGCTCGACGAAAGTGTAACGGCCGGCGATGAAGCCCGCGTCTTCCAGGCGCAAGTTGAGGAACACGGCAGGCTCGTCAAACTCGTCGAGCAGCGTGGGGTGGGCATTTTGCCAGTAGAGAATGGGAAAGCCCAAGCCGCGGTAAATGACGACGATTCCGTCAAGAAGTTCGGTCGAGTAGAAGGAACAATGCTCAAGGGATCCAGGCACGAGGTCGCCCAAAATGTAGGCGGCCCACGGGCGGTCCCGGTTAAGAATGGTCCTTACGATGTTAGGGTCGCGAAGAAGAGGCACTTGCCGTTAGGGTACAACGGCAATGTCCACCATGTCATGAAAACCGTCGCCGGAATCGATGGCGAACGGAACGCTGTTGCCCGTGGGTGAGTTCAGCGGGATCTTCAAGTTCAACTGATAGAGGCCGAAGAGGCCTGGCGCAAGGCCCTGAAAAAGAATATCGGCCTGCTTACCGCCGATGTAAACACCGAGGGTTCCAGGCACAAGGCTGAGCGGGTTGGATGGAGCCAGAATGCCGTCGCGAATCGCCGGTGTGACCGTGCCAAGGCCAGTGAGGAAGACCAGCACAACATCGCCGCGCTTGGCGGGATTCGCCGCGGAGACGAGTGAAAAATCGGCCTTCAAAATAGCGCCGGGGCCAGTACCGGCCGAGGGTACGGTGAAGATGCCGGGGCTGGTCCTGGCCAGCGGAATTTCCACGGCGGCGGTGCTGCGTCCCCCGGCCGTTACCACGAATGAAGCAGTGGAGCCGGTGACTCCGAATGGAACCAGGCAACTGATTTGGCCAGTGCTCACGAAGTAGAGCGGGGCCGGTGTGTTATTCACCAAGACCTGTACGCCGCCAAGCGTTGTCTGGAGCGGCGCCTGTCCCACGGTGGTGGCCGTTGCAAATCCGGCTCCGAAAATGGAGATAAATTCACCGGGCGAAACAGGAGCGCCGACGGGTGCGAAGCTGGCCGCGTTTACCACGCCTTGGGGGTTGATATAGAAGGTTGCGGCGCCGCTGATGGCGGGCGTGGCGCGGATGCCGAATCCGATTTCGTAACTGTTGGAATCAGTAACGCCAACTCCGCTAACGATGTAACTGTTGCCGGCGGAGCCGATTGCAAATCTGCTGGATTGCACCGAACCACTGCCATCGGCGGTGATGGAATAATCGCTGCCTCCGGTAAAATCGAGCACGCCTTCCAACTGCCGGACCCGGCGGCTGGAGACCAGCTTGCCAGTCCCGTTGGCATTAGCGGCGCCCGAATAACTGCCAGGACGATTCGGCGTAAGTTGCAGACCGGCGGCGAAGAACAGGTTGCGCAGGCTACCGGCGTTGGCTGTTCCCGAGAATGCTTTAGAACCGATCAACAAGTCGTGCCCGCCCGCAGCCGTTGATCCGCCGATCACGAAATTGGCGTCGGAGGAAACGAAAATTTGGCGTGTGCCGGAAAGTAGTTGCGTCATGGCAGTTCCACCGGACGGGAGGGGAAACGTTGCGGTTCCAGAGCCATCGCTCGTCAAAGCGTAGGAGGCCGCTGCGACGGTCTGCGTTTGAACCTTATCTTGCAAGTTTGCCGCTTTGCCAGTCACGCTGACATCGGCGAGGGAGCCGGCGCCATTGGGCCTTAGTTGAAAGAATGCATTTCGAACACTCGCCGCGGTCCCTGCGGGGAATTCCATGGTGGACGTGAAGTAGGTTCCGCTCAGCGCTGAATTCGTAACTCCGCTGGACGATGCGGGAATGGCTACAAGAAGGTCATACACGCCGGCCGTTTCCTGGGTGGATGCAACCAGCGCGCCTTGGCCCAGCCCACCGCGCAAATTCGCATCGGTTCGTTGGAAATTTGTCATGGCCACGTAGCCGGTACCCTGAACGGTGTACTTGCCCGAACCGCTTGAGGGGATAGGGGCGCCTGTCCCGACGATTTGGTTGCCGGTGTAGGTGAACGCTCCCGAGCCATCGAATGTTAGCGAACCATAAAAGGTGCGGGCGTCAGTGATGGTTCCGCCGGAATTGACAGTCAACATTAAGTGGCGGGTGTTGAATTTGCCATTCAACGAACCGTTACCCAGTGTTTGAGCGAACATCGTCTCGCCAAATACGCCTAGAGAAACGCAAAGAATTACGAACCTGATACCCATGGTTACATTGTATAAACCATTAGGAGACAGGAAGTAGCGGGTATTTGCTGAACTTTACTAGGGATTTGTCTTAATAAAATGCCCGCACAACTATTCAGAACTTGTTGGGTTCAGTGAGTCGTGAACCGACTCTGCTGCATTTGGCAATAGATGACGATACATTGAAGAGGTAGTGAATCTTATGAACACAAGAAATCTACGGGGCTTTTTCATTTTCCTTGCGGCTGGGCTAGCGCCGGCGCAGCCTCCCGGTTCCAATGACGATCCAGGGATTGTCGATCACGCCGAGTGCGCGCTGTTTTCGGCCAAGAGGGAAAAGTTCGTCGCTGGTGGGGTCGGGGCAAATAAAGCGTCGGCTCTTGGGCGGCTCACTGAGGATGTAGCAAGTCGCCTTGGATGGACGCAAAGCTTCGTCCCCGGCGGCAGCCGCACTGGAGCGCTACAGCAGGATCCACTAGCTGGGCTAGGCACGATCGACCGCAATTTATTCGGCGAGATGAGCAAGGCCGGAGTGATTCCCGCCGAACGAACCAATGACTTTGAGTTCATCCGGCGCGCGACGTTGGACTTAACTGGGCGGATTCCAGATCCGATTCGGGTGCAATCGTTCGTTGCCGATACAAGATCGAACAAGCGCGAACTGCTGGTGGACGAACTAATGGCCAAGCCGGAGTGGGTGGATAAATGGACGATGTTTTATGGCGACCTTTTCAAGAACACCAGCGCTACTTCGCAAGTGCGGCGATATACCGAGGGGACCTCAGCCTTCCAGAAATGGATTCGGGAATCGCTTGGTGCGAACAAACCCTACAACCAGATTGCTACTGAGTTGATCACCTCTACAGGAACAAACAGCTACACACAAGGCGATCTAAATTTTGTGGTGGGAGGATTCATTACCGGCGGCCCGCAACAGGATATTTGGGATGGGCAAACAGTGCTGATCGCCAATACGTTTCTGGGCATCTCGCATCTGAACTGCCTGCTGTGCCACAACGGCCGCGGGCATCTGGATACCTTGAGCGTTTGGGGGAAGGCACAAACCCGGCAATCGGCTTGGGGCATGTCGGCGTTCCTCGCGAAGACCTATGCATCGCGAACTCCGGTTCAGGCCGGGGATGCTACTCCTTATTACTGGTTCGTTGCGGACGATACCACGCGGTTCCGGACTGACTACCCATTGAATACGACTACGGGTAACCGGCCGGCGCGTCAACCGATTGGCACGCAAGCCACAGTGGCGCCGGTTTATATGTTTAGCGGCCGGGGGCCCAAGCCTGGAGAAAATTACCGTGTCGCCTTTGCCCGCGAAGTTACTGGGGATTTTCAATTCGCACGCGCCGCGGTGAACTACGTTTGGGCGCAATTCTTCGGCAAGGGAATCGTGGAGCCTCTAGATGGCTTCGACCCGGCGCGTCTTGACCCAGCGAATCCGCCACCGGCTGGATGGTCGATTCAACCCACCAATCCGCAGTTGCTGACCGAACTGGCTCAGGATTTTATCAATAGCAAATACGATTTGAAGGCACTGATGAAGCAGATCGCGAACTCCAACGCCTATCAGCTCTCTTCAAGGTATAACGGCAAGTGGGATCCGGCTTGGGAGAAGTTGTTCGCTCGCAAGTTTCTGCGACGGCTTTGGGCCGAGGAAGTACATGATGGTATCGCGCAGACTAGCGGATTATTGCCGTCCTACAATCTGGCGCGCGTGTATCCGAATTCATCGGCAACGGAAGCGTGGTCCATGCGCTTTCCGGAAACCGAAGGCACCCCGGACGCAGGCGGAGTTGTCACGCGGTTTCTGGACTCCTTCTGGCGAGGGAATCGAGACGATGAGGACCGGCTTTCCGATGGAGCCATCTCGCAGGCTCTTGATTTGATGAATGACCCATTTGTGATGACCCGCATTCGGGGAACGGGCAACGGGAGCCTGCTTCTGGCGAAGAACCTGAGCTTGGCCGATGATCAACTGATCAATACGCTGTTTCTAAATGTGCTGTCGCGCTACCCGTCGGCGTCTGAGATGACAGCGGCGCAAGCGCAATTGAAGACTGGAGTTCGCACCCAGGCCGCCGAAGACCTGCTGTGGTCGCTATACAACAAAGTGGATTTCATCTTTAATTACTAGGAAAGGAGAACTGACATGATCCATGGAAACGACCAACACGCAAAGTTGCTGAATCGCTGGCCAAAGCCACATGCTACATTTTCTAATCAAGCCGACCTGTCGCGGCGGCGCTTTTTTGAGGTGCTGGGCGCGGGCGTGACTGGGTCTTACCTGATGCGGCCGTCTAACGTGTATGCGGCGGATACGGCGCCGCGAGTGACATTGCAGAGCAAAGCCAAGGCTTGCATCTTTATTCTGATGACTGGGGCTCCCAGCCACACCGATACTTTCGATTTGAAGATGGTGAACGGAGTTACTCCAACAAAATTTGCTCCCGCGACGATGGACGGAATATTCTGGCCGCAGGGATTGCTGCCGACTATCGGAGGACAGCTTTCGAAGCTGGCGATTGTGCGGTCCATGCATTCCCACGCGCTGGTGCATAACCTGGCGCAGACGTGGACACAGATTGGGCGATCGCCGGCGGCGGCGCTCGGTGATGTTGCCCCGAACGTGGGTTCGGTTGTCGCGGTGGAGAAAGCCAATGAACGAACGGTGAACCAAGTGTTTCCGACGTTTCTTGCCTTGAACGCTGGGGGAGCGATCGGGCCTGGATACCTATCGGCAAACTACGCGCCGTTTAAGGTTGTGCCGGCTACGACGGGTCTTGCCAACACCAGCAATACGGATGGCCAGGCGCGGCTGGATGCGCGTTTGAAATTTCTGCATTCGATTGACGACAATTTGCGAGTGAATTCACCTCTTGGCAAAGCGCCTCAGGACTATGATGCTTTTTATTCGGCGGCGCGGGGCATGATGTACAACCCTAGCGTGACGACCGCGTTTTCCTATACGGCCGCGGAGAGTGCGCGGTACGGCAGCTCCAGTTTCGGCAATGCCTGCTTGGTGGCAAAGCAAGTACTGGCGGCTAACGGCGGGACCAAGTTTATTCAGATCAATTTGGGCAATTGGGATATGCATAACGACATTTACGGCGCGCAGACCCCAACTGGGAACAACTTATTCACGCTGGGCAAGCAGTTCGACTCCGGAGCCGGAACTCTGCTGGCGGATCTGGACGCGTCAGGTTTGCTGAAAGACACGCTTGTGGTGATGGTGGGTGAGTTTGGGCGCACCGTTGGGCAATTGTCAGGTTCCGGCGGACGCGACCACTGGCTACAACAGTTCGCCGCCTTCGCGGGGGCAGGCGTAAAGGGAGGTCGGGCGATTGGCTCGACTAAACCTGACGGTTCCGACACTGTCGACTATGGATGGAAATACAATCGCTATTTCTGGCCTGAGGATCTGCAAGCCACGGTGTATTCGGCTATGGGGATTGATTACACCAAGCAGGTGGATACGCCGTTTGGCCGCACGTTTGAATACATTCCTGATGCCGGCGATGGGGTTTATGCGCCGATGGATGAATTGTGGGGGTAACCGCGCGGGAATAAGATAGAGGGGTGGAGGGATTACGTAGGCATGACGAACCGAATCAGCAGACGAACGTTTGGGATGGCCGCTATTGGCGTCCCAACAGCTGCCGCATTTGCGGCCACTAAGACCGTCAAGATCGCGCTGTTCGATGCAGGCGGTAAGAGGGTAGGATTGAAAGAGATGGATAAAGTAACCAAGTCCGAGGCGGAATGGCGCAAGCAGTTAAGCGCCGAGCAGTTTGAAGTGACGAGGCGGAAAGGGACGGAGAGGGCATCCACGGGTAAGTATCACGCCAGCCACGAAGACGGCATTTACAAGTGCGTCTGTTGTGGCACGCCGCTGTTCGATTCCAAGACTAAGTTCGAGTCCGGCACCGGCTGGCCAAGCTTCTGGGCGCCATTAGCCAAGGAAAACGTCCATGTCGGGATGGATAACAGCTTGGGAATGTCGCGCGATGAGGTGGAATGCGCCCGCTGCGATGCGCATCTCGGCCACGTTTTTAACGATGGTCCGAAGCCCACTGGACTTCGTTACTGCATGAATTCAGCTTCGTTAGATTTCGTTAAGCGTGGAATGTAATATGCTGAATAAAACCATTTATGGCCAAGGCTATCGCCAAACGGATTGAAGTTCATAACGCGGGCCGCGACGCGGAATTGACGGCTGTAAAGTTTGCCGCAATGAAGCAGGACGCGTTCCTCTTCTTGCGGGGCTCCTGTCGGCTTTTCTATGAGGATCTTTCGGTTTCATCGCTTCCCGCCTCGCCTAAGGTGTGGTGCTGTGGCGACCTTCATTGGTTGAACTTTGGCGCCTATAAGGGAGACAACCGGCTTACCTATTTTGACCTCACCGATTTTGATGAGACGTGCCTGGCCCCCGCAAGTTGGGATTTGGTCCGCTATCTCACCAGCGCCCTTGTGGGCGGAAAGATTTTAGGGCTCGATCGCGCCAAAATCAAGCCGCTGCTGAGCGCCTTTCTCGATGGCTACCGCAGCGCACTTGTAGGCGGCAAAGCGCGGTGGTTGGAACGGGAATTAACCGAGGGAATGATCGGCCAGTTACTAACGAAACTCGAAAGTCGAACGCGCAAGAAATTTTTGAGCAGCCGCGTGGAGACAGTGAAGGGTAAGCGCCGTCTGATAGTCGATCCGAAAAAGATCGAGCCCTTAAAGAAGAGCCGCTTTGAACAGCTAAGCGAATTCATGAAGGGCTATGCCAAGCAGCAGGAGGATCCGCGATTTTTTCGCCTTCTCGATGCGGCGCAGCGAATCGCGGGCACGGGCAGCCTGGGTCTTGAACGTTACCTTCTGCTTGTGGAAGGGCGCGGCTCGCCGAATGAAAACTTCCTCTTGGATATGAAATTTCAGCCTGGTTCAGCGGTTGTGGCGGCCAGGAAAATACCGCAGCCCAAATGGAAGTCGGAAGCCGAGCGTGTTGCCGTCACGCAAAACCTAGCTCAGACCGCAACCCAGGCGCTTCTACAAGCTGTTCAGTTCGACGGACGGTCCTTTCTGTTGCGGGAATTAATGCCGGCGAACGACAAAATTGACCTAGCCAAAGGGCAAGGGAAGGACCTTGAGCAAACGATCCATGCGATGGGCGAACTAGTGGGATGGGCGAACCTTCGAACAGCGAGTCGCAGGGGTTCAGCTTCAGCGGAGGAGCTAGTCGCATTCGGCCGCGATGCTAAGTGGGGGAATACGCTTGTTGTTTGTGCCCATGAATGCGCCGACCAAACGGAGAAGCAGTGGCGGGAGTTTGCCGAAAAAAGTTAAGTTGGTGCGGGGATAGGAGATAGAGCAGCGTGAAACTGCCCTCC
>JANXXI010000281.1 GCA_025350695.1 Acidobacteriota bacterium
CGGCGAAATGCACACGCCCAACATCGACATGCTGGCCCGCACCGGCGCGAAGTTCACCCGCGCCTTTGCCTGCACGCCCGTCTGCTCTCCAAGCCGCATGACTTACATGACCGGCCGCCTGCCTTCGACCCATGGTGTGCAAGATTGGATCGTGCCCGAAGATAGCTTCGGTCCGAAGACGATTCGCTTCCTCGACGGTCATCCTACTTACGCCGAGGTGTTGGCGCAGAATGGTTACAACCTAGGCATGGTGGGTAAGTGGCACATGGGGGACGACGATAAAGCGCAACGCGGCTTCACTTACTGGGCCACAATTCCAGGCGGCGGCAGCCCGTACAAGGATCAGAAGTTCGTCAAAAACGGCGTGGAAGTACAGACGAAGGGCATGAAGACCGACGCCATTGGCGACTTTGCGTTGGAGTTTATTGATCAGCAGTCCAAGGACAAGCCCTTCTATTTACTGGTTCCGTTCTATGCGCCGCACACGCCGTTCGATTTTCAATCGGAGGAATATCGCAAGCCTTTCGAAGGCTCGAAGTTCACTTGTTTTCCTCGCACCCCGACGAATCCGAATCAGAACCCAGGTCTGGCGCGGATGCACGGTAAAGACGAAAACTTCCTCAGCTACAGCGCGTTGATTACTGCCGCCGACCACAACATTGGCCGAGTTCTGAGGCGCCTGGAAGAGAAGGGCATGCGCGAGGATACGTTGGTGGTCTTCACCGCCGATCAAGGCTGGAATGCCGGACACCACGGCGTTTGGGGCAAGGGGAACGGCACTTGGCCGTTCAACATGTTTGAAGAATCGTTGCGCGTGCCGCTGATTTGGAATCAACCAGGGCGTATCAAACCCAGCACTCCGACGGGACTTGTGTCGTCTTACGATTATTTCCCAACCATCCTCGAATACGCCGGTATCAAGCCGCCGGAAGATCCTAAGCGTGTTGGGCGAAGCTATGCCGGCTTAGTCGAAGGGAAGCGCACGCGCTGGCGCGACCGCTTGTACTTTGAATACTCGAACGTACGCGGCCTTCGCACGGAAACCATGAAGTACATTGAGCGCACGAAGGAGTTTCCCAGCGAACTATTTGATCTGGAAAAAGATCCCGCTGAGGAGCGGAACGTTATCAGCGATCCGAAATACGCGAAGCAACTCGAGACGTTGCGCAAGGATCTGGCTGCGTATTTCACACAACAAGGAGCTCCGCCGTTGGAACGCTGGCATGAATCGGTGAAGCAGAAAACCCTCACCGTGTACAAAGCTGTGAAACAATAAAAGTCTCCACCTATGGCCCGTGACTATGATTTGACCCCGCGCCCCGTCGCGCCCGTGGCGACGAAATATCGCCGCATTCAGACGCAACTTCCGGTTCCGGAAACCATCCCGGTTTTGGAGGCATTGCGTAAGTATGAACCTATCGCCATGGGCGGCCAGCCCCCTATAGTGTGGGACCGTGCTGAGAATTTCCAGGTATTTGATGCTTACGGCAACGCGTGGATCGACTGGTCGAGCGGGGTGCTGATTACCAACGCTGGGCATGGCCGCAAGGAGATTGTGGATGCGATTGTGGCCCAGGCGCAGCATGGGTTGCTTACCAATTACTGCTTCCCCTCGGAAATTCGCGCGCAGTTAGTACAGCGGTTGTCGGAACTGATGCCGGAACCGTTGAAGAAGGTTTTTCTACTCACGGTCGGGTCGGAAACGGTAGAGTGCGCGATCAAACTTTCGCGAACTTTTGGCGCGAAAATCGGGGGCAAGTCGAAGCACGTAATTGTCAGCTTTGAAAAGGCATTTCATGGCCGGACGTTAGGGTCGCAACAAGCAGGCGGGATTCCGGTATTGAAGGAGTGGATCGTGAATGTGGATCCGGGATTTGTGCAGGTTCCCTTCCCCGATGGCTTCCGCACCGCGGATACTTCTTTTGAGTTTTTCCTGAATTCTCTAAAGATGAAAGGGGTGACGCCTGAGCGCGTGGCGGGCGTGATCCTGGAAACTTATCAAGGTGGCAGCGCCTCGTTCGCCCCTGTGCAGTACATGAAGCAGATGCGCGAATGGTGCGACCGGCATAAGATCATTCTGACGTGCGATGAGGTGCAAGCCGGCTTTGGACGAACCGGCACAATGTGGGGATTTGAACACTACGGCATTGTGCCCGACCTTACTACTTGGGGCAAGGGTATTTCCAGTTCTCTCCCGCTGGCAGCTGTGATTGGGCGGCCCGATGTAATGGACCTGCATCCGGCGGGAAGCATGACCTCTACTCACACCGGAAATCCTATCTGCTGCGCCGCGGCGCTGGCTTCGATCGACCTTGTGATGAAAGAACGGCTTTGGGAAAACGCCGCGAAGATGGGCGATCTTCTGCATGCCCGGTTGCATGCGTTGAAGCCGCGCTATCCGATGATTGGTTGCGTTGATGGCAAAGGTCTGGTGGCCGGAGTGGCAATCGTGAAGCCCGGCACTCTCGATCCTGATGCCGACCTTACTTGGGACATTGTATGGGAATCCATCAAGCGCGGCGTGCTGATGTTTTCGCCTGTCGGGTTTGGAGGCGGCACTGTAAAGATTTGTCCGCCGTTGACCATCACCGAAGAGGCCTTAGTGGAGAGCTTGGACGCCTTTGAAGAAGCCTTTGAAGCAGCGGTGGCGGGGCGCAAGGGGATGGCGTAAGTGGCCACGCCGCAGGTGTTAATCGTCGGGGGCGGGATGATTACGCACGACCAGATCCTGCCGGCTGTGTACGCGATGCAGCGTCGAGGCGAAGTGGGTGAAGTTTGGGTTTGTGCGCAGCATGGCCGCACCGTGCGGAATCTGTCGGCTGCCTCGTCGATTGTGCGGGCATTTCCGGGGCAAAGCTTTCGCGCCTTTCCTGATCCCGCTGATGGTGAGCAGCCACAACCTGAATTGTTCCGGTCAGTAATAGCGCACTTGCCGCCGCGTCAGATTGTAATTGTGGCGCTTCCGGACCAACTCCATTTCAAAGCCGTCATGACGGCGCTGGAAAACGATCAGCACGTGATTTGTGTGAAGCCGCTAGTCTTGACCGCGCAGGAATCAGTAGTGATTGAGCGCGAAGCTTACAAGCGCGGGTTGTTCTGCGGCGTGGAATATCACAAACGGTTTGACGACCGGGCGCATAAGGCCCGGCGCTATTATCGCGATGGAATGTTTGGCGAATTCAAGTTGGGCACAGCGCGTTTAATGGAAAAGTGGTACTACCGTAATTCCAATTTCCAGAACTGGTTCACCAAAGAGAATTCCGACGCATTCACTTACATCGGTTGCCACTACGTGGACTTAGTGCATTTCATAACGGGGTTATTGCCGGTGGCTGTGAGTTCCTACGGTATTGTGGATAAGTTCCCCAACGGTAATGATGGTTACTTATGGTGCGACACCCGAGTGCGCTGGAACAACGGCGCGGCGCTGAATCTGCAGACCAGCCTAAGTTACCCAAACGAAGGCGCCGGTCCGAATACACAGGGGATGACGCTGTATTGTTCCGGGTCTGGCGAAGGGGCGATGATCGACCATAGCGACCAGTACCGCGGCTTAAGTTATTCGTTCGGAAGGAAGCCAGCAGGCGAGGGCGCAACGTTTTATGCCGAGCCGAGTCCTGACTATTTTCAATACAACGACCTAGGTGGGCCAGGGCTTGAGCCCGTCGGGTACGGGGTGCGGTCGGTGGAGTTTTTGGTCCGCACGGTCAAACAACTAGATGCGGAGGCGGCCACGCTTGAAGCGAGGCAGGCGGTGCTGAAGCAGATCGACGCAACGGGCGTGGTGGCGACCCCGGCCAATAGCCGATACAACGAACTCGTGGTGGAGGCCGGCCGGACAAGCATCCTAAACGGTGGCCGTGAAGTGGAAATCGGGAAAATATGACGGAAGAAGATCTGGTTGATTACCTTGAAGGGAGCGGCTACCCGGAGCATTTGGTGCGCGGCGGCAGCAAGGGGTTGATTGCCCGCTACAAGGCTTTCGTTGAAGAAGTTGAGCGCGGA
The DNA here is from genome assembly GCA_025350695.1 of Acidobacteriota bacterium. Classification (GTDB taxonomy): domain Bacteria; phylum Acidobacteriota; class Terriglobia; order Bryobacterales; family Bryobacteraceae; genus JANXSF01. The sequence goes on from JANXXI010000281.1 coordinate 4,006, forward strand.
TATCCGTATCGGCTCGACGATTACCGGCGCGACCTTGACGTGCGCGGTGTGATTGAAACCGTCGGCCTATCAGACGAAGTTCGCGAGGAAGATGCCCGCCTTGAAGATATGCTGATTGAGCGAGAAGTTCGCGTTTGGGAAAGTCTTCCAGGCAACCCTGGTTGGGATTTCGGGTTTCCGCGCAACGCTTCAAAGGAGCTTCTGAAGGGGCTGAAGTCCGCAGGGTTGTTGGAGACGTTCGACTAATCGGAAAACACCGGCAACAGCACCCCACGCCCGCCCTGCCAATGAAACGTCTCGACGCGCAACCGCTTCCCGTCGGTAATCACGCTCACTACCCCCAACAAGTCAGTGCGCAATACGGCGGTTCCCATCTTACGCAGCCGCTCCACGACATCCGGATGTGGATGATGAAACCGGTTGTCGAGTCCAGCTGAAACCAAGGCAATCCGCGGCGTCGTCTCCTCCAGAAAATAGGACGTCGAGGAGGTCTTGCTTCCATGATGGGGTGCCTTCAGCACGTCCACGCTTTGCAAACGCCCCTCAGAGGCTAATTGCGCCTCCACCTGCTTTTCAATGTCGCCGGTCAGCAGAAAACTCCGCTCGCCGTAGCTCACTTCAAAGGCTAGCGAATCGTTGTTCTTCACCGTCGTTCCGGGTTCGTAGTCTTTAAAGGGCGCCAGAAATTGAAGCTCAGCCTTGCCCCACTTCAACTCGTCGCCGGCTTTCTTGTAAACAATCGGAATGCCCAACGCACGCGCCTTGTCTCGCACCACCTGCCACGCTGGGGCTTCTTCCGGCATCGCGCCAACCCAAAGCTCCTTGGGACGGAAGTTTTCCAGGACCGCCACCGCTCCTCCCGAATGATCCTCATGGGCATGCGTCAGAGCAACGTAATCCAACCGCCGGATCGAACGGCTCCATAGATAGGGCGAAACGACATCCTCACCCATATCCAGTCGCGGCTTCGGCCGGCCTTTGAATTGCGGGAACCCGCCGGCATCCACCAAAATTGTTTCGCCGCCCGGCATGACCAGCAGCACGCTGTCACCCTGGCCCACGTCAATTGTGGTCATCTCCAGTTGGTTGGCCAACACTTGCGGCGGAAACGGATGACTCACCAACAAAATCAGACTGACTCCTGAAGCAACGACGGACAGCCACTTCATCCGGCTCTCCCGGCGAATCATGATTGCCAGCAGCGTCAAGCTAACAACACAGGCCAACCCCAGCCATAGCGGCGGACCAGGAACACGCCAGCTTGGCTCAAAGCGGATATGCCACGCCGCAACGGCTTGCGAAAAGTCGAGCAGCCATCGTGCAATTTGAGCAAGCCATCGCCAGCCCGTGAACATCGATGCAAAGCCGATGGGTACGGTTAACGTCAATGCCGGCGTAATAAGAATGTTCGCGGTCAAGCCGGTTACGGAGAGCCGGTGAAAATAGACCACCATGGGAACGGCCAGCGCCATCTGAATGACAAAGGTGATTGTGATGGTTTCCCACACCGTTGTCATCAGTGATCCTATACCCCAAAAAGCAGTATGGATGAAACGCAAGGGGACGTTTGTCCACACATGGATGGTTTCGGCAATCAATCGCAGCTCCAGACGGAAGGCCGCCACTTCCGGCAACAATCGAATGTCGATGTTGGCGTCGGAAAGATTCTGAAGCCCAAACTTGTAACGATCAGTTGTAGCATCGAGCAACGGAATTCCAAACGCCGCGATGGCCCCTACACATAGGAAGGAGAGTTGAAAGCTGGCTTCAAACAGCTGCCCCGGATCGTAGAGCAAGAAAGGAATCACCACTCCGGCCAGGCAGTTGAAAATCCGGGTCCGTCGAAACACCAGGCCGGCCAGGATGAATAAAGTGAAGCCGCCCGCTGCCCGAATTACAGGCGCCGTTGAACCAGACACCAAGGCATAAGTCCAAGCGATGATCAGGGTAAACAGCAGCCGCCAATACTGCTTCACCATCGCGCCACGAAGCAATTCCAGTAAAACCCAAGTCAACACCGTTAAGTGTAGGCCAGAAATAACCAGCGCATGATAGGTGCCTGTTCGCCGGAAGTAATCCGTCCAAACCTGTTGCACCTTCGACGTCTCGCCCAGCAAGATCGCCTGCATCATGGCCGAAGCGTAATTATCGCCGGGGTACAAATTTTCGATGCGCTTCAAAGCCCACTCGCGCATCGTATAAAGAACCGCATAGTAACTCGTGCCACATCGCCCGCCAAGCCGCTTCACCGGTTCGCCGGTGGGCGTCGACCCATTCCAATAAACATTTTGCTTGGCCAAATAACTTTCCAGGTCAAACGCCCCGGGATTGCCAAAGTTATGTGGCTTACGAATCCGCACCCCAGTTTCGATACGCTCTCCGTAGTGCAATTGCGGCGGCGCCTGTCCGTCGCGAACGTTCACCGTAAGCCGCATCCTGGCGCCGGGCGCAATTTCCACAACCACTCGTTCCCGGCCGTCGGAAAAAGTGGAAGGTTCCACAACGCAGCCTTCGATGGTCATCACTTCGTCAGGATTTGCGTCTAACTTGAAAGGCGCACCGGCGCGATGAAAGCGTTCGGTCCAGATTCCCAGAAACAGGAACATCGCCACACCGGCCATTCGGGCAGCCCGGATCAACCCACGACGCCAAGCGACCAAACAGAGAAAGGCCGTCCACAATGCGCCATAGATTGCTTCGGGGGTTGCAAAATCGATCCAATGCGAGGCCAAGATGCCCACCCCAAGCGAGACGGCGGGCAGAAGAAGCGGTTCGCGGAGCGGTTTTAGCACATAGTGTTAGTGGCAAAAACGGGCCGGTTTTCTCTCAGCATCTTTTCACTCCGACGAATAGGATTGGCTGGTTCATGATTAAAACATGCGGTACATGTCGCACACCCGATATCTTGTCCCCACGCTCCCTCCACACTGGATATAATTATGATGTCGTACCAACGGCATATTTAAATCCATATTCAGGAGGACAATGAGCAAGGAAGATAGTATCGAAGTCACAGGCACGGTGGTTGAAAAGTTCCCGTCAGGCCTGTTTAGCGTTCAATTAGATCAGGAGCGCCTAGTGTTGGCCCATTTGGCCGGCAAGTTGCGCCGCAATCGTATCCGTGTTTTGGCGGGAGATCGCGTCACTATGGAACTGTCACCGTACGATCTCACCAAAGGTCGTATCACCTATCGGCATAAGTAGCCAAAAGATTCCTCAGGCGAAGGCCGTTTCCACAATCCGCGCCTTCGCTTTAACCAACTAGATACCCAGTTTATGAAGTATGGCGCTAATGCGGGGGTCGGCGCGGATGCCGTCGAAAGCCCGTTCCACCTTGAGAGTTACAAGCTCGCTATCACATCCTGAAGTCTGGCGATAATTGTTGGAAGCGTCGATGAACTGCGCGGTTAGCCCCAGACGGTTTTTGGCCCGTCTGACGCCATCCAATGTTTCCGAGGCCAAGTTGGTCCGCGATAGCGCGAATATGCCGCGGTTTTCCTTTGACTTGGAAGTCCAGCTCCGCGTTCATGTTGACGAACGGAAGCACAACGATGCAAACGTTATGTCTTTGGCTGAATCGTGGCTACAGGCGGACGTTTGGAGTATTAGACGAAGAGCGCTATGGCCAGCAGCACGAAGGCCGGAAGTGCGACGCGAGTGATCCAGTCGCGTCTTGCCGACTTGGCCCGTTCCTCAACGGTAACGATGAGGGGCACCCAACGGCAACTTCACCCGAGTCTACAACCTGAAAGGATCGTTGTGCGGAATCACCTTCGACCGGGCCGGGATTGGGCACTTTATACCGTGAATCCCGATTGCACTAGAAATTCTCGCGTCGATGCTAGAACGCCTTCCCCAACGTTACCCGATTCATAATCGTGGACCGGGGCAAGGAGTTTCTGGTGTTGTAGTGTCACCACAGGCCGTGATGGTGTCGGCGCGCAAAGAAGATTTAGAAAAGCCCCTCCCGAGAACCAATCTCCCGTCCCTACCCTTGACGAGTCAAATTCTCGGGAGAATTTGGGTTGACTTGTCTCTCGGGTCGAGGATTATTGAGTTTCGTAATGTCTCCAACACCTGAGCAGGACGTCCTTGTGGGCCGCCCACCGAAAGCGCTTCGGCCCTACTATTACTCAGGTATAATTGAGTCCGAAGCCAAATGTACATTTTCCTGCCCGTCGTTGTCTACTTGCTTTTCGTCCATTTTCTTCGACAATCGCGGGCCGGATGGCGTGACTCCTTCCTTTGCGGAGCCGCTCTGTGGGGACTTGCTCTTTTCATTATCACCGAAATCCTAAGCCTTCCTAGACAACTATCCCTATGGCCGTTAATCTTCGCCTGGGCCTTGCTCGGCGCCGGAGTTTATCTCGCATCCAAGCGCTGGCGCTCACCCTTCGCGGACGAGTTCCCATCTGATCAGCCGCCTCCTCAACAAGGCTCCGACCCCTCACTGCTCATTTGGCCGGTGATCCTCATCTTCGCCTTCCTTGTACTCACATGCCTCGTTGGCGCGCCCAACACAAGCGATGCCATGCGTTACCACATGCCCCGCATCGTCTACTGGTTTGAATACAAAAGCATCGCCCACTACGCCACCACCGAATATAACCAGTTGCAGATGCCGCCATTCGCCGAGTTCGCCATGCTGCACGCGTTCATCTTGGCGAAGGGGGACCGCTTTGTTACGTTTGTTCAATTGCTCGGTTTCTTTGGGAGCGCAATTGCTGCTTCTGTAATCGCCCGAACGCTCGGAGGCTCGCGATTTGTTCAGGCACTCTCCGCTTTCCTGTGCGTAATGATTCCGGTCGCCATCCTCGAATCCACAGGAGCCAAGAACGACTGCTTCAAGTCCCTATGGCTCATGCTGGCTCTATATGGGGGTATGCGATTCGGTCAAAACAGCAGCCTTTTTTGGGCTCTTATTTCCGCCGTCAGCATCGGTCTGGCCATATTGACTAAAGGGACGAGCATGATCTACGCTCCCATCTTTTTTCTAACCGGCCTGCTCAGCAGCGGCTTCCCCAAAACGAAAACGCTACGGTTCATCCCCATATTCGTGCTGTTCATTGTTGGCGTGAATCTTCCGCACTGGATGCGCAATTATGAATTGAGCGGATCGCCTTTAGGATTTCCTTCGGCTGTGGGGGATTGGTCGCGAAAAGAGTTCAGATACCCGAATGAAGACCGTTCGGTTATTGGGATAATCTGCAACGTACTACGCAACGCGGCGCTCCACGTGTCCACTCCAAGCGGCGGAGTCAATAAGCTGATTGAAAAACAGTTTCGTCTCCTGATTCAGCAACTCGGGCGCAACCCCGACGACCCTGCCGCGTTGTGGACAGCTACTACTTTTGCAATAAACGATCCTGACCGCCACGAAGCTCTCGCTCCCAACCCTCACCATTTCGGGCTTTTTGTTGTGTGCCTTGGCATGTTGCTTTACCTGCGCGCCTGGAGGACACATCCGTCCTGGGTCATCTATGCGGCAGGCGTCGCCATCGCGTTCATAGCCTTCAGCGCGATTCTCCGCTGGCAACCTTGGCACACGCGCTTACACATTCCTTTTTTCTTTGCCGCATGCCCTCTAATCGCTCTGGTTCTGGAGCGTTGTGCACCGAAGACCGTAAAGCCTATCGTCTATTTCCTGCTCCTGATGGCAGCTCCGCTGGTTCTCGTAAACGCACTCCGCCCGCTTATGTATGCGGGAAACATCTTCGATCAGCCAAGAGCGGATCTCTATTTTCAGGAGCACGGAAATCTAAAGCTGGGCTATCAACAAATGGCGAACAATTTTGAAACGGGATTCTGTAATGACGTTGGGGTCGACAGTTCGTTGAATGTGTTGGAATACCCGATGCTAGCGCTACTCAGGCCGGGAGAAGGCCGCATGAAAGTGCGTCAGATGGGCTCCACACCTTTCACGGCGAAGTTTGGTCCTGTGAATCCGACGGCGCCTTGCGCCATCATTTGTCTTGGGTGCGCCGGTAATTTACCAAAATTGGAGACGTACAGGGAGTATCACGGCCGCGTACGAGTTTATGGAGAAAGTGTCCTGCTAAGTAAGGTGGCAAACTTCGGATGTGACGCTTCCTTTGTTTCAGGGTGGTATGGCCGCGACGTTCTTCCGGGCGGCGGTTGGCTCTATTGGACTGAGAAAGCAGGTACGGTTAAGATTTACTCGGAAACAGCCAGAACGATCTTGATCAGTGGGGAAGTGAATTCTCTAGTTAATCCGAACAGGGTTGAAATTTACGTCAACAACGCTGTCGTCTCGCAACTCCCAACGGGTATCTTTAACTTGAAAATAGACATTCCTGGTGGTGCGTCGAATGTTAAGTTCCAAAGCGAACAACCTGGAACCACGGCTCGAAACGACAGTCGCACTCTCGCCATTGGCTTAAGGAATGTAAGTTTTAAGGTTGCCGGTTCGAGAGAAACCTGCACCGTGTTGTTTTAGGCTTTCACTACAGCACCTCAAGAATTCGAGAACATATGGTTGAACGCAAGAAACCGCCGCTTGACGCCGCGCCCTATCAGGCGGCTATGAGGCGGTTGATGATCCTTGTGCCGGCGTGCGGCGTGGCCGGTATCGCCGTTGCATTGGCCGCCCTCGGATGGCGGCACGCTGTGGGCGTTACTATCGGCGTGTTGGCCGGCTGGGGGAATTTTATGCTGCTGGTGCGCGTGGTGAATTCGCTTGGTCCGGGGGCTAATCGTCCCGCCCGGCGGACAGGGTTCCTATTGCTGGGGGTGCTGCTAGTGCTCGGCGGACTTGGATTTGGTATCATTAGGGTACTCGGGATTCATTCCGAGCCGCTTTTCGCCGGTCTGGCAACGCCACTGGCAGCGGTGATCGTCAGTATTTTCTTCGAACTCATCTTATTACCATGGAACACGAAACCTGGCTGACAGCCCTGTTCAACGACCATCTAGCTGGTTTGGGCAACGCCATCCTCAGCGCTGTTTATTCGATTTTGGGCGTCGCCTACAAAACCCAGGCCAAGCCTTGGGAAAACTTCATTGTGATGCAGCTGCTGGTGGCGGTCATTTTGATGATTGTCTTCGCTATTCTGCGGCCGAAGCTTTCGATGGATAAGCCGGGCAAGATGCAGCACATTTTTGAAATGGCCTACAAGTTTCTGCATGACCAGGCGCACGAAAATATCGGACATGGAAGTTCACGCTTTGTGCCGTTCGTGGGCAGCTTGTTTTTCTTCATCCTGTTTTGCAACCTGCTGGGAATCATCCCAACCTTAGAATCGCCGACTATGTTCTATTACGTGACGGCGGGTTTGGCGTCGGCATCGTTTCTGTATTACAACTACATGGGTGTGAAGCTGCAAGGACCGGTCAAGTATGGAGCGCATTTTCTTGGTCCGGTGTGGTGGCTTGCTCCACTGATGTTGCCCATTGAAATCATCAGCCATTTGGCCCGGCCGCTTTCACTCGCTATCCGTTTGTTCGCCAACATGTTCGCCGGTGAACAGGTAACGGTAGTTTTCATTAGATTAACTCTTTTTGCATTTCCGGTCATATTCATGGGCCTGCACGTATTCGTATCTTTCCTGCAGGCATATATATTCGCGTTGATGACGATGATCTACCTGGGCGGCGCAGTGTCGCATGATCATCCTGCTGAACTTGAGCACTAACGCATTTCGGCATTATCCGCTTTCAGTGTGAGCCCGGCTGCACGAGTTTGACGGGAACCACCTCCTGCTGGCGATTTTACTTAGGAGAAACACAAGATGTTTAACGTTCGTATGTTCGCAATTTTGCTGGCAATTTTTCTTGCCAGCCCCATGATGGCTCAGGACGCCGCGCACGTCGCGGGTACTGTTAGCTATACCGGTCCCGCCGCCCTAATCGCCATGGCCATTGCTTCCGGCCTTTGCGGCTTGGCTCAAGGCAAGGCTGTTGCAGGCGCAACCGAAGCGTTAGCCCGTAACCCTGGCGCTTCCGACGGTATCCGCTTCATCGCTTTGCTCGGCCTGGTGCTGATTGAATCGATGGCGCTTTACACGTTCGTGCTAACCTTCCTGATCAAATAGTTTTTCAAAAAATGGGGGCAGGATTCCGGTCCTGTCCCTATTTCATTTTAAATGGCCCAAATGAAACTCCAAGGTATCTACCCACCCATCGCAACGCCCTTCAACTATGAGGGGGAACTGTTCAAGGCCAAAGTCTTTCACAACGTCAACAAGCTGAATCGCACGGCGCTTTCGGGCTACTGCGTGTGCGGGTCGACGGGCGAGAGTGTTCATTTGACGCCCGAGGAAAAGTATACCTTGTGGGGCTGGGTGGCGGAAGCCACCGCGACGGATCGGCTTCTGATTGCCGGCACCGGCGTGGAAAGTGTGCGGGAGACGGTGGCGCTGACAAACAAGGCGGCGGAAATCGGCTATAAGTTGGCGATGGTGCGCACGCCGCACTATTACAAGAATTTGATCAACAATACTGAGGCGCAGGTGCGCTATTTCGGAGCGGTGGCCGATCAGGCGAAGCTGCCTTTGATGATTTACAATTGGCCACAGACCACGGGCGTGGATATTTCGGTCGAAGCGGTGGTGCGGTTGAGTGAGCATCCGAACGTGATTGCGATTAAGGAAAGCTCGAGTGACTTGGAGAAGTTGAAGGCTTTAATTGCGCAGGTGAAGCCGGGGTTTCAGGTTTTGACGGGCAGCGCTCCGGGGCTATGGAAGGGCTTGGAAGCCGGTGCCGTGGGCGCGGTGTTGGCGTTTGCGAATGCGGCTCCGTATGCTTGCATCACGATTTGGGAAGCGTTCCGGACGCGTCAGCCTGAGGCGGCCGAGGACTGGCAGCAGCGGATTACTCCGGCTGCGCTGGCGGTGACGGTGAAGTACGGCATCCCCGGGTTGAAGTATGCGATGGATTTGAATGGATACTACGGGGGGCCTCCGCGGATGCCGTTGATTCCGATTGGGGAAGCGGCGAAGCGGGAGATTGAAGAGGCGTTTCACGAAATTCGGGGCTGACTTCGCGCGACGTTTTGACCTTACCTGCGGGAATCTTCGGCGGAAAGGGCCGGAAAACACGGGTAGGACTGACGTCGCCCTTCGTGAGTATTCGTGAAGTCCTTGGCCCTTTGCTGGTCATCGCTGCAGGCCAACAACAGCAAAGGGCAACCCGGCAAAACAGGAAGACGCTGGATCAAAGCCTGCCGTCGATGATGTCGACGGGCGTATGGCAACCCGAAGCGCTTTTCCTACAATTCGCAGCAGTGGCGCAAAGATGTCATCAACGGCACAACAACCACGTTACTGCCGCTTCCGCCACGCTGGATATTCACGATCCAGCAGGCGCGCCGGGCGATCTACATACCAGTTATATCCATTGCGCCGCTCGTACTCGATCTCAGCGATCGTGTTCTTCACCACACCGTCGCGCCCGCAAAACATCGGCTTATTGGTCTCAAGGTCGTAGAATCTGGCCCAAATCGGCGGCGCGGCTGGGTCCTCCACCACCACCTTGTCGTAGCCCTTGGGCGCATCAGGCACTGGCTTCCTATCCACACGAATGCCCTTGATTTTCGACGTTTCAAACCACTGCACTGCTGCTTCAATGGACGCCTTCACCTCAATCGAAGGTTTGGCGATGCCCATCAGGAACTCCACAATCCGGACGCTCTCGCTGCCACTCAAAGAGGCCAATTCGTAGGACCGCGCTTTGGCCGGCGCAAGCGTCACTTCGTCGTGCTGCGCACACCACACCGTCAACTTGCCATTCACGCGTACCTGCGTTTTCAGGATGCATTGAATGCCTTTCTCCATCGCCACGGCCGCAAGCGAACGGTCTTGGCCGCTCACAAACCCATATTCCGGTTTCTTTTCCACAATTGCCCGTAGCATCTCCAGCACACCCACCATCGCATCGTCGTTATAAGTGATGTGTGTATAGTAGCCCTTGCGCAGCGGGTAAAACTGCGGCCAACCTCCATTGGCATATTGCGCTTCGAGCAAATAGCCCAACCCCTTCTCAAACCCTTGCTTGAAGCGCGCGTCCCTCGTAGCGCCATACACTCGAGCCAGATATCCCATCTGCGTGTAAGTGGCGCTGTTGTCGATTGTCGTATGCCCTTCGCGCTTGAGCTTTTCCATCTCCTTCGCCGCGGGAGCAACTGACATTTCGATGTTCTTATCCCACCCGCCGTTCGGGAACTGATAAAGCAGCAGACTCTCTGCCATGCGCACCGCTTCGGCCAATCCGTACCAATCCTCGGGCTGTCGCAGGGCATCCTTCCAGGAGATCAACTGATGTACTTGCCCCTCCATGGCCGGGGCGACTTTCGCGAACTCACGCGCTGCCATCTGACCTATCTCGAACTGTCCTCGCGGGCCAAGGTGAGTATTGTCCTGCTTACCCTGCTCATCCTTGCGGCCAAGTGAATCGGCCTGGGCCTTTCCCAATTTTTCCGATTGCGCCAAGGTTAGAGCATACAAATCGATCAACGCTACTTGTTTCTGGGCCGCGAGCTTGCGCAGTTCCTCGACGAACGGAACCAGGGCGTCACGCTTTAGATGAAACGGCCCGTCGAAATTGCGTCGCACGATGGAAGTGACCAGCACAGGAACCGCACCGGCCGCCTTCACTTCCTCTACATACCGAATCATGTTCTCGCGATAAGTGGTCTTAGGATCTGTTTCCAGCTTGGGACCCTTGCCGGGATTGTCGTTATGGCCGAACTGGATCAAGACATAGTTGGGCTTCGACGCCAGGACCGATTCCCAGTGACCTTCGTCGCGAAAGCTTTTGGAGCTTCGCCCATTGAGGGCAAAGTTATCCACCGTAACGTTCTTCGAAAACGACGCTCGGAAGCCCGGGCCCCAGCCGCCTCCATCGTTCACCGTCGAATCACCTACTAAGGCAATGCGCACTTGCGCCGCGGAGGAAGCAGCTAGCAACAAAGAAGCAACGAGCACCAATTTCATAACTTATTGTATTGCGAACTCTGTAGGGACTTGTTGAGAAACGGGATTGAGGAAACTGACATCTTTTTTCGCCATCGCAAGCGATCAATTTTTCTCCAGGGTAATTCGCGAAAAAAGGCTGTCTGTTCCGTCAGTCCCCATTTTTCAACAAGTTCCTACAGAGCC
>JANXXI010000290.1 GCA_025350695.1 Acidobacteriota bacterium
GCCACCGATTGGGCAATCAAGTTCACCCTGCGATCTTGCGCCAACGGCAGAAAACTCCAGAAAATCAATTGTGATTCGCCCTTCACTTGCACACGGACGTGCCTGGCAACTGTGCCATCCGCTTCGCCACCTGCCGCACCATCAGAGCCAAGAGCCGCCGCAAGGGTGTCGAAATAAGTCTTCACCGGCGTCTCGCTGTTAGTGATCCCATTATCCTGGCCGATCTGGTATCCACCAAAATCGTATCGGTTGCCAAAGTTAGTCTGGTTTTCGTAGGTGACCTTGCCGGCAGCATCGGCCGTCGCCAAAGCGCTTGTGGTGCCAATCAGCCGCTGCGCTTCCGCCAGAGCGATCGCATTGGCCGCCGTCTTCAACTCCGCGCGGCTCATATACAGCCGCCCCAAATCCACGGCGAATCCCATCAATCCAAGCAACACCCCGGTGAACATTACGGCAAGTTGCAGAGACACGTTTCCTGACTGGCGCAGGCAGCGCAGTGGAGCCGTCCTCCGATTACTTGTTTGTAGGTTCCTGTTGGCCACGGGGTCCTATGAATTCCGCCTTCTTATCCGCAGCCCTGCTCTTTTTCGCCTTTGTCGACTTAGGAGGGGCCGAAGGATCTACCAGGTCTTCCTTTTTGCCTTTCTTCTTTCCACTTGCTTTGGCGTCCGCAAGATCTTTCTCGATCTTAGACGGCATTAAGTACGGTTCGAGTACAGGGACGTTTTCCACTTTTTCGCCAACGGCGAGCGGCTTCACAAAATGGGGTGTGACGACAACCAGCAACTCGTCTGAGGATTTTCGTGTGGAGCGGCTGCGAAACAATTGCCCAAGCACCGGAACATCACCCAGCCACTTGACCCGGGCCATTGAGGTGATTACGCGATTGTCGATCAGGCCAGCAATGGCAAAGCTCTCACCGTCTTTTAAAATCGCCTCGGTTTCCGCATAGCGGGTTGCGATTGCCGGAATAAGGAAGCCCTGCAGTGTTACGGCGTTTGCATAATCAAGAGAAGTCACCGAGGGCTTCACATGGAGATGAATGGCTCCCGAGGGAGTAACATTCGGAGTGAAGTCCAATTGCACGCCGAACTTCTTGAACTGTACGGTGACCACTGGCGCCGTCGCGCCGCCAGTTGAGGTAGCGGTGAGAGTTGGAAACGGAAATTCGCCGCCCGCAAGGAAGCTTGCTTCCTTACCTTCCAGCGCCAATAGATTGGGTTCAGCTAAGACCTGCAGTAAGTTTTTGCTCTGCATGGCGCGAATGGTAGCGCCGATATTCAGGTCGGGCCGAAACACGAACAAGTTCAGCAGATCCGAAAAATTCAAAGTGCTGTTGGAGAATTGTTGGTTCTGGAACTGCAGTTGTGAAAATCGAGGCGTTGCAAATTGTTGTGTCGAGATCTCCCCAAGCGTATTGGCGTTGCGGCTCACTAGATTGAAGCCAACTTCAGAAAGGGCAGATCGGTCCAGTGCGGCGAACTTCACCTCAAGCAAAATCTGGCGAGGCTCGGCGGGCGGCGGAACTTTGATCAGATTGGTGACTTTCTTCGCATACGTTGTGGCCAATGCTTCGGCGCGCTTGGAATCTTCGGAACTCTTAGCCGTGCCAGTCAATACTACTTGTTCCGGAGTGCCTGTTATCTGAATCGCGCCATCCATGATGCTTTGGCGAATCTGCTTCTGCACGTTTTCAAATTCGTCTTTGTCATTGGCCACGGTCACGTTGTAACGACGAGGAATCGACCCCTCTTCCCAAACAATGACAGTGGCTTTGCCAAGCCCTTTACCGTTCACCATCACTTCGCGTAGCGACACGGCCACAACATCGGCGATTTTCGGTTCACTTGCCGCGACGGTCTTGATGTCAGCATCGAACTGAAGCAATTCGCCTCGTCCTAGAGTGAGGTTGATTTCACGCGGAGGGGCCGTTTGGGCTGCGGCGCCGCTAATCAGCAGCGTGGCCGCAAAGACAGTTACCAGGATTCTTATATGCAATGGATATTGGTTCACGGCTTCTCTCTAGTCGTGGAATGATTCTTGAACATGCTTATCGCCGTGGAACACGTCCACTATCGCTCTGGGCTTTGGGGGTTCCGGCTTGGAGGGCTTTACGGGAGCAACAACAGGTTTCGGTTTCGGTTCACAGCCAACTAATTTGCACCACTCTTCGTCATTCTTCAAATTCGCGTTGCCAGGCAACCGACCACCGCGTCCGCCTCGTTGTTTCGACAGCGCTAAACGGGCATAAATATTCGGGTCCAGATTTTCGGCAGTCACGGATTCAATTTCCGCCGCCCGAGCCTTGTCCTGAGGATTGCGCAAAGCCAAACTAATTTTGCCTTGGTTACGCGCCAGTTCCAGTTTGCGGGATTCTTCGGGGCTTACCAAAAGAACGGCCGCCTTCTGCTGGGTGCTGGCCGCCGTCGAAACAGTGGTGGTTGGGGTAGTCGAAGCAGCTTTGTCCGTAGTAACGGGGGTGGCCGGAATTTCGGTCAATCGGCCAATCGACAAAACCACAACATCCTCCACGATGGTGGTGCTCACTGCTTCCGCCAAAGAACCGGATTTGGTAAAAATTACGTCGACGTGGGATCGGGGCTGAATCATCCCGCCAGCGCCCGTTGCATCGGTCACTGGTACGCTAACAGCTCGCTTGCCGGGTTCAATCATAGCGGCGAACCCTTCAGGACTGCCCGCACCACTCACACGAGTTGCAATGAAAGTTTCGTTTGCCGACAGCGGATACATGGAAACCCGATCAAGAATCTGTTTCTCTTCGACGATAGCCCCAGCAGGAACATTCTTCTCCACGATGGAGACCTGTTTGATGCGGTCCTTGGTGAGTCGAGTTCCTGCCGAGTAATTCCCCGCCGCGGCGTAAACCTTGACCAACTTCTCGCCCTTGGGCGCAACGGTGCTCCGATACAAAACCCAAGTCAGCAAGGCCGCAGCTAGTGCCGCGCCACCAAAGATCATGATCAGCTTTTGTCGATCCATTCAATGTCCTAAACTCGAAACGCTTCCCGTTGGGCCAAACTCAAGGAGATTCAATCTGGTAAGGTGAATGCCCGGGTTTAAGAGCTGTAAAACCCTAAGAAAGCTATTAACACACTATACAACTAGAAGTTCCGGCTAAGTATAACGCAAACAGAGTCTTCATGAAGTTTTTTCCATCCAAGCCGTTCGAGCGCCGGAATCAGCGAATACTCTTTTGGCAACAGCGCATGGGTAAACCCATAGTTCTCCAATATTTGAGGCCATCCGGGGCGGGCTTCCACTAATCGAATGTACTCTTTCATGAATTCTATTCCGTAGAAGTCACTTCGGCCATCGAAGTACACTTTGCGCTCCCCTTTGAAGCGATAGATCAGGTATCCTCCATACTTGTCCGGGGCTAGTATCCGCGCATCCGGCGGCAGTTTAGCAATTTCCCTGGCAGCCTCAACCGGAAACTGATCTTTGGGGAATCCCGTTTGAGCCACTTGGGCCGGGGCATGCAGAACAACCCAGCAAAGGGCCAACCCGACGGCGAACCACCAATGCCCGAACAACTGCCGGTCAATGTGCCGCAGTCTCGAAAAGTAGTCTAGTGCCGAATCAATACTGTTTCGCACCGCGGGCCGCAATCCGTCAAGGCGTCTCAGCCACGCCGTAAGAGCTCCATTCGCCAGGGGCAACGCCACCAAGGCAAGCAACGGTAGCCCCCTCGCCGACCGCAATGCTCCGGCTGTCAAAATCAGAATCAGCAAGCAGGAACCAAGCCGGGCAGTGGAGAACGCAGCCACCGCCCCGGCCATCGCGATGATCACTCCCGCGACAATTTGCCAAGCGCCCTCACTATGGAAATTGAAGCTTTGAAACTCCGCGATCCGGGCCAGCAACTGAGTATTCGAGAGGTAAGCGGCGATGTGAACATGCACGCCGATTCCCAGCGGATTCAGCAGCGTTGCGAGCATCGCCAGTGGCGCGGCGAGAAGGCACCAACGAGCCTTGGCCAAGTGTTCCTCTGCGTTAACGTCAAACAGCAGAGCGCCTACCGAATAGGAAAAACAGTACAGCACGGGAAGCACAATCGCTAGAGGAAAGCTGGCATGAAGATTGGTCCAAAGGGCTGTGGCGACGACGATCGCCGGCACATGCCACGGCCTGAACGCTCGCGGCGCCTGTTCCAAACAGAGCAGCGCAGCTAAAATAAACACCCAACTGAACAAATGGGGCCGCGCCAACCAATGCAGATTCGTCGTGGAGAGCATCGGCGCGGCAAACAGGCATACGAACAGAAAATTGCCGCCAACGGCCCAATGCAACCGAACCCACAAGAACATGCAGTTGCTTATTAAAATCAAATAAAGTAGCACAACCCCGCGCAAGCCATCTATCTGGTGGACATAGCCCATCGCAGCATCAGCGGCCCATTCCCATGAATACCATCGCTCATCCCCCTTCGAAAAGGAATACGGATCAACGGTTGGCAAACGATGCAGTTGCAGAATGGTTTCCCCGTTGCGGATATGCCATCCGGTGTCGGAGTCTCGGAAAAGTTGTGAGGGGGCGTTGTAGAAGAAAAAACAGTAGAAGAGGCAAACAATCGTCAAGAAGCAGGCGAGATCCGGAAGGAGACTCGCCTGCCATTTAGGCACGACAATGCTGAAAGAAGACGCGCTCTCCTCCGCTGGAGAAGGCAAGGGTCGCAAGATACCTGAGTTATTGACCGGAAGCGCCGATGGAAGTCAGACCCTGGGTGATGGACGAATACAGGCTGACAATAGCCGTCGACAGCTGATTAACCGTAGTTATCAGCGCCAATCCAACGGCGGCGACAATCAAAGCGTATTCCACCAGATCCTGGCCTTCTTCCTGTTTCCATAAGCGAATAAAAAATTGTTTGATCATAAAATCTCCTAGTCTAATTTCTTGCGGTCGAGTCAGCTCGTCTTCCAAGCGAGACTCTATAATATCTCAATCTTGAGCCGTCTCCGCAACAGCCACACTCAACGAATTCGTTTCCTTTGTCCCGGACGTCGCCGTTTCTTTAGCGTCTCCCAGGAAAGCGCGCTTTAGTTGCGCGGCAAACCTCTGTAGCGCCGGTTTCGGTTCTTGGCGAGCTGGCAGCGTTAGATGCACACCCTTGCCGTCCAATTCACCCACTAAACGTAAATTATTCCAAACTTGAGGCAGATCCTTTCGGTGCTCGATCGCCTTTTCCAATTCGGCCCGAGCCTCTTCCAAATCTCCCTGCTCAATCAACGTAGCGGCGCGGTTGTTATAAGCCGTAGCCAAATCCGACCCCGCTTTGAACTGAGCCAGAGCTTCTTCACGATTCTTAGTCACGATCGCTAAGTTGTTCCGGGCAATAGGCGAGCCAGGATTCAGCTGCAAAGCCCTCCGGATTTCTACCTCAGCGTCGGGATTCTTTCCCTGTAGATACAAATTGTACCCAAGATTGTTGTAGTGAGCATCCTTCCTCGGTTCCAAATAGATGGCGTACCGATAGGCCTTTTCCGCATCCTCCAAACTTCCTATGTCATCCAGTACGATACCCAGCCAGGAATATAAATCTGCGTTCTGAGATTTGCTCCGAACTAGAAAGTCGCTGAGGCTTACGGCCGCCTCGTCGCTCCGTCCGTTCCTGCGCAAAATCTGCGCCAACCGGATTTGCACCAGCTCGAAATCAGGAAAACGTTCCCCAGCTAGCCGGTAAATCTCAACTGCCACCTCTACGAAACCTTTACTTTCATAATGCTCTGCAAGTTTAACTCGTACCTGAGGATCTTCCGGATGTGCTGTCATCTTTTCCCGCAAAGTCCGAGCTTCCAGATCACCCACGCCAGCCACCATTCCGTTGTTAACCTGCTTTTGCATTACGGTCTTAACGTTTGAAAGAGTTGTCGCCTGTTCCCATTGCTTTTTCTGCGACCTTGTCGCTGCCTTAGCATCCAGTGCCTTAGCTTTCGGGGAAACTGGAACCGCAACAGCAACCTTCTTTGAACCCGCCGCCGCACATCCACTTATTGCCAACCAGGCGGCAACGCCTCCGGCCAAAAGTATTCGTTCTTGAAACCGAATCAACGTTGGATCTCCAACTGGTCACCCTTTACCGTGCCTGATGATGCTACGGCACCAGAGGGAAGCTCAAGAACAGAATGCGCCCAGATACATACAGATATGCGCCGAGGCTTCATGTGTTCTCTAATCTTCAAAACCTTTTTATCCTTGCTCAAAAACAAAACGTCAATATCAAACTTCATCCCAAAACAGTGAACGCCTTGGGAAGGAACTATCCATAACCCCTCACCATTTGGCAACGAAGAATGCTTCAGCAAACCAGTGTTTCGTGTCTCGCTCGTGTTAGCCAGCGTGGCATTCGACGCCAGCACCACGTCTCGTGTTACATTTCGTACTATCAGCTTGCCCTCTCCATTAACACTTAGTATTCGTAAAGGTTTCGGCGCCAGCTGGAAAGAAATCCCCCTGGGGCAACTTTCGACTACGCCAAGGGTTTAAACTACCTGATCTGATATGTGTTTGCAAACAGACTTCAAAACTTTCCTGAGATGCTTGATTATTCCGCTAGCGCTCACTGCGTCTTTACGCGGACAATCCAACACCACCTTGGCCGCCAGCACCTTCGGTGACGTGTATGCCTTGAGTGGCACGCCGTCGGACTTGATCCTTGATGAAAACCGCAAAGTGCTCTACTTGGTCAACAACGCCGCCAACCGGTTGGACGTATTTGATTTGGGGTCAAAAAAGGTTTCAAAGTCCATCACGGTGGGAACAGCGCCCTCGGCCGTTGCCCAGTCGATGGACGGGCGCTTCCTGTACGTCACCAACACTGGAAGCACCACACTTTCAATCCTCGACGCAAACTCACTTGCCGTGTCTCAAACCATCGCCCTTCCCGCCAAGCCAGAAGGTGTCGGCGTTGGAAGTGATGGACGCGTGCTGATTACCACCCAGGGCTCCGGTACAAACAGCGCGCTTAATACGCTGGTATTGTACGATCCAGTACAGGCCGCTGGCCAGCAAATCAGCATTGTCTCCATGCCAACTCCTCCGGCCACCCCGGCCCCATTGCCGCAATTGTTTACTGGCCGCCCAACTTTAGCCTACCCTGGCCGCATTGTCCGCACCGCTGATGGAGCCTTTCTTATTGGCCTGGTTGCCACCAATCAAAACGCCAACAACGCAGCTACCACGACATTCATCTACGAAGTAGCCAGCGGGACGATTCTAAGAAATCGCAATACACACGGCCAATCCACCACGCTTTCTATCTCTCCCGACGGAAGCCGGTTCATGGCTGGCTTCACTTTGTACGACACGGCAACGCTGGCGGTTACGGCACAAATGAATGCCGCCAATTTGCCCTTCTATAACGGTGGTACAGCGCTGGCCGCTTTCAACGTCGCCCGCAACATCGGCGGCAGCACGTTTACCAAGGAAGGCGACACGGTCTACCTCACAGCAAACACCAACACCGGAACCAGCACTCGATCAGTCGCCAATATTCTCTACGTAGCCAGTTCCAATAACCTCGGAGTACATTTGGGCTTGAAGCTTAAAGAATCCATCATCGGAAGGATTGTCTCAACAACTGACGGCCAGGAAGGTTACGCGCTCTCTGAAACCGGTTTGATCTACCTACCGTTCGGGAAAATCTTCGACCTACCCATCATCCAACCAGAAACAGCCAGCGTTTTCCTCACCCAGGACAACTGCAATCGAGGCATCTCCAAAGCCCAAGTGCGCGTATCAAACCTGGGTAAGGGAAGACTCACTTATACTGTCTCTAACACCTCTACCGCCTTGGTTGCGGACGTGACCACCGGCAATGTACCGTCCACCATCACATTTACAATGGATTCCGGACGCGCCGGCGTCGTTCGCCTGCCTGGCACCAATCTATTCACCAACGCAGCTGGTGGCGGTGGAACGCCTTTCGCCGTCACTGTCAGTTCCAATGAGGCGGTGAACATCCCCAACATCGTCAAGATCTACATGAATTTCCGCCAAACGGACATGCGTGGCGTCATCATCCCAATTCCAACAGCACTGAACAACAACCAGAGCCTATGGGATACCCTGCTCGACGAACGGCGCGCCAGGCTGTATGTTTCTAACTCCGGCTATAACCGCATCGAAGTGATCGACACCAAGAATCAGGTTTTGCTTAGTCCAATCGAGGTCGGCCAACTGCCCCACGCCATGGCGATGACTCCGGACGGAGCCACCCTCTATGTCGGCAATTCCGGTGGCGAATCCATTACTGTGGTGGATCTCGAAAGCTTGACGGTTACCGGCAACCTCGCCTTCCCTCCCATCCCCAGATCGTCCCAATCGCAATCGCAGCCCTTGTCTCCTGTCGCACTTGCCTATAGCGCCAATGGCCTGCAATTCATGATGTCCAACGGAGCCAATGCTACTTTCTGGCGAGAATCAAATGGCGTGGCTATCCCACGATCAGCCAACAACGTCACCCCGGCTTCGTTGACCCTGCCGGTTTCCATGTCATCGAGTCCGCTTGGTGAATTTGTCCTGGTGCTCAGCGGCAATAACAACGCCAGCACTTATCTTTATGACGCTTTCGCCGATACTTTTACCTCTTCTAAGCAGGTGTATGAACAAGCTCCCGTCAGCTACTTCGGCCCCACCGGCGCGGCCACCAGCGGATCCTACTTCCTGGCGAACGGCCTTATCTTAAGCTCCTCCCTTGCCATCCTCGGTGGCACGGAACGCCCCGGAGCAACGCAAAACACGTTCGTGCAGGTCGGCCCGTTCGGATTCAATCAGCAAACGATTGTTTCTAATGGCCAGCGAAACGTTGCCGCCATCGCAACGGTGGATGAAAACAATTATCTCCGCATGACCACCCCGGTGCGTCAAAATCTTAATTCCGCGACTAAGGACGATGCCCGCACCATTATCGAAGCCGTGAACATTCAAACCGGCGGGTTAAGCGAAGTGGCTATCGGCCCGGATAGTCCTCAACAAAACGTCTTCGGTAATACGCGCCTCAATATCCCTTCGCGGCAGATGGCCGTCGATTCCTCCTTCAACGTTTATGCCGTCACTTTATCCGGCGTCAGCATAATGCCTGTTGATGTGAAAGGACCGCAAACCGCGCCGGACATTCCCGCCGGAATCAAAGGCGTCATCAATACCAACGACAATACTAATGTGTTGAGGCCAGGCGCGTTCATCACAATCAACGGTACCGATATGGGAGCTGATTCGGTTGCCACCTCCCTTGCCCCTCCAACGGTTCTTGGAGGGACTTGCGTCACCCTTAACGATCAGCCGCTTCCACTTCTGTCCGTCACCGGAACTAAGATCACGGCGCAGATTCCCGAAAACGCACTTCCCGGAACGGCAGTGCTGCAAGTTCGGTCGCTGGCGCGCTCTGCAAACAGCGCTCCCCTCTTGATCACGATTAAGAAGTAACGAGCAACGAATGACCACGATTAAATTACAGTACACCGCAGTTGCCTTTTTACTAGTTGGCTGCGCCGCTATCCAGGCGCAAACCGTGAACACGGGCGCCACTTTTGGCGACGTAATTCCACTCAATGGCACGCCGTCAGACTTGGTGCTGGATGAGGCTCGGCAGCGCGTCTATCTTGTCAATCCCACTGCCAATCGCCTTGACATCCTCAGCATGGGCACACGCAAGCTGATCAAGTCGGTCAACACGGGAACCTACCCGCTTTCAGCAGCCATCTCACCGGATGGCGCGTTCCTTTACGTCACCTGCACCCAGAGCGCGTCGATCACCGTGATCGACCTCGGAATCGATTCCGCAAGCCGCTCAGTCAGCCTCCCCGCCAAACCTGAAGGAATTGCCGTCGGAGTCGACGGTCGAGTTTTGATCACCACTCAAGGCGCCGGAACAAACAACACGAGCAATACTCTACTCCTGTTCGATCCGGCACAAGCAAGAGGACGCGAGGTCACCCCCATTTCCTCTCCGCCGCCCATCAATACACCAAATCCCCTGGCCGCTGTCTTCGCCGGCAGACCGGCCACACCGTTTCCTGGACAGTTGATCCCAGTGCCCTCCGGCGACTATATCGTAGGCATGGTGGCCATTAACCAGAACGCGGCAACCGCGCAAACAACCTTATTCATTTACGAAGTCTCCAGCGGCATTGTCCTCAAGAATCGAACCGTCACCGGGCAATCCACCATCCTTTCCATGTCTCCCGATGGCAGCCGTTTTATGGCCGGTTCCACTTTGTACGATACAAAATCGCTAGCCGTCCTAGGACAGATGAGCACCGCGAATCTTCCATTCTTCACCGGCAACGGATTTAGTGCGGGCTTCAATGTGCAACGCAACTTCGGCGGCAGTGTGATCTCGCCCGATGGATTCACTATTTACTCGGCATTTAATGTGGCCGCCACGGCAGCCAAGCCCATCGCGAATGTCCTATACGTCGGCAACCCGGCCAACCTCAGCGTGTCGCTCGGGCTGAAACTTAAGGAATCCATCCTCGGCAAAATCGTTTCGTCCACCGACGGAAAGGCTATCTTCGCCATCTCCGAATCTGGCTTGATGTATTTACCCATCTCAACCATTTACGATTACCCGTTGATCGATGTTGACACCAGCCAAGTGTTCCTCGCCAATGACGAGTGCAACAAGGGGGTGGCCCGCGTTTCCGTTGGAGTCAAAAACCTCGGCAAGGGCCGGCTTAGCTTCAGCATCCCCAACATCACACCAGCCCTCGTTACCGAAATCGACAGGGGTGTTGCCCCTTCAACGATCTCGTTTGTGATGGAGCCCGGTCGCAGCGGCATTGTCCGTTTGGCCGGAACCAATCTCTACAATGGCGCCGGCGGCGCCACCGGCACGCCCATAAACGTCACGATCCAGGCGCCGGAAGCCATCAACTTCCCCCCCATCATTCGTGTCTACATGAATTTCCGCAACCGCGATCAGCGTGGCCTTGTCTACCCGGTCCCCAATACGCCCAACAACAATAATCAGGGCCTCATCGACATGGTGCTGGACCAGCCGCGTAACCGCATTTATCTCTCGAATTCCGGCTACAACCGCGTCGAAGTGTTCGACACAAAAAAACTACAATTTAATGCGCCCATCCCAGTCGGCCAACTCCCGCGCGCCCTAGCGATGACTCCTGACGGATCCACGCTATACGTCGGCAATTCCGGCGGCGAATCGATCAGCATTATCGACCTGGATAGCTTGGCCATTGTCGGCAACGTCGATTTCCCTCCGATCCCTCGCATCGGAGGCCAAGGAGCCATCACACCCGTCGCGATGGCTTACGGCTTAAGCGGACTCCAGTTCATGATGTCCAACGGAACCTTTTGGCGCTTGGTCGGCAGCACAGCCACACCGCGCCCCGCTAACTCCGTAACACCTACCGCGGTGCCCGCTCCCATATCGATGGTCTCGACCGCCGGCGGCGAGTTCATTTTGACAATGGCCGGAAACGGCGTTGCCTATCTGTACGATGCTCTGGCCGATACCTACGTGCTGTCCCGCAATCTCTACGAACAAACGCCAGTCAGCTACTTTGGACCGGCAGCCGGTTCCAGAACCGGCTCTTACTTCCTTGCCAACGGGTTCATTTTGAGTTCGTCCCTTGCCTACATCGGCGGATTTGAACGCCCCGGCGTCACGCAAGTAGGTCCTCCGGCAGGCCCCGGACAACCACCCACGCAAACCATCGTTTCAAACGGCAGCCGCAACATCGCCGCTGTTTATCCGTTGGACGATACCCGTTACATCCGCATGACCACTCCCGTACGCCAGAACATCACCGCCGCGACCCGCGACGATACCCGCATGACCATGGAAATAGTCAACACCGTAACCGGTGAGGAGTCCCTGGTTGGCATTGCCCCGGAAAACCCCGTGAACAACGTATTCGGAGCAAACAGGGTTAACGTCCCGTGGCGCCAATTAGTTGTCGATTCCACGGGTACGGCTTACGCCATTACGCTCTCCGGCCTGACGGTTATCCCTTTGCAGCTCTCCGGAACACCCATCCGTCCAACTGTCACCGCCGGCAACCGTGGCGTGGTGAACTCAGCCGACGGAACGCCAAACCTGAGCGTGGGCAACTTCATCACGATTAGCGGAACCAATCTAGGCACGCCGGGTACGGCCGACCCCAAGGCCGCGCAAAAGTTGCTGGGCGGCTCCTGCGTCACCATCAACGATTCGCCGCTCGATCTGATCTCAGTTTCCGCAACCCAAATCACCGCGCGTATCCCGGAGAACATGATTCCCGGCACGGCGATCCTGCAGGTAAAATCGCTAGCGGTGGCCGAACAAAGCGACCCAGTAGTAATCTCCATTCGCCAGTAAGTCCGAGACTTCGTCGCAGGGCGGCCCAGGACGCCCTGTGCAGGC
>JANXXI010000296.1 GCA_025350695.1 Acidobacteriota bacterium
ACGTGAACTATATTTACGAACTGCCCTTCTTCAAGAAAAGCCGTCACGCGATCTTGAAGAACACGCTCGGCGGATGGGAGTTCGCCGGGGTCACTACGTATCAAAGCGGCGCCCCGAATTCGATCATCGTCACTTCGGATGTCGCCCGCATCGGCGCAAGTACGTCCCGGGCTTCGCTCATCTCGAACCCGAACATCACCGCTGGCGAGCGTACGTTGACCCGATGGTTCAATACGGATTCTGCGCTGCCGCCCGAGCGAATGGTGCAGGGTGTCTTCGGCAATGGAGGCCGCAATGTTCTGATTGGCCCCGGCTTTAGCCAATGGGACGTTTCGGCGATCAAGAATTTTGACGTAGGCGAACGCGCGAGATTGCAGTTCCGCGCCGAATCCTTCAACCTGACGAACCACCCGTCGTTCACCAGCATTGACACTACAGCTCGTTTCGACGCCGCCGGAAAACCCACCGGCACCTACGGCGCGGTGACGGGCGCAGGCCCAAGCCGCGTCTTGGAATTTGGCTTGAAGTTGATTTTCTAGTCGACGGAAAATGACCGGAACAAATCGGTCACGATCGACCGCACAGCGAGAGATTTCGAAATGTCGCGATGAAGCAAGTGGACGATCACTGCTCCGGGGACGAATCACGCGCCACTCGGAAAGAGGCTGCTTTCCTTCCTCCAAGCGTACGCCAAATAGCGTGCAAAGTTTAATTTGCAAAGTGACACCAAGGTACCTGAAACCCGCTGCCTACGTAACGGCCTCAATCGGCAAGCTGGGACGACCGCCCCTGGGGCCGCGGCTGAGTTCGGATTCGAAGAACAGTTGAAATTCCAGGGCAGCGGCTCCTACTGCAACTCGCAGTCCAGGGCCAGGAAATACCTGCTCAACGGTAAAAGTAAAGACCTTGGCGATAAGGAAAATCTGCCAGACGTGATGCACGGTTTCCCTGTTGATTTCGTTACCAGGCATCGCTCCCAACCCTCCTGCGTTTATTACTCCATGTCTCACATCCATGGGGAAATCCTCCCCACTCCCGATAGTAAGGCGAACAGCGATCATTACACCGGCAACATTAAGCCTGTGGGTAAGCTAGTTGGCGAACTGGAGCGGCTGAAGCTGCGCGATAACACGGTGCTCGCATTTATTGGTGACAATGGAACAGTTGGGGCGCCGCGAAGGTGCCCAAGGATCTGGTTAATTCGAATCGATTTCTTCCCCCCGTTCGCCGATTTGGCGGACGCGAAATTGCCTGCGAAAACTGTCATTGATGGCCATGGCAAACTGCCACAAATACAGGGTAAGAAGGGGCAGCCTCGCGACTGGATCTACATCCAGCTGGCACGGCAATGGTACTTCAGGGATAGCGGTTGGAAACTAAAACAAGCGGGCGAACTGTTCGACATGAGCCCAGCTCCTTCTGAGGAACTGATGGTTGCCCGCGATACGAAAAAAGGCGCGGCATCGGCCGGCACGCCGCCAGAGCGGAAAAGAAGTAAGAAGGTTTCAGCGGCCCTTCGGGGTCTCAAGAGACCTCAGCAAATCAGCTTGAAGCGCCGCCTTTTCGGGAGAACCATTCTCCCGCCAGGCGCGGATCAACAGGTAATGGATTTGCGCGTCGGTGACAATCGTTCCAGTCAGCCGCAATGCCGTTTCGCCTTCAGCCACGGCTCCGGCAGCGTCGCCCTTTTTCAGTAAGACACGAGCCAACTCAAAGTGGGAGTCTCGAAAGTTCGGCGCGGCTTTCAGCGCTTGTCGAACCCACTTTTCACTCTCCTCAAGATGCCCTTGAAGAGAGAGTAGCCGAGCGCCCGGAAGCAGCGTCTCCGCATCTACGGAGCCCTTGGCTTGCTCCAGGCGAACGGCCTCCCTGTATAGCGCCATGGCTTCCTCGGTGTTCCCAAGACTTTCGCACGTCAACCCTAGATACAAGGCAGCGCGCGGATTTTTCACATTCAATTGTCGGGCTTTTCGAAAACGCGGCAGCGCCTCGGCCATCTCATTCGTCACATAGGCTTCCAGGCCATAGAGGAACTGCGCGTATTCCGCTTTGGGGTCGACTAACAGCGCGTGTTCCAGCGCGTGGCGCGCTTGCTCAAAGTGGTTGCTCGCCATCTCCAACTTGGCCTTCAGCGTCAGGGCTGGCACCAAATCCGGATCGAGCCGTAGCGCCTCTGAAACGGCAGCCGCCGCTTCAGGGAATTTCTTTGCCACGAAAAGCTTGTTCGCCTTTTCGTACGCTGCTTTTGCAGGTGCGGTTTGCCCGCCCGCTAGACCCGCACCAAGGAGAAAAGCTGCCAGCCACCGGCTCATGGCTTCGCCCCTTCGTCAACTTCCAAGATCTGATCGGCCGCAACATTGGTCAATCGTTGAACTCCTCCACTCGGCCAGCGGATCTCAATCCACTTCGCCGTCTTGTTCGCACCCAATCCGAAGCGAACCAGAGCCTCGCTGGAACTGGCATAACCGACGGACGTCGTGGCCGCATTGTATAGATCGCGTCCGTCAGCAAGCTGCACATGGACCGCTGCGCCCAGTCCCATCCGGTTACTTTGGCGGCCTCGTAATCTGAGGGCCAACCAATGAGACTGCCCTCCGGAAACATTGCGAAATAGCTTCGCGGGCCCGTTCAGCACGGTCACTACGGCGTCCACCCGTCCGTCATTATCGAAGTCGGCGAAGGCTACTCCCCGATGCATCGCCGCGCGTTGAAAAGCAGACCCGGCGGCTGCGGAAACGTCCTCGAACTTCTTTCCTTCCACGTTTCGAAAGACGCGATTGGGAAGCGCCGAATCACGTCCCAGATACTTTTCCAGTTCAGCCAAGTGCGATAGGCCAAAGAAAAGATCCTTCCATCCATCGTTGTCGAAGTCATACATTCCCAGGCTCCAACCGGTCAATTGACGAGTCCCCATCAGCAGGCCAGTGCGCTGGGCATAATCGTCAAACAGGCGGCCACTCTGCGTGGGATTGCGAAACAAAAGAAACGAATCGTTGATGATGCCGGAGACGACCAGATCGGGTTTGCCATCATTATCGAAGTCACGAAAATCGGCGCCCATTCCCGCAATGGCGTAGCCGTCTTCACGCAATGCCACGCCCGATTCCAGTCCGACCTCGCTAAACTTTCCCTGGCCGTCGTTATGGAACAGTAAACCACGGACCGAATCGTTAGCCACGAAAATGTCGGTCAGGCCATCGCCATCCATATCGGCAAACGCCACGCCCATGCCCTTTCCAATGTGCTTTCCGATGCCCGA
The DNA here is from genome assembly GCA_025350695.1 of Acidobacteriota bacterium. Taxonomy (GTDB): domain Bacteria; phylum Acidobacteriota; class Terriglobia; order Bryobacterales; family Bryobacteraceae; genus JANXSF01. The sequence continues at coordinate 3,260 of JANXXI010000296.1, forward strand.
TTGCTGCGAGACATCGGTGAAGGTGCCGTCGTGATTGTTATGGAAAAGTTGACCCGGCAAACCCTGATACTCTTTTGGATGGCAGTAAAACTGCCGCTCCGGCGAGCCGCAGCGCGGCTCCTTCGCCCCATCCCACACCACATAATTCGAGACAAAAAGATCCAGCCACCCATCGTTGTCGTAATCGAACCAACCTGCGGATACGGCCCACATCTTCCCGTACCGCGGGTCGACGCCGGCGACTCCGGCCTTCGCCGTGATGTCCGAGAATCGGCCATTTCCCATGTTCCGATACAGAATATTACGATGCACGCCGACAACATACAAATCGGCGAAGCCGTCGTTATCGAAGTCTCCGACGGCGGCGCCCATGGAATACCCTTCCCCCGTAAGGCCTGCTTCTGCTGTGACATCGGTAAAGGTCATGTCGCAATTATTGCGAAACAGTCGATTGAAAAATTCCGGGCCCGTCTTACGCAAACTGGGAATCGCCGCGCCGTTGGTGAAGAAGATATCGGTACAACCATCGTTGTTGTAATCGAGAACGGCAACCCCGCCACCCGTCAATTCTATTTGATGGAATTGGCCGGCAGCAGCGTTACGCAGCGTGAATTGCAATCCAGCCTTCTGAGCAATCTCGTCAAATCGGATTAATGACGGAGCCACGACCGGCACAGCGACGGCGAGGGCTCCGAAGAGGACTAAACAAGTTGGCAGGCGGCCTAACACGTCTTTAGTTTACTCTGCGTTCTTGTCGTTTACGGGTCATCGTGGCAAGTCTCTCGCGGGCGCTGAGAGATGTTGGGTTCACCGCAAGGTACCGGCGCAATAGATCGGTTGCCTCTGGTTCGGGCAGCACCTTCGAGAGATTGAACGCTGCTTCCTCAATCGCTGGATTCGCCTCAAGCGCTCGAACCCAAAGGGCAGCCGCCGCTTTCGTCCGGCCTGCGGTTGCGTATAGCGAACCCAGATTAACCAACGCCACCGGTTCACCGGGATTGTCAATTAGTAGCGATTCATAGAGAGCCGCCGCGCGCTCCGGATTCCGTTCGAGGGTTGCCAGACGGAATCGAACCCGCCAATCATCGGGCTTGGCGCGCAACAGGTATTCCCGCGCGCGCGCGTCGCCAATTTCCGCGTACGCCAGACCTAACGAGCGATCACTTGCCTCCCCAACGAAGGCCACCAAATCCCCTTTCTTCGGCGGCTCTGAATGCCGCGGAAAGCGAGGGACGCTGTGATCGGTCATCACGCCGTGATTCGCATCAACGGCCACGGTTTTCGGCATGTGGCATGTCGCGCATGTCTCTTCTTTGCGATGGGCCCCGGCATGACAACCGAGACAAGCTTGCTGCGTCTTGTCGATGTTGGAATGCGTGTCATGGCAACTGCCGCACCAAAGCGCGTCTCCCGCCGCCTTCTTGCATTCACTGGCGGCGAGCTTTTCCACATGGCTGGTTACTTTAAGATCCGTCCTGCCTAGTTTCCAAACGAAGTAAGTGGCATAGCGGGAGAGTGTTTCGCCTGCTCGAAATTCCGCGAACTTCCGGTCTGGTTGTTCAATGCGGGCCTCACCCGTCAAATGGCACTGACTGCAAACAGAGTCTCGACGTTCCGCGTCTAGTTTCGCCGGATTCACCATGCGCGCTTTAGCCGGAGCTTGCGCGTGCTCACTCCCAGCTCCGTGACAGCGCTCACAACTAACTCCGCCTTCAAGGAACGGAGGATTCCCGTAGCGATTCTGCGATCCGAGCACCGGTCGCACCTGACTCGCATGGCACTGCAAGCAACTTGGCTCCACCGCCCGATTCAGCTTTACGCTCGAATTCGCCTCATAACCTGGGGAGGCATCCCACGCCTGCTTTCGCGCATACCAAGTTACAGGTAACTCAAACAAGTAACCGTCTCGAGCCCAAACATAACTCCGTCCTTCGGAGTTTGAGCCGATGAAAAAGTCAATCGGCACTGAGCCGCCATCGAAACTGAGAAGCTTGCCATCTACTCTATATCGTTGCCCGGCGGCGGTAAACTCCGCGGTGGGTAGAGGGGCGGCAATGCCGCTTGACCGCGCCATCGGCGTGCGGGCGTAAGCATCCGCGATCGTGGAGTGACAGGGTCTACACATTTGGCTTCCAACAAAAACGGCAGCGGCCAGCAGGAGCATCGGCGGGCAATTTACCTCAATATTGACAGGGTATCAGAGACAACACGCCCTACCGCCATGTAAAATACACCAATGCCACTCCGCCGCCGTGACTTTCTCGCTCTGCCCCTTGGCGCAGCCACCGCCCACGCACAAACGTCCAAACCCAACGTCGTCATCCTGCTGGCCGACGACCTCGGCACTTCCGATGTCCACTACCGCGGCGGCGAAATCGACACGCCTAACATCGACCAGCTTGCCAGTGAAGGTCTGCGCTTGGAACGCTTCTACGTCATGCCCGTTTGTTCGCCAACGCGTTCGGCGTTGATGACTGGCCGCTCCCCGATGCGGCTCGGCGTCATCTACACCGTGATCCGCCCATGGGAAACTTACGGCGTTCCGCTTGACGAACACTTCTTGCCGCAGAGCTTCAAAGCCGCAGGCTACGAAACCGCCATGACTGGCAAGTGGCATTTGGGGCACGCGAAGAAAGCTTACTTGCCCAACCAGCGCGGCTTTGATCATTCCTATGGCCACGTGAATGGCGCCCTCGATTACTTTGAACATTACCGCGACGGCGGGCTTGACTGGCATCGCGATGGCAAGGGGCTCAAGGAAAAAGGCTACACCACCGACCTTGTTGCGGCCGAGGCATCCCGGTTGATCCGCACGCGGGACAAGTCAAAGCCAATGTTCCTCTATGTGAGTTCAACGCGCCGCACGCGCCGTTGCAGGCCCCGCCGGAGTTGATTGAAAAGTATGCCAAACGCATCTCCGACCCGAAGCGGCGCATTTTTGCGGCCATGGTGGATGTGCTCGATCGATCCATCGGCGCGATTCGCAAAACGTTGATCGATGAAGGGATGGCCAGTAACACTCTGATTCTTTTCTTTTCCGATAATGGCGGCCCCATCGGGCAGGGGGCGACGAACCGGCCTCTGCGTGGCGGCAAGGCGCAGACGTTTGAGGGCGGCATTCGGTCGCCGGGTATTCTGCATTGGCCAGGCCATGTTCCTGTGGGCGAAACTAAGCAGTTCATGACCGTTATGGATCTATTCCCGACGCTTGCAGAGGCCGCCGGCGTGAAGCCCTTGAACAGCAAGCCATTCGATGGAAAGAGTATGTGGAAGCCGCTGCTTGCCGGCAAGACCGAAAAGCGCGGCGACACCTTTTTCGCCCACGGAGATTTTCATGCCGTGTTTCACGATGAGTGGAAGTTGGTGACGCAGGGCGACGCCCGTTACCTGTTCCGTCACAACGAGGATCGCGAAGAGAAGAACGATATGGCGGCAAAGCATCCCGACGTCGTGAAGGACTTGACGGCTCGTATTGAGACGTGGAAAAAGCTTCACCCGCCCACTGGGGTGAAGCCTGGGGACGGAGCGCCCGCGGGTTGGAAAGCGCCGGAGTCATTCATCGATGCGGCTAAGTAACTTCGTAATATGCGGGTTGTTGGTAGCGCATCTCAATGCGCAGGAATGGCGGGCCTGGGGCAATGATCAAGGGGGCCAACGCTATTCCTCTTTGAAGCAGATCAATAAGACCAATGTTACTAAGTTGAAGCTCGCCTGGACTTATCACTCAGGCGACGTTTCCGACGGCAAGACCCTTACGGTCAAAAGCGCCTTCGAGGCGACACCGCTCGTTGCCGATGGGGTGATGTACGTTGTCACAGCCTTTCAGCGGCTGGTGGCGCTTGATCCAGAATCCGGCAAGGAAATTTGGGCTTTTGATCCGAAGCTCGATAAGTCGCGCTCGCAAATGATGTACACCCATCGAGGGGCGGCGCTCTGGACGAACGGCGACGAGAAGCGCCTGTTCTACGGGACACTTGACGGTCAACTGTGGGCCATTAACGCGGTAACCGGCAAGCCGGTTGATAGTTTTGGTCCAGGCGGATTCGTCAACCTGAAGACTGGCATGGTGGACCCGGCGGATACGCGAAACATGGGTCGAGGCTATGGCATGACCTCTCCACCCACGATCTTTAAGAACATGGTGATTTGTGGCTCCATTGTGCCCGATTCCGAACCGCAAGGCCCGTCGGGCGACGTGCGCGCTTTCGATGCTATCACCGGTAAATTGGTGTGGACGTTCCACACCGCTGCTCGCCCTGGCGAGTTCGGCGGCGACACCTGGGCTGGTGATTCAGCCATTGGGCGTGGCGGAACCAACATGTGGTCCATCGCCAGCGTCGATGAAAAGCGCGGCATCATCTACCTGCCGCTTACGTCGCCCTCGGCGGATCGTTTCGCCGGCGATCGCAAAGGCGCGAACCTTTTCGGTGATGCGCTGGTTGCGCTGGATGCCACCACCGGCAAGCGGCTATGGCACTTTCAAACCGTGCATCACAACATTTGGGATTACGACATTCCGGCTCAGCCGAACTTGGTGCAAGTAACTCGTAACGGTAAACCCGTAGATGCGGTGGCGCAAGTTACTAAGACAGGATTCACGTTTCTATTTGACCGCGCCACCGGCAAGCCGCTGTTCGACATCGTTGAAAAGCCTGTGCCAAAAAGCGAAATACCCGGTGAAGAGACATGGCCGACGCAACCGGTTCCCGTCAAGCCCGCGCCATTCGCGCGGCAGACCTTCAGCGCCGAAGACCTGACCAACGTTACCGCGGAATCGCGCGCATTTTGTGGCAAGATCATTGAAGGTGCGGTGCTGGGGAGCCTTTACACGCCGGTCGGCTTCAAGACCACTGTGTTGTTTCCGGGCACAAACGGTGGGGCCAACTGGGGCGGCGCTTCGTACGATCCAGATACTCATACGTTGTTCGTGAACTCGATGGATGTGGGCCAGGTATTCAAAATGGTCAAGAACCGCGAAGGAGCCACGCTGCCTTATCGAACGCAAGGAGCGGGCACGCCGGCCTCCCGTTTCTGGGATGACAATATGTATCCGTGCCAAAAGCCTCCATGGGGAAACCTTACCGCCATCAACTTAGATACCGGCGAGTTCCGGTGGCAATCCGTTCTGGGCGTGGTGGATGCCTTGGTCGAGAAGGGCATTGCGCCAACAGGCACATCGAACCTGGGCGGATCGATCGTAACTGCCGGAGGCCTTGTGTTCATCGGCGCGACCAACGATAGCCGCTTTCGCGCGTTTGATAAAGACACGGGCAAAGAATTGTGGGTGACCAAGCTACCGGCTAGCGCCCACGCTACACCGGTCACGTTTCTTGGCAAAAGGTCGAAGAAGCAATATATAGTAGTAGCGGCGGGAGGCGGCAACAAATACAACGATACTTTTTCCGATTCATTAGTTGCCTATTCCTTGCCGTAACAGCGTGGGCAGCAGACGCGGCGTTTAGCCATAAACGGCACGCCCCGTTGAAGTTGAAATGCTCCAGTTGTCACGATGGAGCCAGTGAAGCGGCGCGGTTCCCAAAAGTGGATAAGTGCCGGGTGTGCCACACGGAGATGGGCGAACAGAAGATACCGTCGCACCGCGTGTATCAGTTGCCGGACTTCATTTTCTTCAGTCACGCACGACACAAGACCGAGTGTGCAACCTGTCACGGAGATGTGTGGGCGAAGGATGCACTGACGGTGGAGCGCCCGCTGAAGATGGCGAATTGCATCAGCTGCCATCGAGAGAACCATGGAACGACACGGTGCAATGTCTGTCACGAACTTGGCCAATAAAAAACTAAGGAGACAATTACAAATGAGATTCATACTTACAACACTGCTAGCGGCTATCTCCGCTTTAGGGCAGGGCCGCAGCACCCCTGTGGAGAACGATCAGGTGAGAGTGCTGAAGGTAACGCAAGACGCGCATAAGAAAACTGGCCTTCACAAGCACGACATGAATCGCGTGATGATTTACCTGCAACCGGGCAAGCAGACAATTGCCTATGAAGATGGCAAGAAGGTGGAACTCAACTGGAAGGCTGGCCAGGCGTTGTGGAGCGCCAAATCCGGCAACCATATCGCGGAGATTGTCTCCGATGGCACGGTGACCATCGTTGAAATAGAACTGAAGAAACCTGGCTCCGGAGGCAACCCGGCGGCCTCGAAGCTGGACCCCGTTAAGATCGACAAGAAGCATAACACGGTTGAATTTGAAAACGACCAAGTTCGCATTGTGCGCGTGAAGATCGGCGGCAAGGATTCTGTCCCGATGCATGAACATTCACTAAACCGCGTGACCACGTACATCTCCGAAGAAGATTTTCAGGTAACCGGCGCGGACGGCAAAACAGAGCACGTGATTCACAAGGCAGGGGACGTCACCTGGGGTACGCCACTAAAGCATAGCGCTGTGAATTTGAGTTCCAAACAGACCGAGATGTTGGTGGTTGAGCTTAAGTAGCGTTACATGAAAAACGGGGACTGACGGAACAGACAGCCTTTTTTCGCAAGTTACTTTCAGAAACATCAATCCCTTGCGGTGGCGAAAAAAGATGTCAGTTTCGTCAGTCCCCATTTTTCATTTGCAGATACCCTGGAGAAATGCGCCTTTCTAACTGCTGCTATGCGGTCACAGGTCTGGGCTACTCGGCTCCCTGGTTCGTGAATGCTGGATTAATTGCCGGCGACAAGCGCACGTTAATTGTTGACACTGGGGGCAACATGCATGCTGCGCAAACCCTTCATGGATACGCCGTCGCCGCGAAGCCTGGGAACCTACTGCAAGTCATTAACACGGAGAAACACTTCGATCATATTGGTGGGAATAGTTACTTTCGCGATCAGGGAGTGGAGGTTTGGGGGCACAGTGGCATCGCTCGAACCGAGGCTGAGTTTCAGGCTGAAATCGCGGAGTTCAACGATGGCATTGTGAGTTCCGCACGGCGCGCCGCCGGAGAAGCCAAGGCATTCTTTTCAGGGACGCGACTTGTGAACCCGAACCGCGCTCTTGATGAGGAAACCACATTCGACTTGGGCGGCTGTTCGGCGTCCGTGTTGTTCACGCCTGGGCATACAGCGACGAATGTCTCTGTATGGGTGGAGGAAGAGCGAGTCCTGTATACAGGGGATTGCCTGATCAACGAGTATGTTCCGAACTTGGATGCGGGCGGCGTGGCGGATTGGAAAGTCTGGCTTGCATCGTTGGAGAGAGTGGAGGCGTTGCGAGCTGAGATTGTTGTGGCTGGTCACGGACCTGTGGCGCGAGGCGACGAAGTGCAAAGGGTGATCGACACGGTGCGGCGCATTTTGGACGAAGCTATCGCGAGGGGGGTTTCGCCGACGGCTGGTTGAATCCTGCCCATTTTATTCAGTTGTCAAAGAACCTACGAAGCGGATGCTTGTTCAGTTTGGCGCCGGTGCGTCGCCATTGCGGGTTGCCCTCCGCACCGGGGGATGTTACGGGAAGGGTGCGATGGCTTCGAGAGAATCGAATGAGTTGCGGGTTGCCGGGGCTTCCGGATAATCAGGTTCGGGCTGCGATTTTGGTTCGTCGCGCAGGCTTCGCACCATTTGATCGAAGAGCGCGGCGAGTACTTCCTGTTGCAGGAGCGGGTCGCACTTTTTGATTTCAATCACAATTTGATTGCTGCAGATTTCGGGGGCGTCATCCGCGGTAATGATCACGGGGCGGCCTAGTTGCTGGTAGAGCACGGGGCCTTTGTGGTCGGCCTGGCGGAGGCGGGCTTGGAAGCGGCCTTGGGCGAGTTCCGTGATGATGCTTCGTCTGAATTTTGTGATTGTTCCGAAGATTTGGAAGGCCAGGACGCGGTTGTATAACGCGATCCAGCCGGCTTCGTTGCGACCCGTTGGGAAGGGGAGCATGGCGCAGGCGGCGGGGTCGATTAGATTGCGAATGGCCTCGGCGGCTTCGTCGCGGAACTCGCCGGTGAGGATGAGTGGGGGGCAGGGTTGATCGGGACGGAGCGCGAGTTCAAGCCATTGGCTGAGGGCTTTGGCGGGGTCCTCTTCGCGGGGTGAGGCGGGTTTGATGCCGAAGGCGGCGCGGAGGTAGTCGGGGAGTTCCTTTTCTGATTCGGTTGGTGGTGGGAGCGGGCGGTTGGCGAGGGGGCGGAGGAAAGTGCAGATCCCCCGATTGTCATCGGGGGCTTCAGGTCCAGGATGTTGGGTGATTTTCCATTATTTGCCGGTTACTTGGATGGATTGGTTGCCGAGGTCGATTTCGTAGCCATTCTTTGTGGCGGCGGTGCGGAGGTTTGCTTGCTGGGTTTTTTGGCGGGGCTGGGATTGGGCCGCTTGGTCGAGCGTGCGGAGGACCGTGTTGTATGTGATGGGCGCGGGGAAATTTTGGAAGTTGAATTTGGCGATGCACCAGGTGAAGAAATCGTCGGACCAGAGGGGGACTGCGCCGGATGGGAGTTCGGCGTAGGTCTGGTGAGCCGGGGTGATCCAGAATTTCACCTGTTCGGCGATGGCCAGGAGCGTGTTGTATGCAGTTGATGGCATGTTTTATCCCGATTCAAGAGTAGCTTACGGGACAAGGGACTTGGCTTCGGTGCGTCCGGCTTCGGTGGGTTCTTTCTTTTTAGATTCGGCGAGATAGACCAGTTTGATTTTTTTGGGATTGGTTGTGACGGGGGGAATTCCCCGAGGGAGATTTTCATTGGCGGTAGATGGGGTTTCCGGATTTTGGGGATTTCATTTTTCGGCCGCAGATGCACGGGGATGAACGCGGATAAAAAACTTCTTGTTGGAATTTCCGTTTAACTATGTTCGTGCAAATCAGTTTACTCGCCATCTATCGGGCTTAGCGGTAATCCTCGAGCGGAAAATAGGATGCCCGCAGCTAGCACAAACAAGATGGACAACAAACGGATCGACGTTGTCAGTTGGGATTGATCGCCGAGCCATCCCAACACCGCCGCCGAGGGAGCAGCCAGTAAATTCGCCAAGAGCAGCACCACCGCCGCCGCCGAACTACGATACTGGGGCGGAACGTAATCGTACAGCGTGACGGCAATCGTGGCTTCATACATTCCACGAAACAAGCCCACGCCACTTAACGCCCAAACAGCTTCCACCAGGTCGTTCGCGCTGCCCAACCACCACAAGAATGGCGCCCCAGCCAGCAAGAACGCCGCCTGCAAACTGACTCGCCGGTAGCCGCGCCGCACCATGCGATCCGCCGTCAATCCACCTATCAGTGCGCCCGCCATGGACGCGATGCTGCTCCAGAAGGACGTTTGAAACCCCGCCTGGGCCACACTCAGACCAAACTGGGTTCCGAACAAGGTGGGAGCCCACGTGCTGTAACCGATCAAGACGAACAGCACGGCGGAGAACGCAAAGCCGAACCGGCGCACGGCATCGATCTTGAAGCAATAGACGAACCCCGCAAGCAAGGCAGATCCCTTGGAACTGATTCCCGAAGTAGGCATCCGCAAATACATCCATACACTCAGCAGGAGTCCTGGCACGCCAAACGCCATGAATCCGATCCGCCATCCGAACTTTTCGGCGAGCCAACCGGCTAGCAGCCCGCTCACCAAGGGCCCAGCATTTTGGGCGGTTTGATGGATGGAAATAGCGAGTGCGCGCGTGGTAGTGTGCTGCTCCGCTAAGTAAGCGTGCGACACGGGTGGGTAAAAAGATTCGGCCCCAGCAAAGAGGACAGCCCTGATCAGCAACAATAGCGCGAGGGAAGTGGCAAATCCCGTGAGCATTGTCGCCACGCTCCATATGGCGACAGCAAGGATCAGCACCCGGTGCTTTGGCCAGCGGTCCCCAAATGCCCCCGCGAGTGGCGCCAGTATTGCGGAAACCACGGTAAATGCGGAGTTCACCAAGCCGGCCTCATATCCGGAAAGGCCCATTTCGGCGCGGACGAGGGGCAACACAACGGCGTAAATCTGCTTATCCGCCTGATAGAGCACGTAGGCGAACCACAACATGGCGACCACTTCCCAGCGCCGCCGGTCCGTTTGCAATGGCATCGTAAGTTCTCATTCTAACTGGTGGAGATCGGGATGGCGCTTCTTTCGATTTTGGATCCGTCGACTTCCGAACCCTGGCCGCTGTTGGAAGGCCGGACAAGTGCTTTTTTGGAGAGCAGCTCTAGTCACGCTAGAAATTGAAGCGAGCCCGGCAGGAAGATCATACAAGCCGTTTGCTCAGCCTGCCATGGAGTAAGAGAGAGGGGAATTACCGTTGCAGGCAATTCCCCCGATAGCGGACTGAGCTACTGTGCGCCGTTCAAGCCGCCGACTCTGCATGAGCGGCATATGCCGAAGGTGCTGCCGTTGCCTATGATGTTGGTGCAACGGTTTTTGATCGAGGCCAGCTCCTGCAGGCTGAGCGTTCCGCGCAGGAACGGGGTTTCCGTCACTGCCGGGGGATGGATGGTTGTTCCGTAAGCCACCATGCCGGGAGCAAACGGGAAGCCTGTGGTATTGACCAGCGCGGCTGAATTGGTGCAGCTTGTGCCGGTGAAGTCGGCTCCGGCTCCGGTGGCTACTAACTTGATCACCACTGAGTTGGGCCGCACGCCGGTGAGCGTGTTGCTGATCATGTCGCCATTTACTGAGAGCGATGCCAGCGCATTCGGAGTTAGTAAGCAGGAGCAGCAGGAAATTAGCTGTTCATCGGGCGAGAAGGCGTAGGCGTTGACGCAGATGTTGCCCTGCGCGCCGCCGAAACCTGGGCCGGTGAGAGAGGCCCCGTTGACGCCGGTGTTGGAGATGTTGATCACCGAATCACCCTGCGTCAGGTTAGACGCGTAGCGAATCTGGAAGACATCGAACGGGATGTTGATGAAGATCGCCGGGTCGGTGGTCGCTATGCCGCAGGTGTTCGTGAACACGGCGCGGTAACGGTTCTTGGTTAGAGCCTGTGCGGCGGTGAAGGTGAAGGTGGTCGACGTCGCGCCTGGGATGGCGACGAACGGTCCACCGTTGACGCTGACTTCCCATTGCACGGTTGGGGTGGGTTGGCCGGTAGCGGCAGCGGTAAAGGTGACGAGCTGGCCTTCGTTGACGGTTTGGTCAACTGGGTTCAGTGTGATCACCGGGGCGGTGTTCACTGTGAGGAGCACGATGTTAGTGGTAACGGTTCCAACGCCGTTCGAGAACACGGCCTGGTAGCGGTTGCCGTTCATGGCGGCGGTTGTGCCGGTGACGTTCAGGGTTGTGTTGGTGGCCCCGGGGATGTTTGTGAAGGGGCCGTTTGCGACGCTGACCTGCCACTGTACGGTTGGCGTGGGACGGCCGCTGGCGGCAGCCATGAAGGTGGCTGTTGCTCCCGCGCAGACCGTCTGATTGCTGGGCTGTAGGGTGATTTGCGGTGGGGTATTGACGGTCAATACGGCGGCGCTGGTTGTGACCTTGCCGCAGGTGTTGGTGAACACTGCGCGGTATTGATTGCCGTTATCGCCGGCGGCTGTGGAGAAGGTCAGGCTAAGCGCGGTGGCTCCGGCGATGGGGGCGAAGGTAGCGCCTCCGTCGGTGCTGCGTTCCCATTGGACCGTGGGTGTGGGCTGGCCGGACGCCGAAGCGGTGAAGGTGACGGGATTGCCTGCGGTGACTGTTTGGGAAAGAGGGTTCGTAGTCACGGTCGGCGTAGTGTTAACGATCAACGTTGCCGCTGCGGAAATGATTGAACCAGCAGCGTTGGTGAAGACGGCGTGGAATTGGTTGTTGTTCTGCGCGGCGGTGGTGGCGGGAATGCTCAGCGTGGTGCTGATGGCTCCGGCGAGACTGTTAAACGTGGCGCCGCCGTCGGTGCTGAATTGCCATTGAACGGTAGGAGTCGGCGTGCCGCTGGCTGTTGCCGTGAAGGTCGCGGTCGCGCCGGCGCAGACCGTTTGATTCACCGGTTGCGTTGTGATTACCGGCATTGTCACCAGAGTAGCGGCGCCAACCGTGGGATCGTTATCGTTGGTTCTAGGGTAAAGCGTTACGGCGGTTGTTCCGGCGCTGGTGACATCAATCGCCACAATACCGCCGTTGGCGACACCGCTCAGCAAAGGATTCGTGTTAGCGGCATCGTAAAGGGACACAAGGAAGGTGGTTCCGGGCGCCATGCCCGTAGGAGTATCCAGCGCAGGGCCGCTCAACGTGACGACGAACGAGATGCTTGTCCCAAACGTGATCCCGTGAAAGTAGTCAAGCGAGGGAGTTGGGGCGCTCGGCATGGTGACTGTTCCCGGCAGCGCACCGGTGACAGGGCCCGACCCGCCCGGAACACCGGTTAACATTCCGTTGGTCGTAAACCCTGTGATAGTGGCGGTAACCGCCTGCGAACCCGCCCCGAGAGGGTTCAATTGAAGGTCGACAAATCCGTTTTGACCGCTTATGAGCGTGGTGTTGAGGGTCACAAGGTACGAAGTCGCGGCAAGAGCTGGGGACAGGGACAGCAGCATTGCGCTGCAAAATAATCCAGATAATTTCATTGTTCGTGACGCAATTCGTTCCATAAATCCCTCTAACTCCCGTGCGACCGCAATTTGGCGCATGATTAGAATAGAAGATTAAAGGAGCATAAGATATTACCCAAACGGAGTCACCCATAAGGCCGCATCCAAAGGAATTAGAACTACTTCGACCGTTTTCCAGCGATAAGACCAAAAAAAGAAGAGAAACTGCTAAACCTGGCGTAATCGGCTAGTATTTTGTGTGATTTTTGAAGAAAAGTCCTGGGAGTTTGTTAGGCTCTACAGGATGACCAAGATAAGTAGTAGAATCGTCCCCATGAAAACAAATCGGCGGCGAATGCTACAAATGGGTGCGGGCTTCGGCAGCGCGATGCTTGCTAAAGGCGAGGAACCGCGCAAGCTTGGCACTCCGCTGAGCGGCTACACCGCGCGTAGTCTTTTTGTGAAAGCTGTGCGAGCGACGCGAGTTTCAAAGACGCCCGAAGCTGGTTCCAGTTCAACACCTCTGGCGGAGACTTACGGAATCATCACCCCTTCGGCGCTACATTATGAACGCCATCATGCCGGCGTTCCGGCGATCGATCCGGCGCAGCATCGGTTGGCGATTCACGGTTTGGTGGAGCGGCCCTTGATC
>JANXXI010000308.1 GCA_025350695.1 Acidobacteriota bacterium
GCCTGCTCTGGACTCATGTATTGCAGCGTCCCGACCACCCCGGCAAAGTTCGTCAACATCGTGGCGTCGCTCAGCTTTGCACCTAATGCCTTCGCCAAGCCGAAGTCGATGACCTTGGGTATGCGCTGGTTCTCTTCATGCTTCACAAGAACGTTCGATGGCTTGATGTCCCGGTGGATAATCCCTTTTTGATGGGCGTGTTGAATCGCTTGACAGACCGGGATGAACAGTTCGATCCGCTCTTTTAAGGTCAGACGTTTGGAATCGCAGTAGTGAGTAATCGGGATTCCATCTACCAACTCCATGACGAAGTACGGCAACCCGGCTGTCGTGGTTCCTGCGTCCAAAACTCGCGCAATGTTGGCGTGATCCATCATTGCGAGGGCTTGGCGTTCGCTTTCAAAACGAGCGATGACCTGATTGCTGTCCATTCCGGGTTTGATGATCTTTAGGGCCACTTCCCTGCGAATCGGATGCGTTTGTTGAGCCTGATACACCACGCCCATACCACCCTCCCCTAACTGCCGAACGAGCTTGTAGGGGCCGATTTCGGCGCTCGGCAGAGCTGCCGCCATGCGCATCGTGAGCGTCGGCTGTTCGGGTTTCTCGGGTAAGGGCACCGGATCTGAATCAGGTATCAAGTTCGATCCTCGTTGGAACTACAGACTGCAGCATATCAAACGATAACGCACAGGTCCTAGCTAGGTTACGGCGCATCCGTACAGTACATTGCATTGTCCATCATCGAGTGGCGGTCGAGGAGGCCGCTACGCGATGGCAAGAAAACATCCATCAAGAAAAGCGCGGGCCGTCCCGAAGACTACTATCGAACTTTCACCGGCATTTTAGGTAGACTGGATCAAATCAACCATGTCCCTCACCCTTGGCACACTCCTCGGTCCCTACGAAATCCTTGCGCCAATCGGGGAAGGCGGCATGGGGGATGTCTACAAAGCGCGTGACACGCGGCTCAACCGAATCGTTGCCTTGAAAACTTCGAAGACCGAATTTAGCGAGCGCTTCGAGCGGGAAGCCCGCGCCGTGGCTGCGCTGAACCATTCGCATATCAGCCAGCTTTACGACGTTGGGCCGAATTACCTGGTGATGGAATACATCGAAGGTGCGCCGCTCAAAGGGCCGTTGCCTTTGGATCAGGCTCTGAAGTACGCCGCGCAAATCTGCGATGCCCTGGACGCCGCACACAAGAAGGGCATCACGCATCGGGACTTGAAACCCGCGAACATCCTGGTTACCAAGACCGGCATCAAGCTGCTCGACTTCGGCATTGCGAAAATGTCGCAGTCAACTGTCACCGGTTCCGAGGACGCCACCGTGCGAATGGCGCTCACCGGCAACAACGAGATGGTCGGGACGCTCTATTACATGTCGCCGGAGCAGTTGCAGGCGCAAGGCAACGGCCAGCCTGTCGATGCTCGTTCCGACATCTTTTCCTTCGGCATAGTGCTGTACGAAATGCTGACCGGCAAGCGGCCGTTTGTCGGTTCGTCTCCAGCCACTGTGATTGCGGCCATCCTGGAGCGCCCGGCTCCCTCGATCGCCGAAGTCGCCCCGCCTGCATTGGACCGTCTGCTGCAACGCTGCCTCGCCAAAGACCCGGACGACCGCTGGCAATCGGCGCGGGATCTGAAAGCCGGGTTGGAGTGGATCGCGAGCGCGTCGCCTCAGGCAGCCACCGTCCCCACCCTGTCGTCGCGCCATCATATGTTGCCATGGATTGCGGCGAGTCTTGCCATTGCGGCCGCCGCAATCTTTGGAATCGGCTACTACCGTGCCACTCGTCCCGCCGAGTTGAAGCCGCTGGTGCGATTGGATGTGGATCTTGGCCCCGGCGTGGCTCTCGATGCGGTGATGGGAACGGCCGCCATCATTTCGCCTGACGGTACACGATTGGTGTACGTATCGCGGAAAAGACTTTTCACTCGAAAGTTCGATCAGATTAAAGTCACCGAACTGCCCGGCACGGAAGGAGCCTTCGGTCCGTTCTTCTCGCCGGATGGCCAATCGGTGGCGTTTTTCGCGAGTGGCAAGTTGAAGAAGCTATCCTTCGAAGGTGGCATGCCTGTAAATTTGTGCGATGCTCCTAACGGTCGAGGCGGAACATGGGGAGATGACGGCAATATCGTCGTGTCTCTTATCGGCGGCAATCCCATCGCGCGGATTCCGTCCAATGGGGGCACGCCCACACCGCTCATGGAACTTGACAGCGAAGAACTTTCAAACCGCTGGCCGCAATTACTACCCGGGAGCAAGGCGGTCATTTACTCCTCATTCACAGCTAACGGTTCCAACCTCGCCGTCATCTCTTTGCCGGATCACAAAAAGAAAGTACTAATTTCAGGAGGTTCCTTTGGACGGTACATAGCAACGCCGAACGGGGCCGCCTACCTGGTATACCTCAATAAGGGCACACTATATGCCGTTGCTTTCGACACGGACCACCTGGAGGTGCGTGGCGCTCCTTCGCCTGTGCTGGAACACGTGGGCTTCAGTACCGTGGCGAACTCGGCGCAGATTGATATTTCGCAAACCGGAACGCTGATCTACCGAAGCGGCGCTGCAGCCAACGGCGGTCAAGTAACTGTTCAATGGCTGGACGGCGCGGGCGCTAATCAACCCCTGCTGGCGAAACCTGGCGCCTATGGCCGTCCCCATCTTTCTCCGGATGGGCAACGCCTGGTGTTGGAAGTCTTTGATGGAGCGGTTTCCGACGCCTGGATTTACGAATGGCGGAGAGACATTATGACGCGCCTGACATTCGAGGCCGGAGCAGGAGTGATGAATCCTATTTGGAGTCCCGACGGTCGCTATATTCTCTTCTTGGGGAAAGGAGGCATTTTTTGGACCCGCTCCGACGGCGCGGGCAAACCCCGGCAATTGACGCAAAGCAAGAAGTTACAACTTCCCATGTCCTTCACGCCGGACGGCAAGCGGCTGGCTTGGAATGAATCGTCAACGAATGGTGCATATGATTTGTGGACTCTGCCGCTGGAATTGGATGGTGACGGGCTAAAGGGCGGCAATCCGGAGCCTTTTCTCCAAACTTCCGCTGATGAGCGCCATCCTCAATTCTCTCCTGACGGGCGCTGGTTGGCCTATAGTTCCAACGAGTCGGGAACTTATCAAGTTTGTATTCGAGCCTACCCGGACAAGGGGGGCAAGTGGCAAGTCTCGAGCGATGGCGGTGTGTATCCGGTATGGTCGAAAAATGGACGCGAGTTGTTCTTTCGATCCCCCGACGACCGGATCATGGTTGCGGCGTACACGGTGAAGAGCGACTCGATAGTTGCGGACAAGCCACGGGTGTGGTCGGAGAGGCAGTTGGAGCATTTCGGTATTATCGGATTTGGGAGTTACGATTTGGCGCCGGACGGCAAGCGCGTGGCGGCGCTGATGCCCGCTGAGGAGGTTGCTTCGCAACGGGAGCAAAGCCAGGTCATCGTCTTGCTGAACTTCTTCGATGAGTTGCGGCGGAAGGTTCCGGCGGGGGGTCGATGACCTGTGCGAATCCGATAAATTAGGCCAAACATGTCTCTTGCAGCCACGAGAAACTCGACGCGATTCGGTACATGGTCTGCTTCGGCATCGTGCTCTACGAAATGCTTACCGTGGCAGGCGGGTTCTTCGCCTGCCACGACGAGTTAAGTCGTAAAGCGACCGCGCCAAAAAACTAGCTCGCGGTCAACACGGCGGGGCCAAGCACTTCAGGGCGTGGTTCGATTCCCAGACCAGGACGCGAAGAAGCGGCTAGCCGTCCGTTCTTCCGCTGCGGCGCTCCTTCGGCGATGCTTACCGTCACGTAGCTGTTGAAGTCGGTGGCGGTGAAGAGTAACTCGGGTGGTGTGCTGTGCGCAAGATGTGCGATGGCGGCTGTAATAATATCCCCGCCCCACGTGTCTTCAATCGTCATAGCGATGCCCAGCGATACGCACAGGTCACGGATTTGCCGCGCCTTGGTCAAGCCGCCCACCTTCGAGATTTTGAGATTGATCACATCCATCGCCTGATCGGCAACGCCACGCAGCACCATGTGCAGATCGTCGATCACTTCGTCCAACACAAAGGGCCGATCCGTGTGGCGGCGCACGGCGAGACACTCTTCGTAGGACATGCAGGGCTGTTCAATGTACACGTCAACATCGCGAACGGCGTGGGCGATGCGGACCGCTTCGTGCTGGCGCCAGCCGGTGTTGGCGTCGGCGATCAGAACGTCGCCACGGTTCAGTTTCGCTGCGACGGCGTGGATGCGCTCGATGTCGGTGTCCGGATCGCCACCTACTTTGAGTTGGAACTTGGTGTAGCCTTCGGCGCGATAGCCCGCTACGTTGCCCGCCATGTTGGCTGGCGTGTCCTGCGAAATGGCGCGGTACAGAGGAAAGTCTTCACCGTGGCGGCCGCCAAGCAGCGTGACCACGGGCTGTCCGGTGACCTTCCCCAGAATGTCCCAGCAGGCCATATCGATGGCGGACTTCACGTAAGGATGGCCGCGCATGGCGTGATCCATCTTGCGGTTCAGGGCGCCGAGTTCGGTGGGGTTCGCGCCGATTAGTTGCGGGGCCAGTTCAGCAAGGCCAGCTCGCGCGCCTGCGGCGTAGGCGGCCAAGTACGAGGAACCGAGAGGGCACACTTCACCGTAACCGGTTATGCCAGCGTCGGTTTCAACTTTGACGACAGTGGAATCGAACACCGTGACGGAGTTACCGCCGGACCATTTGTAACTGCCTTCATGAAGGGGGAGCTCAACGCGGAAGGCGCTGATTTTAATAATCCGCATCCGATCACTTTATCAAGCTTGCCGCGGGGGTTGCGCGAAGGCTGAACGAAGCATGGCGATAGCGGCGTAAAGGATGACGGCCATCACCAGCCAGCGGGCGGCGGTTAATGGGAGCGACTTGACGACGAACGCGGCGAGGGGCACGCCGAACAAGCCGCCAAGCGTTAAGCCCAGCGCAATTTTCGGCGAATAAGCATCGCGCAAAACGAAGCGGCTGCTGGCGACGGGCATAAGGAATGCCGAAGAGCCCATCATGATGGGGAAAGCCGCGGTGGGGTTCATGCCAAGCAGGCTGACCAGGGTCATGCAAGGTGCGTAGAAACCGATGCCGATGGTGCTGATGGCGGCGAACAGCGCGTTCATAACGACGCCGATAAACAGGTTTCCGCCGCTGAGACCGAGTGCCGTGCCGCCTTGAGGGAACAGGTCGAGCTGACGCATTAGCATCACCGCGAAAGCAAAGAGCAGAGCAGCGCCGACGGCGATTTGCACTTTTCGTTTCGGCATTCCGGCAACCCAACCAGACCCGAACCAGGCGCCTGCGACGGCGGCGGCGATCATCGCGGTAAGGGTCACTGGTTCCACTTCGATAACGGCGATATAGATGAATGCTTGAAAGATGGTAGGCAGCGTGTGTCCGGCGTTGAGCGTACCAGGGATCAGTTGCGCCGGGACCATGTTCGTGAATTGGAAGATGGCTGTGGTGGTGGCGAATGAGCCTATGCCGAGGGTGTCGAAGAAATTTGTGATGAAGCCCGTGAGGGTTTCAGGCATAGCGGGGCAGGGTATGGGCGCGCGGCGCAGGGCTGTGAACCACGCGGCGATGTAGGAGGCGGTGAACAGCGCAAGGGTGGCAAGAATGGCGGCTTGGGCTGTCATAGTTGGGGTGAGTGAGGTGAACAACATCATACCAATCTCCGCGCAACAACAGAATGCGTTCGATTTAGTCCTGACGTGCGGAAGTTCTGATTAGGGCAGCCGGAGCATCCAAATACTCAATCCAGTTCATGATCCTCTTCGTTATCTCGCCCCGACGGCCGTCAACTCACCTCGACTTTAGTTCTGAAGCTGGCTAGTCCTGGCGCAAAGCGCTCATCGGATCCAGCCGTGACGCCATGCGGGCCGGGATCCATGCCGCGCCCAATCCAACCAGCAGCAGAATCAATGTTACGGAAGACAACGTAACAGGGTCGTTCGGCTTCACTCCAAATAACAGCGAGCCGAGCCAACGTCCGGCAAGCATCGCGCCGGCCAGCCCGGCCGCCGCCCCCGCAATCGTCCATCGCAAGGATTGCCCCAGCACCATCGCACGAATTTCGCCGGACGTTGCGCCCACCGCCATACGCACACCGATTTCCCTTGTCCGTTGCGACACCAAGTAAGTGATCACAGCGGCCAACCCGATCGCCGCCAGAGTCATTCCGAATATTGCGAACATCAGCAACAGCGTGGCATTGAAGCGCGGTCGCGCCGTAAGTTTATGAATGCGGGAATCGAGCGTTTCCATGTCCACGGGCAGTGTGGGGTCCACGGCTGCGACTTCCGCGCGCACCGACTTGGCCAGCAGTTGCGGATCGCGAACCGTGCGGATCACGACTGCTTGGCGCCTGTGTGCGATTTCCGAATCCCGGCGCTGCAGTAAATAATATTCCGGATCGGAAGCCTTGTCGAGCCCCGCATTGAGCGCGGATCGCGCGACTCCGACAATGGTGTGCCACGGGCCTTCCATTCCAAGCCGAAGACGCCGGCCGATCGCGTTGTCATTCCCGTAAAGACGTTGGGCCAAGTTGTGGTCTATGACAAGCAGGCTCTCCGGCGCATTGCGGTCATCTTCGTTGAACGCGCGGCCTAAATCGAGGGGGATACGCAGCGCTTTAAAGTAGCCGGGTGAGACCGTGGGCTGTGTAACCATGCCACCAGTGGGTGCGCGCGGATCAAGCGGTATACCTTCCTTTTGAATGCGTGAAAAAATCATGGCTTGGGTGCGATCGAGGGGCGGCATGGAGTCCGCAAGGGCCACAACTTCGACTCCTGGCAATGAGCGCAAGCGCTGCTCCACAGCATCGAAAAACACGTGGCGTTGGCGGGGCTCGCGGTACTGTTCTCCATTCACGGCGAGGCGGGCCACCAGCACATGATCGCTGCTAATGCCCAGGTCCTGTTGTTCGAGCGCCCACAAGCTTCGCAGTAAAAGGCCGGCGCAGGAAAGCAAGACAACGGACAAGGCTATTTGTGATGCAGCCAGTACCTGCCGCAGCAACGGCCGCGCCGGTGAGCCCGAGCGGCTCGAGAGCGCCTCCATCCGTAGCGTGGTGAAGGCAGGAGCAACTCCCGACAGCACAGCGGACAGCACGCACATCAGCGCGGTGAACAGCAAGACGCGGCCATCCAGCGTTGCCTCCGTGAGGCGGGGAAGGCCTAGCGGAGCAAGCACGCGGAACAACTTCAGCAGCAGCATGCTTAGGCCGATACCCGCAAGGCCGGCAAGAGTGGATAGCAGCAAATGCTCCGTCAGCCTTTGCCGAAGCAGGCGGGAGCGGCTTGCCCCAATGGAAGCCCGCACAGCCATTTCACGTTGGCGGCTGGCGGCGCGGGCCAGCATCAAATTCGCAACGTTAGCGCAAGCTACCAGCAATACGCAGAGCACCGCGCCGAACAGCACCAGCATGGCGGTCTTCGAATCACGCACCTGCCGTTCGAGGAAGCTGGTCATCCTAAACCGCACCTCCTTTTTGAACTGCGGTGGAACGAATTTCATCGACTCATCGAACAGTGGAATTAAAGAAGCCCGAGCCTGATCGAGCGTGACTCCTGGCTTAAGTCGCGCATAGACGCGCACGTAAGCCATGGTTTGCCGCAAAGCCTGCCGTGGCTCGTTGAGCTTCTGTGGAACTAGCACGTCCACTTCGGCAAGCGTTGGCGTTTCGAAATCGTGGCGCAGCACGCCAATGATTTTCATGGGGCGGCCATCGATACGGAGGCTTTGGCCGATGACGGATTCGCTGCCGGCGAATCGAGTTTGCCACAAGGCATAGGAAATCAGGCCCACCGGATCGGCCCCCGGCAAGTCTTCTTCGTGAGTAAACGAACGGCCCAGCGCGGGTTGTATGCCCATGGTGGAAAGGAAGGTGGATTCCACATCAACGCAACTGAGGCGCACTGGTTTCTCTTCCAACAAATCGCAATCCCGGCGGCCTGTGGTGGAAGTCATCGATCGGAAGGCGGTCTGCTTATCACGCCATAAAATGTAGTCGGGGCCGAGGAGCCATTCGTTGGGCTCTATGGGCGCCGACATGCCAAGTGAAACCAAGCTTGCTTCGTCCTGGACTGGTAGCGGCCGGAGCAACAGACGGTCGACCACACTGAAAACGGCGGTGGTGGAACCGATGCCCAGAGCTAGCGCAAGCGTCGAGGCCAGCGCGAAGGCCGGCGCCCGGCGCAGGCCTCGAAGGGCGTAGGTTAGATCCTGCATCAGAGACTCGAACCAAACGGGAATGTTCATGGCGCGTAAGTCCTCGTATGCTTGGGTTGGGTTGCCGAAGGCGCGGCGGGCGGAGGCTGGATCAGTTTCAGCCGCGCGGCGGTCTAGGTGATATGCGAGTTCCTCGCGCAGCTCATCGTCTTTTTCGTGAAAGCGTTGCTTGAGCCATTTCCGCATGGTGTCTCTCGCTAAGCGAAACGCAAAACCTTGGTGACACCGCGACGGAGGGTATCCCAACTGGCGGTAGTTTCTTCGAGCGCCGTGCGGCCTTTCGGGGTGAGTGTGTAATAGCGCGCGCGGCGGCCGTTCTCTGAAGTCTTCCATTCCGCCTTCAGAAGTCCGGCCCGATCAAGCCGGTGGAGCGCCGGATAGAGCGAACCCTCCTCCACCTGAAGCATGCGATCGGAAACGGATTGAATATGTACTGTTATGCCGAAGCCATGGTTCGGCCCTTGTTCAAGAGTCTTCAGAATTAGAAGATCAATCGTTCCTTGAAGATTGTTGGTGGACGGCATCCGCTTACCCTAAAGATTTAGGGTAACTGGCTGGTATTATTTTTGCAAGGCCGTCCGCTTCGCCGGAGCGTCCAGATACTCAATCCAGCTGGTCATCATTTCCTCTTCGCTCTTGTCGCCCCAACGGATCGTCAACTTAGGATCAGGGTTGGCCTTGTTGTTCGGGCTGTTGTCATAGTGAGCGGTCACCTTTAGACGACTCCCTTTTTCCACAAGTACGGGCTGAGCTAGGCGATACACCAACTGCCAGTTGAAATCGTAGCGAGGCACGGCCAGCAAAATTTCCTTCTTGCCGTTGGGACGCGTCAGTTCGTAGGTCACATCTTTCGCGCGGTAGTGCATGTGCGGCGTGAACGAAAGCAGCAGCTTGTCAGCCTCGAAATCATAACAACGCCGCACTTCATGATTCGCCTCATTGGCCGGAATGCTTAAAAAGAAATTGCGAAGATCCATGCGGTGCATCACCTGCTCCGGTTTTCCGCCTGGAGCCAAATAAAAACCAACACTGGTCCGGTCTGTTTGCGGCTTGCCGCTGATGCGGGCGTAGTGCACCACGAACTCAAGCTTGCCGGCTGGAGGAATCCACTTGGCCGTTCCCTCGGGAAATACGTCTGGTGGCCGGCCCGGCAAAAACGAAGCCAACGCCCCTTCTTGAAACCCCTTTAGATACGGCAGGTCCGGCACGTTCGCAACGCAGGCGTCATTCACAATCGGAGCATCGGCGCGGATGCGCGTTAACTTACCTTCGCGCAAAAGGTACTTCGCCAAAGTGGGACTGTTTGTTGTGCCGGCAACCTCCATCATCTTCGGATCGTCCTGCACCAGCAACACATGGACGTGATGCACCACTTGCCGATTCCCTGGCTGAATCTCCGCCGCGCGAATCCACATGCCTTGCTTGAAGTTCGTTTCCACCGTGAAATGCTCATAGGCATCCTCGCCGGGTGTGATCACGTGATCTTCACCAATGTCCACCACAACATCGGGCTTACCCAGTTGCCACCCTGCGATGAATTTCGGAGCCGGCGGCAGATCAGCTACATTGCCTTCAGGCGCGCCGGCATCGGCCCAGCTTTTGATGGCGTCGATTTCTTTTGAGGTAAGACTCGGGTCGTTTGAAAAATGTCCAAACTTCGGATCGGCAAACCACGGCGGCATCTTGCGGCTTAGAACGGCTTGGCGGATGGACTTCGCCCACGGCCGCGTGGCCTTATAATCGAGCAGTGACATTGGGGCAATGTCGTTAGGCCGATGGCAACCCGCGCAATGTTTGAACAAAATGGGAGCAACGTCCTTCGAATATGTGGGAGTTGCGGAGAAGGCGGGAAGGGCAAATGGCAGTAGGAGCAGGAACCGCATGATACCGACGAGAATATCACAGCACTACTTGGATTTCTTCTTGCTGGCCTTCGGATTGGGCATAGCATCGTTCGCGCTGATATAACGGCCCCAATCGGCGACCATCTCTTTGGCTTGTTGGGCTTCCTTAATATCCGGGTTTAACTCAATCAACGACCGCATATACTTCGAGGCTGTTGCTAGACTCTCAAGGCTCCCGGAACCCTCCGTTTTCTTCGCAAAGAGCACGCCAAGTTTGTAGATCGTATTGGGGTCCTTAGCGTCATAACGAATCGAGCGTTGGCAATCCGCAATCGCGGCGTCCAGATCGCCAACCTTCCCTTCACACTCGCAAATTCCAAAATAAGCTAAGCTGCGAAGGTCGTTCCAGATATCCCGTTGCGATGCCCGAGTCTTCTTACCGCCCCCGATGATAAACCCCTTGATCCAATAATCCAGTTGTCCGGCAAGCTTACTATCGAAGTTGCTCAGCTGCAAATAATCCAGATACGATTTTCGCGCCCGCTCCCATTTGGTCAACATGCGCAGACTTTCCGCTAACCAAAAATGGCTCTCCGCCTTGGCTGGAATTAATCGAACGGCATTCTCCGCCGCCTCTAACGCTTGCGGATAGTCATCCTTCATGCGGTAAGCTTGGGCCAACATGCAATAAGCTTCCCCGTAGTTTTTGTCCCTTTGGGTAACAGTGGTTAGTTGACGAATCGACTCATCCGTGGATCCCGTGTCGAGCAGCATGCCCGCGTAGCTGACGCGCGCTACGTGATAATCCGGCTGCCATTCGATCGCCTGTTTGAACCATTGCATGGCCTTATCATTTTCAAACAAAGCATTTTGCGCGCGCCCCATGTACATCGCCGCTTCGTAGTAATGGGGTTCCAGCGCAAGAGCTTTTTGAAACGATTCCACCGCCTTCTTGTAATTCGATTCGCCGCCATCGCGATAGAACTTCAGCCCGTGGTCCACTTCATCGGTGGCCGCTTTCTTGCGGCGCCGAACGGTCTGTATCTTTAATGACACGGTGCTTTCCTGGCCCGGATAAATGGTCTCCTCGCGTGGCCCATCATCTTCGTAACCCGCGCGTACGCCTTTCACGGTATGCGGCCCCGGCTTCAATCCTGGCAGAGTTAGCGGCGTCCCTTTCTTCAGCACGCCAATGGAAACGCCGTCGATAAAAGCTTCCACGCCATCCATGTTAGCTTCCAAAATCATAGTGCCTTCCTTCGGCGCAGGAGGCGCGTCCGGACGGATTCCCGATGGCACATAGGCCAGCAACATCTTCGGATCGAAACTGCCCTTGTCGCTGGTTGGCGTCTGCGCGTTCTTCGTTGCATTGCGAACGTTGGTGCGCACGTAGTCGGCCAGTTCATCGGCAGTTACAATGCCATCGCCATCAGCATCGGCATGTCCGCCCAGACCCCGCTCCACAAAATAAGTGAATACGCCGTGCCCGCCACCGAAGTCTTTGCTTTCGTAGGACACTTCACGGTCGCGGCTGGCCGTCATTACAAACAGCGATTTATCCAGATTGAACTGGCTCTTGTTCAGCGTGCCGATTTCCTCCGGCGTGATCGCGCCGCTATGACAGGAATCCGTCAGCAGCACTTTCCACTTACCTTTAATGCGATTGGCAAACACAGAGCCGAGCTTGTCCATCGGGTATCCGGTTGCGCCTAGACTCTTCGGCTGTACATCGACTGGAGCGATGTATGCTTTGCCATCTTCGACGAAACCGTGCCCGGCGAAGTACACCAGGACGCGGTCGTTTTCCTTGGTCACAGATGGCAACCACACTTCCAACATTTCTCGAATCTTTGCCAGCGTGGCATTGGGTCCAACCAGCCTACGTACATTCTCGGCCTTGAAATTACCACCTTCGGAACTGATGAGAATTTTGAAAATGGCATCGGCGTCCGGCTCGGCGAAGGGCAACTGCATCTTCGCGCTCAGATTAGGATACCCTCCGACGCCAATCACCAGCGCGTAGCTGCGCGGTATGCCCACGGGCTTCTTCTCCACCACGGGAGGCGGCCCGGCTTTCTTCACAATTTCAAGATCACGCTGCTTCGGTGGCTGCTGAGCGGATAACAGCGCGGTGGCGGCCAACAAAAATACGATTCGTTTATGCATGGTTACTGCTCCGGATTACGGGGGAATTTCCAGTAGGGCAAGCGAACTTGCTTGATAAAAATGGTGTCGGCGCGGATCGCCTCAGGCGCTTCAAATCGCTGGGCGCCACCTGCGGTGACGTAGTCGTCCTGCTCCACTCCGTCGCCCGAAACGCCCAGACCGCCCACCATTTTGCCGCTCTTGTAGAGTGGCGCTGAACCAGGAAAGAACACGATGCCCGATTGATTGGCGTTCTTCGTTTGGCGTCCTTGGGTGCATGGGTTAGCTGCGTCGAACTGGTAGAGGTCGCGGAATGGGCCTGGGGTGGAGTTGTTGATGCCTGAAGGGAAGAAGCTTTGCGCGCCGAAGCCGATTGTGCGGTTGGTGACGGCTGTGCCGGCTGTGACTCCTGGCAGGTCGGCAACGTTAAGAGCGGGGCCTGAGAAGTAGACCACGTTTCGAGCCTTAGTGGCGGCCACGTCGATAGAGAAGACGGTTGCATCTGTCATTCTATATAGCGCGAGAATCGTTCCATCGAGGTCAGCAACGGAGATCACCATCTTGGTGCGGCGGCCCAAGGGTAAGCGAATTTGCGCGCGGGTCACGTTGGCGCGCGTCACCGCACGGTCAACGATGGCGCGGACTTCATCGACTGCCAGGGTTGCGCTGGCTTTGGGACCAACCAGCCAACCTTCGGGAGCAGCGCGGCCAGCTAGCGGGCCGATAACGTAAGAGCCTCCCGGCGATGAAGCGGCGCTAATCCCTGCCGGGCGAGTTGTTTGATTGACGAACGGCAAGCGGAAGCCATCAATAAAAACTGCGCCCGGTGTAGGAAGGGGTAATTGCCGGAAGAACGGAGTACCGAATGCCGCCGCGACCACGGCGAACTCCGCCGTATCAGGGGCAACACCCGCGACGCCAATGCCACCAATCAGCGTCAAGCCGTTTCGATAAAGTGGAATGCCCCCGGCGAATGTACTAATGCCCTTTCCAGGACCCGCGCCGACGGAATTGAGCGACAGCGGCACACTTTGGTTCGGCAGAAAATCCGTGGAGAGGACGCAGCCGCGATTCGTGTTCTCAATTCCGAAAAGCGCTGCGGCCGGTGTATTCGGAATGCCGTCAGGGAAATGTTCCGTGCTGATGAAGCGAACCGTGCGCGAAGAAAGCGGGGCCTCATCGTGGCTAAAAAATGCGCCGGTACGCGCTAGCGAAAGCGCGGTTTCCACGGCGTCGTTCGAAGCTGCCGCGCGGCGATATAAGGCAAGCGGATTCCCCGCCCTATCAACGATGGCAACCACCAACCCCGCAGCATCGACAGCGCCCGCGGCAGCCTTCACCAAAGTGTCGACCTCAACAGCCGAAAGCTGCACCGGGTCAGCCGGGCCACTGACAATGGTCGTGGCCGCGTTGCTCCGTCCATCCTCCGACTGCAGCGAAATCTCCACAAAACCGCCGCTAACCTCGCCCGGCAAGTTAAACTCCACGTGCTGCGAATCAATCACATTACCCGTAGCGACGGAATCCGCAACCAGCACCTGAATGCCGTCCGCAATTCCCTCTCCAACCGCCATGAGCGTTTCCCCCGCGAGCGCGGGAGACTCATCCGTAACAGGCTCTCCACTTTTCGAATGAAGCAAGGAGGCCCGCTCAACCCCATTCCGCATCTCAGTCAACAGCACCGGCTGCGCCTGGAGAGCGAGCGAACTCAACAAAGCCACGAAACTTAGGTACAGCGGTCTGAAGTGGGGCAGACCCCCTGGTCTGCGGCTGGCCCCCTGGCCAGCCTGCTCAGGAACCGAAAACACTCTCCAACCCAGCAGCCTCCTCACTTCACACCCCCGGTATTCGTCACTGTATAAAGCTTCCCATCGCGAATATACAACTTCCGCATCTCATCCAAATTGAATGGCCGGGATCCGCGCCGTCCAAACACCGCCACCTGATTCCCACTCTCATCCACCGCGCGATCCCGGTCAAGCCCCTTCGAAAGCGCCAGCGCCTCACCCTTAGTCTTATAGGTAGCAATCAACGCAGGCTCGGGCCGCGGCGAAAATCCCCACAAGTCCGCCGACTTATCCGGCGACATGATCTGCAGCACCCGCAGCCCATTCTTGCCGTCCGCAACATAGGCGAACAAGCTGGCATTGGTCATGCCGACCTTTACCGCATGGGCATCATTTATGACGCCACCGGCATTGAAGTACCGAGGAGCACCCGGCGTCGCAGCCTTTTCGATATCCACAATCGCCAACCCCTCACCACCCGCCGCAACATAAGCGTAAGTGCGAGCCAAGTAAACATCCTTCGCAACCTTCATAGGTACAACCGCAACCGCCCGCGGCGATGCCACGTCCGTGATATCCACCACTTCAAGGCCCTTCTTTGTGCATACGAACGCGTAGCGGAATTGGATGGCGGCATTTCCCGCCCCCTCCAGTGCTAAGGTCGACACAATCTTAGGAGTAGAGGGCTTGTCAATATCAACAATCACCAACCCCTTATCGCAGGAAACGTAAGCATAGTTGCCGGCAATCACCACGTGCCGCGCACCCTTCAATGCGCCGCCCGGATTGAACGCAACTTCGCGCTTGATGAAATTATTCCGAGGGTCACCATCGAGCAACGTCGCGGCGTTAATCAAAATCAGACCCTCTTCGGCATCCGCAACGTACAGGTAAGCGTAAAGCGTGTGGATTGGTTGCTCTTCATTCTCCGGTAGCCGCTTACGAGCTGGATCCACACCTAGCGTAGTCGGCGAAGCAATCCAACGCGCGTCCTTGGTCTTGACGAAAAACTTCTGCCCAAGTGGCGACACCGGCGCACTGGTGATTCGTTCCGCAAACGCCTTGTTGTCGATGTTCGCGATATCGTAAACCTCCACGCCTTCATGCCCCTTGGCCGTGTACAAATACTCGCCGCGCATCTGAATACTGCGAACATCGCCGTGATGCTCATAAGCTTCCTTCAGCATGCCTCTGGCTTTTTCGTGCGCCGCAAAATTCTCAGGGTATGCCAACTTATGCAGATGACTGCCAATCACTGCTTGCGGCTCATCGCGCTCGGTCACCACCACGCCTTCGAGGCCATGCTTGCCCTCGCCAACCCAAACGTAGCGGCCCAGGAAGTTAACGAAATTCGTCCCCTGCAGCAAAAGCTGAGCCATCCAGGCATTGTTGTCGCCGCTCTCCGACACGTGGCAATCCGTACAAGTGCGCGATTCGCGCGTCCGCACGGTATGCGGGAAGTGTGGATTGAACGCCTGACCGCTATACCCTTCGGTTGAAACAGTCTGCTGCTGCGAATAGAGCCACTCGCGATTTGCATTCTGCGATCCAACCAACACCGCGCTTGAAGACCGGACCGGCGCAATCTTATTCTTCTTCACCGTGCTGTCCACACCCAACATAAACACGTCATCGCGCAACACCTGAAAATTGTACGTCGTGAAGTTGCGGGTATTCGGATCGCCCTCGTTATGAAGCGTGGGCCGGTTCGCATTAGCCTTCATCGAAAGATGGCAGCCAAAGCAACTGGTCATCCACGAGGTGTGGCAGCTGTAGCAGGACATCTTCTCGTCGGCGTGCGCCAGCATCTGTTGCGAATTCTGAACCGTCTTCGCGACCCGCGCCTTCTCGTTGAAGTTGTAAGAGCCCGGCACAACCGAATCCTTCACTTGCGACAGTACCCAGTTCTTCCCGTCCTCCACCATAGACCGTTGCAGCAACTTGCCATCCATCCACTCAAATCGCCGCTCACCGAATGGAGTCCGTAACAATGACAAATCATGCGGAGGCGTCGGCGCCGCCGGGCCCGAGGTCTTGAGTGACGCGTACTTCGTCAACGACCCGTGGCAATCCACGCACTCAATCTCCACCGCCGCCCTCGGCTCGCCATACAACTTCCCATTCCCATGGCTGTCCTGTTCAAAGTGGCAATCCACGCAATGCATGCCCTTTTCAAGATGGATATCTTTCAAATGGACAGCTTTCTTAAACTTTTCCGGATCGTTGAACTCAATCGGCCTGTCTTCCTTATCCAGCCACGTCCCTTTCTTATCGTGCTTGTACACCGCGCGGTAAACCCAACCATGGCCGTTAAAGTCAGCAAACTGCGTCTGCTTCAACTTCGGATTCAGATCCGTCAAGCTTGCCAGAAACTTCGGGTCAGACCATTTACCCTTCAGCGACGAAGCTTCCGGATTGCGCGCCAGCGACCGCGCGGCATCCTCCGGTTTCCACTGCTTAGTCTTATCGGGATACATATGCTCCCCATCCGTCTCGTTGTCCCACCACATGTAACCTAAGTATTGAAATGCGAAAGACGTCCCCGGATGCATGTGGCATACGGTGCATTGGCTCGACGGAATGGTGCGCGTCAATCGGTGCGCAATGGGGTGCCCCGGCTCATTTTTCGGAATGGTCTTGTCTTCGGTGAAGCTGAATCCACTGTGCCCGTTCTTCGCATACGGCCCGGAATGCGCCGGGTCCCGGTCATTCGCGTAAACCACATGGCAACCCGTGCAGCCAGATCCACGATAATCCCCAGCCTGATCGTTAGTGCCGCTGAACGACAGCAATGGATCGAGCAGCCGGGTCCTCTGCAGGCCTTGCACCACAGGGTCAGTGCGCGTCAAGGTTCCAAATCCGCGATTGCTCAGCCGGTCTTCACCGCGTTCAAAAACTCGCAATGTGTTCGCCGGCTGCGCAGCCTCGAATTGCGGCAGTGGCAGCAACATCGCCAGCACGCCCTTCCACTTCGTATCTTCGGCCGTCGGGGCCGGAGTCGTATACAGCTTCCGCGCCACTCCGTGCGAATCATAGCTCTCTCCAAACACCGAATTCTTCAAAGGAGACCCGCCGTTGTTGTAGAGCGCCGCGCCCCACAAGAATGCCCCGTGAGTCATCAAGCTCTGCTGCACTTTATAAACTACCGGCGCATGGCATCCCACTGACCCGCAGCTATCCCCAGCCGCACGCAAATCCCCAGGATTCATGAAGCGAATAAAGTCGTTCGATTCTTTATTCAACTGCGCGTAAGACCGCACCGGATTCGCCGTCGACTTGTCCCATCCAAGTTTCGACGCCACGTGCCCCTGCTTCTTATCGTTGGTCGCAGCGTTGCCGCCATGGCAATCCGTGCAACCAAGATGAACGGCGGGCGAAGCGTGCATCGGCTCCGTCCCCACGTGGCAATTGGCCGACTGGCAACCTTCGCTCTTACGGTTCATCACGTCGATCGACTGACGCAGCAGATCTTCGGCATTCAAGACGCCGCATAAAAGCAAGATCGGAAAAAGTAGCTTCAACATTTACACCCGCCGAGACTTCACAAATATACGGATCCAACCCGAGCTGAATCCCCCTATTTCATAGGGGGTTAGAAGGAAAATGCCCAAACTCCAAATGCGGGCATAAGCGCGCGACCAACGGAGCACAGTATCTAAAACACCAACCGAACATTTACGAACCCCGAATAAAGCATCCGCCCGTTATAAAGATTGTGAAACCCCGCCTGCGGAATCAACACGGCAAAGCCGGAATTCACCACGAAATTATCGTTCAAATAAGGCCGGTACTGCGCGCCAACCCCCGTATCCACGCCTATGCCATGCTTTATGCCGCTCTGGAACAGCAGCGTCTCCAGCACCTCCGTCCGCATGAAGCGCGAGTAATTTGTGTTGATGGTCCCACGCAGCTTCGGCGTCAACTTCGCATCGAAGCCGGCGGTCAGTACAAGAATCCCCGGGTTAATAAAATTCGCCTGCCCTTGCGTGGCCCCGGCCCGCAAATTTGGTATGAGACTGTTCGGTCCAAACAACAACACACCGGTCCCCGTCAAAGGAACCGCCTGCCGATTCAGAAAGTTGATCCCGCCCCCCGAAAAGGCATTGTTAATGAGCCCACGATCAGCAAGACTAGCCGACCCCAAAAATCCCCCGCCCGCGAATTGCTGATTCGGAACAATGGCATCAAACCCGCGCGCCTGCCCGTCGTTGATATCCTTATCGCCCGACGTGTAAAAGCCCGATAGTCGAAACGTCTTCCAATCCGCCTCATACGCCACTTCCACCGCAGCCAGCTGCGCATTAATATGTTGCGCCTGCTTCAGCGCCGGCAACGGATGAAAATCGTCACGACCAAACGCTTGATAGAAGGAGTGAGATATATTAAACCGTTTGATGTGTCCATCGCCAGAAATTCCGGCATATCCGGCGCGCACTTTGTGAGGCACAGGCAGCCCAATCGGCGCGGGCCTCACCAGGAATCCGTTCTTGTCCAAATGAAACGTCGGCTGGTCGTTGTTGTACAACAAGCTGAAGTTCATCGTATAGCCCTTGGTGAAGGCGTCGCTCCAATAAAGGTTTGCCGCATACACACTCTGGTTGCGCATCCGCCACCGATTCAGGCCGCTGTTGGTGTCCTTCTCGAGCATGTTGAAGTAGGCCAAGTTGTATTGACAAATGTTGTTGTGGAACGTCCCAAACAACCGCACACCCGGCTGCTCATCGGAAAATATGAAGCCCCGAAAATCGCTCGTAAATCGCTGGATACCGGCCCGCAGCGAAGTGAAATCAAAATAGGCGCTGCCATGGTCGTCCTGGTCCTTCCGTTTACGGAACGACGCGATGGAATTGGTAAACAGCCTCTTCTCAAAAAACGCTTCCTGTAGCCCGACGTTCGTATCCGTCCGATTTGTCCCCTGCCGCACATCGATCCGCGTCAATCCGTTCTCGCGCGTATTCAAGTAATTAATGTTGAACTCCGGAGTAATCCGCAACTCGTAATCCACCGGCTTGAACCCGGCGCTTCCGCGGAACAAATCAAAGCTCAGCCGAAAGCTTTGCCGCACCGCAACCTGATCGCCCTGCCCGAAAAATCCATAATCATTCGACCGCGCCGAACTCTGCCCGCTCGGTACTGGCACACGCCGAAATTCAGCGAGCGTCTCCGACGACCCAGTAAAGTTCAAAAAATTGTTGCGGCCATAAATCGGATAATCGCCCTTGAAGTGATTCCGATTAAACGGATCGTACCAATGTTCCGAAGCGTACATCGCGTCCAGCTTGCGGTTCTCATACCGCTGCCAACCAGGAAACCCAATGCGCCAGCGATTAGGAACCGTATCGTTCAAACGTGGATCAGCCGGCATCACAAAACTGGGCAACAACCCCGCTAAAGTGTCCTCATTCATCGGCCCGCGTGGCAGCTTATTAAACGCCCGTTCGTCGATCGCCGTCAGCGGCCCAATCGCAGCCAGGCGCGGCGAAGTACGTATCAGCGGACGCAAGCGATCCTCGCCAAAAATCCGCTCAGCTTGAGGCTTCGCACGCTCCCGCGTCAAAAACTCCTCAAGAGGAATGACATAGTTCGGCGTCCGCCCGCCCGGTTTTTTACGAGGCAGTTTCCGCAACGCCGTTCGCTTAGCCCGCTTGCCTTTCTCCGCCCGGCGCCCCTTCGTCGGCAGTTGTGCACGCTGGCCTAGCGCAACATGGGTCTCGGCCAAGGCCAACACAATCGCCAATACTATGAGTCGAAGCTTCATCCTAGAATCGCAGCCGTGCGCTGGAGTTTACAAAGTTTCCTATTAGCCCCCTATGAAATAGGGGGATCTGGCTTGGCTTCAGTTTCGAAGCTGCTTCCGCTACCCGAGCAGTCGGGCCAGGGGGCCCTCCGCATACCTGGGGGTCCGCCCCACTGCACGCAGTTTTTTCCAAATCCCTGAAGATGCTTCTTGCATTGGAATGTAAAAAGTTCCGTTCCTTTTGAATCACCATAAGCAACCTAATTAACCGCCCCAGCAGCCTTGCGGAACAAAGCCGCAAACCCAGCCGGCGTATACACCGACGGATGTTCCAAATAATCGTAAAGCGGCGCCATCGTTTGTTGCGTGCCAGCATTATTCCCAGAAATCGCCGCACTCAACGAATCAAGCGACATCGTCGCCACCTCCGCCGTATGCACTCCGCCTCCCGCAATCCGGTTGATATCGCCCGACAGCGCCCGTACCACGGCCCTAGCGTTCTCCGGCGTAAAGTCAGCCTGCGCAAACCGCGTCGCCAACTGATCCCCAACCCCAGCCGCCTTTTGCGCCGCCCGCTGCACCGCCGCCCCATTGCCAAGTTGCGTCGAAACCGTCATCGCCACTTCGTTCAAAGCCGCGTCCACCGCGCCTCGCAGATCCGGCGCAAGCTGCGCCACCAGCACCCGCAGCACTTCACTCCGCGCCATATTCAATTGCAAACTACCAGGCTTTCGTCCGCCGTAACCACGCTCCAAACGCCAGCTATCCTGCCGCAAATCGTGATGACATTGATAGCATTCCATCTCCGCGAATTCCGGCCAACTCTTCGCCGCGCGCGTCCCCAGCAACTTCATGCCTTCCGCCAACCCAGTCGCCTGACCCACCGCCCAAGCCCTTACCCGAGGCAAACTGTTACCCGCCGACGCCTTCACTTGCCGATGATGCACCGGCTGCGCCCACGTAAATGTATCCAACTCAAAATTCAAATCCGGATGCCCCGCCGCGTACAGTTCATGATCCACCACCCGGTCTTTCGACCCCATGTGGCACTCCAGGCAATTACCCGCCCGCAGCCGCAGGTTCTTCGTATCCACCATCCCAGTCGCCACACTCGCCGCATGCGAATTCGCCTGCGTATGCGTCCCCAGCCATTTCTCAGCCGGACCATGACAAGCCTCGCACGCCACGCCGTCATTAGCCGCCTTCTCCGGCGAACCAGCCGCGTGACACGACGTGCACTTGGCATCCGTCTGTGGATTAGCAATCCGTAAAATCTCAGCCATGCGCTTCGAACGCGGCTCCATCAGCACCTTTGACGCCTTCGAATGCTTATCATTCAGCTGCCAAATCGCATACTCATTGCCCCAAATGCGGCTGTCTTTTTCGTCGGCATTCGACGTGCCGCCGTGGCAGTTGGAACTGGCGCAACCGCCGGCGCCTATGTATTTTTGCGCCACTGCCACCGGCCCCAGGGCCAACAACACCAGCATCACCAGCTTTATTTGATTCCACATATTTCCGACCTCATTGATGCCGCAACGGAATCTTCTGCACGAGGATTTCTCCCCGCCCTTTCAGTTCCGTCTGATTTGTGACTTCGTTATTTTTCTCTTCCAGCTTTTGCGAATTCTTCTTCAAAAACTCTTTCAGTTCGCCGATCATCGCCGCATCCTCAATGAAAATTAAGCCTTGGCGCACATTCGATGACGCCTTGAACCTCTCAATCTCCTGGACCGGTTTGGCTGACCAAACCACATAACAATTCTCCGTTCCGGTTGTCTGATCCATTCGAAACCAGCCTTTTTCCGGAACCCGTATTTCCTGACTCTGCGCTAACTTGGGGTTCCATTGCTCTCCCGGACGAGGTGACAGAACGGCTATCGTCTTTTGCGCCTTCCCTTCATCCATCCCTTCGTTGAGGACATATAGATACCCGGCTCGCGGTGAATTGAAATTGAGGGCTACCTTGTAGTCCCTCTCGAAAATCACATTCCCCGCACTTTGAAACTGTTGCCCCATTTCTTGTCCGTCCCGCATGCGTTGCACGATGAAGGAATATTTCAACTCATTTTCCGGCTCGGCATTCGCCCCGATAAACTTCCAGGCGCCAAATCCAAGGCCACCAAGCACTACCACAGCCGCCATCGCCAACAACGGACCTTTGTTCGCCGCAGCCCTCTGCTTTTCCATATCGGCGGCAAATTTGCCGGGCAACACAGTATTACCCAATTCCGATGACGCCAGATTGTAAATGTGCAAAATAACGCCATGCTTCACGGCGCGATTCCCCAGATCCACGAGATA
The DNA here is from genome assembly GCA_025350695.1 of Acidobacteriota bacterium. Lineage (GTDB taxonomy): Bacteria > Acidobacteriota > Terriglobia > Bryobacterales > Bryobacteraceae > JANXSF01. Next base: position 22,082 of record JANXXI010000308.1, read on the forward strand.
CGGCTTCCAGTTACTCAGCTGCGTCAGCGTGGCCGCCATCGCTTCCGATACAAGAATATGTCCCGCATCCCCCGAATCCATCACCCGCTGCGCCATGTTGATCCCGCCACCAGCCACATTGGCGTTGGCATTAATATCGGCCACCTTATAAACCGGCCCCGAATGAATCCCCATCCGCAGCTTCAAATGCGTTTTGGTCTTCAGCTCCTTGGCAATCTCAAAGGCGCACGCGCAAGGCTGCGTGGGATCTCCAAAAAACGAAAGCGCCATACCGTCGCCCGTCGGCAAGCTGATCACGTCATCATGAGCCGCCGCTTTCTTAAACGCCGCCGATTCGCGGACCACTTGCTGCAACTCGCCCAAGTACTCCTTCTGCTTATCCATCGGAAGCAGCGAATATCCCACTAAATCGGTGAACAGAATATGGCCTACTTCTAAAATACTGCTCGGATCCTTCGTCTTCTCCTTCCCACCCTTGGCCAGCAAGGCCGCCGCCACCGCTTCCCCAAACTCACGGGCCGAACCGAATCGATCCTCTTCCCGAAACGAAATCGCCTTCAGAATCGCCTGCCCCGCGGCCTCCGGCAACCCAGCCCGCAATACCTGTGGCGCTTGCGGCTTTGACTTTTCGGGCGAGACCAAATGTTCTAGCGATGCCGCAAACGGCTTCTGCCCGGTCAATATTTCATAGGCGCAAATGCCTAACGCATAGGTATCGGTCGCAGCAGTTGGCTTGCCCGCAAACTGTTCCGGCGCCATGTAGGAATACTTCCCAGCCACCTGCGTCTTCTCTCCGCCAAATGCCGAATCCTGAATCCCGGCAATGCCAAAATCGATGATCTTCGCGTGCTCCTCGCCACCGCCATGCCTTTGCAGCATGATGTTCTCCGGCGTCAGATCCCGGTGCCAAACTCCTTTTTCATGCGCTGCGCTCAACGCATGCCCCACCTGTCGCAATATGTTGGCGGCCCTCCCAACATCAAGCGGCCCCGCAGCCAAAGCCTGCCGCACATTCTGGCCCTCGATATACTGCATCACCAAAAACTGCCGCCCTTCGGCCGTCTCGCCGGTATCAAGCGCGCCTACAACTCCCGGATGATCAATCCGCGCCAACGCCTCCATCTCCTGCAGAAACTTTTTGCGGATCCAGGCATCCTGTTGCGATTCATCCAGCAACACCTTCACCACCACGCGCTTATTCATCAGTTGCTTATCGTGGGCCAAATAGACAACACTCATCCCGCCGCGACCCAACTCGCGTTCCACTTCGTAGCGGTCCTTAAGAACTAAGGGCCTACCGGCTCCGCCCACAATCGCGGTCGCATCAAAATTATCGGACATAGTTACTTATTGACAGGTTGCGCTCCTCTCCGCCGATTGACCAACCGAATTGGTAACCCGCACTGCTACCGTTTGAACCGCGCTCACGTTTCCTTGCACGTTGAAAGTTTGTGTGTAACGGAACGTTCCTCCCGTCGTCGCTCCACCCGCAAAAGTAGCGAAGGGAGCTGTCGCGTCCACAGTTAACGAACTCGTCGTCAGGTTGTCACCGGCGAAGGTGAACAACGCCTGGCTCGCTTGCCGCGTATTGGTGAAGCCATCCGTGATCACGTTGAACGAACCAGCGCCGCGCGTGCAACTGACCGCGGTCAACGCCGGAGCCGTCCGCGCAACCGTGATCGTCACCGGCGTAAGCCCGGTTGCCGCCACGGGCGCGCCGCCACTCGTGAATTGCGGCGTCATCGTAATCACGCCCGCCAGCGTACCGGCCTTCAACGTAAAGTTCACCGTCGGCCGTGTGTTCGCAGGTACGCTGAAAGCAAGCGTACGGCTTCCATTGGAGAATTGAATTGCCGGGTCGTCCGGCAAGCCACCATCACCGCGGAACGTCATCACCAGCGATCCGTTGAGATCCGCCGGGAACGTCGCCCCGAAGTTCACCGTGCCCGTTTGGTCCGTGTTCGATGCCGACGTCGCTGGCACAGTCACCCCTACACCCGTAAGCGCAGGCAAAGCCACGGAAAAGGAAACCACGTTAGACGTCGATCCGCGCGGGCCAACCACTGTGATACTTACCGCCCCAGGCGTTGCCAACAAGCCCACCGGCACAATACCCTGAAGCGACCCATTCACAAACGTAGTAACCAGCGGCGTACCGCCCCAACGAATCGTTGAGCCACTTTCAAAGCCCGACCCATTCACCGTAATCGTAAATCCTACGCCGCCCGCCGGAGCCGTAGTCTGGCTCAATCCGGAAATCTGCGGCGCAGGTAGAATCGGCACTTGAATTATCGAAGGCCCGCCTGGACCGATGACAATAACTTGCGCGTTGCATGGCTGCGTCAACAGACTGCCAGGAATAACAGCCGTGATTGACGTAGCTGTTCCCGTCGTCGTTTGCAGCGTTACCGGAGCCGCCGGCGGGCAGGCGAACTGCACCTGTGTGCCCGGCCCAAAGCCCGAGCCAGTGATTATGATCATCACGTTACCATCGCCCACATTCACATTGGGGACATTGATGGTAAGCGGACTGGCAGGAAATACGAATCCAGCAGAGGCCACACCGTCGGGAGTTACTGCCGTCAAGCCTGTCGTCGAAAAAGACGGCGGAAAGTTTGCTGGGATGATCCCCGACAACTGAGTGGCACTAATAAAATTAGTCGCAAGGCTTTGGCCCAAATAGTTCAGCGTTACGCCTTCGAAGAAGTTGCGCCCGGTGATAGCGATTGTGGTGGCCGTCGTTGGAACAGGAATCGAACTCGGGCTGACCGAATCAATCACCGGCACGGGCCTTACTATAAACGGAAGTGTGTTCGATACTTGCCCACCCGGATTGCTGACGCTAACTTGTACCGTACCCGCCACACTAATCGCCGCCGCGGGCACATTCACCGTCATCGATCCACTCGTTGACCCTATCGGCGAAAGTGACACGTCTCCAAATCGCACATTGGCGCCTGGCAAAAAGCCGTTACCCGTCACAGTCAAATTGAAGCCCAAGGCTGTTGCCGTTCTTCTATCCGGACTCAGCGAAAGAATCCGGAACTGATCTACAACGAAATCAGCAAAGTTGGAAATGGCCCCATCCGGGTTAGTGACGGTGACGGGAACTATACGGACTTGAGTCAGCAAGTTAGCTGGAACTGTAACGTTTAACTGCCCTCCTGACGTAACGGTGGGTGTCAACGAAGCATCTCCAAAACTTACGAACGCGCCAGGCGAAAACCCTCGTCCAATAACAATCAGAGTTATCGGACCACTACCAGCCGGCGTACTTCTGGGATCAAGCGTTGTAATCACGGGAGCCGACCTCACTGTAACGGTAATCCCCACGGGAACCGAACCGTTCGACGTGCCACCCGCGGTAATCGTCACCACATCCTTATACGTTCCCGGAGCAAGCCCCGACGTATTCACCGAGACAGTTGCCGAACCAGGAACCACGCCATTCCCCGGCGTCACCGTAATCGGCAACACTCCACCCGAAGACGTGCTGAAGTTGAAACTCACCCCTGCAAAGCTCGATGTCAAACTCAAGCTCTGCGCCGCCGCACTAGGCGCGCCAACCGTCGTTACAAAGCTCAATTGGCCCGGGCTTACCAACAATGCCGGGGCAGGAGGAGGCGTCGGAACCACTGGCGGCGGGTTCGTGAAAGTGATCAGGGTGTTCGACGCTGGCGACGGCGCAAACCGCGGCACGTAAACAGTAGATGGCAATTCATCACTACTAGTGGGTCCAACCGATAGCCGTATCGTTGGGTTCGGCGGTATCACGCCACCCAGTGTCGAACCCGTCGCGACGTAAAGACCGAAATCGAAATCGGAAACAGCGGAAAGCAGGTCACCCGAAAGCACCTCCCATACCGCCGTAGCCGTCCCGTCGCTATTGACGGTGATTTGGGCGACGTTGCTTTGGGGCAGACCAGCTGTGGCAGGCGTCGCCGCGAATGGTCCCGTTTCAACGGGCGTCAAGCGCGCCGCACGTCCATTAAGCGCAGCCCCACTGTTGTAAATGTCTACGTACACCAATACTCCAGGGGGCAAATTCGTGAACCGAGCGACCAGGCGCGTACCTTGATCGGCCAGTCCAGCCAACCCACCGTTACCAAACCCGGTGGTCACGTTATTGGGGAACGCCGGATTCCAGAAACCGGTCTCCGAAGCGAATACCGTTCCAACACTTCCTTGGCTAGAAAAGGCGACGGGCGGTGGCGCATCGAGTGAAGTCACAGTCCCCGCGATCCTAGGCAGAAAGGCGCTGGCGTACAACTTCCGGAATCGAAGCGTGGAAATTTTTTGGAACGTCGTTGAGGGAACAAAGGGCAACGAAGCGCCCTGAGTAGCAAGCACTGCCGAGTTGTCCGCCGTCCGCATTGAGGTTGTGACGAAACTCGATATGTTACCCAAAATAAGGTTGGCCCCATTGTTAATCACGATCGGAATGTTCGCCGATGTTGACGTGATGGTTCCGAAAATGGCGGTCGAATCAGAATTCAGGGTGCTAACCCTAACCCCCGTGAAGCGGAACACGCGGCTGCCGTTGCCGATCCCGTCGACTGGCACGCCTTCCCATACAATAGACCGGGCACGTGTCTGCACGGTCGTCGAATCACTCAGAGGATAACTGCCAGGATATACATTACGAACATTGGGAGAGTTGGCCGTTTGCGTGCCGCTTCCGTAATACCCTTGTCCAGTACCGTTCCCAAAACTCAGGCAAGTAAGGTGGCCCAAACAAGGAAACTGGCTGTTGGCGCCGGGCTCATCCAGAATAGCCCACGCCCCGGCCGGAGCCCAAGGATTGTTAGCGGGCGCGGTGAAGCCCGTGTTAACAGGAGTCGTAATGAAAGCGTTTGAGGTCAGCTGGAAAGTAGTTTGCGGAATCGCGCTTCCAACCCCAGTGGGTCCACCGCCCGTGCAAGTCAGCACAATGTCACTCACCAGTTCAGCTATCCCGCCCTGACGCAGAATGCGCGGATTTGTAGCAGTATTACAGACCAGCGGGTTCACGAAGTTGAACAACGCTCTTGGCGAGGAAACGACGGTGAACTTTGGAACTAAGCTCGTCACATTATTAGGATCCTGGGGGACGATTGTAAAATCGACTTGCGGAGTCGGGTAGTTACCCACCGGAATGGCGGTCGTCGAAAAATAGAAACCAAAGTCGAACCCAGACGTGGTAAGTGCGTCGATGCTTAGCACTTCCCAAACGGCCGTGGCGCTTCCGTTCGTCACGGTGAGTCTGGCAACGTTCGGCAGCGCTTGACCGCCAGCCAAGGTCAGGCCGGAGGTCGCCGCCACCGGGCTAAATGCCCCATTTTCCGAAGCTGTTAAACGCGCGCTGTTAGCGCCATTTTGATTCGACACATCAACATAGATTGAAGTATTCGCGGGAATATTACTAAACTTGACGGCTAACCTGGTTCCTTGACTAGCTAGCCCGGAAGTGTTGTAAGTTCCGATGTTAGTAACAGTCGGGAAGGCGGGGTTGTAGAATCCCGTCTCCGACGGTGTGGGCCGCGCAACTGTATTTTGCGCCAGGGGTGTGGGTACCGTATTAATATCAGGAGATGGAGTTGCGGACCGCGGAAGCCATGCTGATGCGAACCCCCTGGTGAATGTTAAGTTAGCAGCCTTCTGAATCCCCAGGTTCTGGAGCAGAGGCAAAGGGATGATCGTTGCACTCGTACTATTCAGGTCGCGCAAGATCGTCAGATTATTCGCTACAGCGGTATTCGCCACAAGCACTGTCGGGACAGCGGCATTCACCGCCGGCGTGGAATTAAGCGACGCATTTATCGCCGCCCCCACCGCCAATTGACTCACGTCGAGACGTACATTCGTAAATCGCAAAACGCGTGTCCCGTTGCCCGGTGGATCAAAAGGAATTCCCAGAAACGCGATTGTGTTGGAGTTGGTGGTCACCACACCCGCATGCACATTCCGGTTATTCGGATTATTGGCCGTTTGCACTCCAGCGCCATAGTATGTGGTTGCTCCCGTGCCGTTTCCAAATCCTCCGCAAAAGCCGGTAAATATGTTGTCGCAGACAAATTGATTCGCCGGCGCAGGCTCGTCCAACAATAACAGCGCCCCACTCCGCTGCACTGTTGTGTTCGAATTCGGATTGGTGCTTTGTCCAATCACTGGCGTGGTAACGGGCGCCTGGTAAGTAAGTGTGAAATCCACCAGCGGAATCGCTATTCCAGCGGCAGTCGGCGTTCCGCCGGTGCAGGTCAGCACTACGTCCCCAGCCAGTTCCGTCAAACCCGAACTTCGAATCGTCCGCGGAGTCGGAGTCGCCGTAGTGGTGCATGTTAGGGGAGCAAAAGGTGAGTTGGCGCTGATGCTGAAATTGTCGATTCCCGAACGGTAATTGGCTACCTGACTGCCGCCGACAAAGCTGTTAGCGATGAAGAATCCAACCTCGATGCCTGGAGCGCCGGCCGAAAAATTCGGAGTGCTGGAGCAATCGGTTGTCGACGCGTTCGGGGCTAGGCAGAAGCTGCTATTCGCTAAAGCAGTTCTTACCTTGGGAGTCCAGGCGGCGCCTATCGCTGCCGTATCTGTTGGGCCAACGTAAACATTGCCGCTCTGCCGCAATGCCAATCCGTAGGCGACCGCCAACATTCCTAGGTTGATCACATCATAGGAGTAATCAATCGTGGTAATACCATTCGTCGTAACAAGAGTTTGTTGCGTATAAAAATTGAAGTACCGAACGGATGCCCCGTTATTGAATCCTCTGTCCACAACGTGCGTTTCATCTCGATACGAAGTTGGATTTCCACCCACAGCCGCCTGGGTGGGGGTATAAACGTTTGAAACCGTACCAGCTCCAGTAATCACTTCTGTCCAGTTGGCGGGAGGAAATGCCCCATCCGTGATTGTTTGCTGGCCAAATGACATGCCGGCAGCCAACAATAGACCTACTATGAATCGTTGCGCCCGCATTAGTTTTCACCTCGCATGGCAACAAACGTCACCTTTGGCTCATCCTCATCCCCATTCACCAGCCAAACTGTGCCATCCTCCAGCCCATTCAGGCGGAACACGGAATTCCCGTGCAACCTACTTAGCTCACTAGCCGTGCAGTAACATGAAAGCGTTCGGCTCGCGCCCGACACTAAGTCGCGAACTAATATGCCGCCCCGTTTCGACAACACCACCAGGCTCCGCCCGTCGGCGGAAACGGATGCCTTGACGGCATCCACCACTCCATCGTCCTGCGACAACTCCGAAATTTGTCCGCCACGCATCAACATCACTTTTCGGTCGTTGACCGCCACCAAATCGCCGCCAACACCAATGAATCCAGCCTCCGCGACGGCAGCCCCGGAAATCACTAGCTGCTTGCCCTGTTCTGCCTTGTAGGAAAACAGCCCGTCCGCGCCCGAAGCCAACACGGTCGATCCGCTGTCATCCACAGCCAGCGCAACAGGCGTCGCATCGATCGTCAACTCACGCGCCAAGCGCGCGGCACCGGGGAGTCCGTCAAAAATCTGAACCGTGTTGCCTTCTTCAAAATAAAGCGCGGCAACCGTGCCTCGAACACTCATCACACTGCGCGAAGGACTAACTCTGGCTCCGGCCAATTCCGTAACGCCCGCGCCACGGACCACCAATACTTTGCCGCTTTCAGCAGCCACACCCAATGCGAATGATCCCTCTGGAGAACCCACCGCCATCGACAATGGCACATCCGTTTTCGCGCCCAGCATAGCCGACATCGCAAGCCCGGTAATCGGCCGCGCCGCCTTCGCTTCGGAATCAAAAACCCAGCCTAACCAAGGAACCCCTATCAAGCCTTGGTTCGATTGCGCAATAGCAATCCCCGCAGTGAATAACGTAACAGTTAATATCCGCTTCATAAATTCTCCTAACGGCCAACCACTGTACCTGCGCCCGCCGAAATCGTTGTCGTCGATGGCGGCGTGGTGCTCGATCCGCGCGTTCCTAGAATTCCGCCTGCCACCGCTGCACCCGCACCAACCGCCACAACCGTCCACCACTTGGCCGACGTGCTCATTCCTGCTCCTCCACCACCCGCCACGTTCGTCATGCTGATTTCCGCACTGGCGGATTGCCCATTCGCTTGCGCCCGCACTTGCAATTTAAGTTGACCCTTTGCCGAATTCGGCTGGAAGCCTCTGGCCGTGGCACGCCCATTCGAATCCGTCGTCACCGTAAAAATCTTCGAGCCTCCTTGAAATGTTCCAGATGCCCCATAGTTGGGCGCCGTAAACGTCACAATAGCTCCGCCGACCGGCTTATTGTTTTCGTCCTGCACTTCAACGATAGGTTCGCGCGCGGTGCGCTGCTTAATATTGTTGGTCGCGCCCTCACCTTCGATAATCAAAATTTTGAGCTTTGGCGGGTCTTGACTAAGAAGTGTAGGACTGCCAGTACATGCAATCAGTGCCGACATTAATAAAGATAGAGTCGAGGATGGAGATTTTGTCATGTGATTACCGTTAAGCCTTTGATCTTAAATGACTACATCATAAGTGACGGTCGACGTGCAACCGTTACACTTCTTAAGTGAGAGTTTGGAATCGTGACCGCAACGGAACAATCCAACACCGGTCTTCGTTATACTCATCGAGAGAGAGAGCGGAAAGGAGCGCAGAGCAAACCCAATGGGTATTCGTGACTTTTTGTCCAAGCAGTTTATTGATGTAATCCAGTGGACGGAACCGGAAGAGGGCATCCTCTCCTATCGGTACCCCATGCAGGATATGGAGATTCAGAACGGAGGTAAGCTAACCGTTCGCGAATCACAGGCAGCCCTGTTTGTTAATGAAGGCCGTGCGGCCGACGCCTTTGGGCCGGGGCTATACACGCTTAACACGCAAAACTTGCCGATCCTGACTAACCTTATGAACTGGGACAAGAAGTTTGAGTCCCCTTTCAAGAGCGACGTCTATTTCTTCAGCACGCACCAGCAAATCAATCAAAAGTGGGGCACGCAAAACCCCCTCACCATTCGCGATAAAGAATTCGGAGCCATTCGCGTTCGGGGTAACGGCGTCTATTCATGGCACGTTTCCAACCCCAAACAGTTCCATATTAAGATCGCGGGAACACGGCAAATCGTCCATGTGGGCGATGTGGACGAGCAGTTACGCTCGACGGTCGTCGGACTGATGGGTGACGCCATCGCCCAAAGCGGCATTCCGTTCCTTGACCTGATCTCGAACCAGGTAGAACTTGGCGCCAAGATCCTTGCGGGACTTCAACCCGCCTTTGACGAATTCGGTCTGCAACTGGATACCTTCGTGGTTCGCGAATTCTCTCTGCCCGAAGAATTGCAGAAGAAGCTGGACGAACGCATCAGCATGAACATGCTCGGCGATATGGGCCGCTACACGCAATACCAAGTAGCGCAGTCCATCCCCATCGCCGCAGCCAACGAAGGCGGCGGAGCAGTTGGAACCGGCATGGGTCTTGGGGCAGGATTGCTCTTCGGCCAGCAGTTTGCCGGCGCACTCGGGGGAATGACGAATCCCGGCCAACAACCTCCTCCCCAAGGTGGCGGAACTCCTCCCGCTGGAGTAACTCCGGTGGCTCCCGCAGCGCCGGCAGCTACGCCTGCCGGTGAAACTAAGTTCTGCTCCAACTGTGGAACTAAGATCGCACGCGCGGCGAAGTTCTGCGGCGAATGCGGGACTAAGCAAGAGTAAGTTACTAAGTCAAAACATCCAATGACCCCCTCTGGTTGTGAGTGGATCGTGGAAGCGCGGGGCTGCAATGAAGCAGCCTTGCGCGACCCGGTCCTCCTAAACGTTCTCTTCGAAAACCTGATTGACGGCATGGCGCTCCATCCCGTTGAGCCAGCCATGTGGCATCAATTCCCCGGCCCCGGCGGCATCACAGGCATGTGCCTGCTGGCCGAATCGCATCTGGCCTGCCATACGTTTCCAGAGTATGGTTCGCTATGCTTGAATGTATTCTGTTGCCGCAGCCGAAACGATTACGATTTTGAAGCATGCCTGAAGCATGCCTTCGGCGATGCCGTTGAGGTACGTGTCCGCAAGCTGGAACGGCCCTATGGTCAGCCATGGAACTAAGAGCATCCTGCCCAAATTGCGGTGCTGAAATCGTCTTCCGCTATCAAGCGGCAGTGCAGACAACGTGCGGATTCTGCAAGTCTATCCTGGTGCGCCAGGATAAAGACCTGAAGCGCGTTGGCGTAGTCGGCGAATGGCCGATCGACGCGTCCCCAATTCAGCTAGGCGTACGCGGTAGTTACAAGGGCGAAGCGTTTGAAGTGGTTGGCCGCATCCTTTATGAGTACGAGTTAGGCGGCTGGAATGAATGGCACATCCAACTTGGCGGCAAAAGCGCCTGGTTTAGTGACGCGCAACTGGAATACGCCATTTCGCGCTTATGGCCCAACCAGCAAAAGTGGCCCGATCCCGATGGAGTTCCCGCTGGCGCATCGGTTCAGATCAATAGCACTCAGTACATAGTCACCTCCGTCAATAAAGCTAAATACGTTGGCGTTGAAGGCGATCTTCCCTTTGAATATTGGGACAAGCAGATTCTGCAATACCTGGACCTTCGCACCACTGACGGTAAGTTCGCCACCATCGATTATTCAGAAGATACACCCCTCGTCTTCCTTGGCGAGTTCGTCGAATTCGATGATCTGAAAATGACCGGCCTGCGCGAATTCGAAGGATGGAAGCGATGAACGAAGCACGCTCCCTCGTTCCTAAAGTAAAGGGCCTCAACTGTCCCGGCTGCGGCAATGCACTGGAACTTCGAAGCATGGGGCGCGCCATCAGCGTCACCTGTCCAGCCTGCATGCGAGTGCTCGACGCCCGCGATCCTAACCTGAAAATCCTCGAAGAATTCTTCGGCGGCCAACGGGTGATCCCGGAGATCCCCTTGGGTAAGCGCGGCAAACTGAGCGGCGTCGAGTACGAAGTCATAGGCTTTCAAGAACGTCAGGTAATCGTGGATCTGGTCGCCTATTGCTGGTACGAATACCTGCTGTTCAACCCTTACAAGGGTTACAAGTATCTGGTTAACTCCATGGGCCACTGGAACGAAGTTACGCCCATTCACGCCATCCCCCGCGATACCAACGCCCATGGGAAACGGGCAGTTGAATATGAGGGCCAAAAGTTCACCCACTTCCAATCCTCCGACGCCCAAACTTCCTACGTGTTCGGCGAATTCCCCTGGGAGGTGCACAAGGGCGAGACAGTGCGATCCGACGACTTCATCGCGCCGCCACGAATGCTTTCGAGGGAAAAATATAGCGGCGAAATTACCTGGAGCCTAGCCGAATATCGCGACTATCGCGAAATCACCCAGTCGTTCGGCGTCCCACTCCATGCCCCATCTTCAGGGACGCCCTTCGCCAATCAACCGAACCCCTTCATCGGGAAGCCGACCCGAGCCTGGATGTGGTTCCTCGCGACATTCGCGGCGATGATACTGCTGGCTATGTTCTTAAGCCTCGCATCTTCGTCGAAAGTGGTTTTTGATCGCACCTTCACTGTCGATGCCCAGAGCGAGGAAGAAAAAGCTTTCGTGACCGAAACCTTCGAGATTCCTTCAGCCGGCATGCTGCATGTGGATCTTCATTCGGACGTAAGGGACAACGAGGCATTCGTTGGCGTTACACTGATCAACGAAAAAACCGGCCGCGGTTGGGAATTCGCTCGAACGCTAAGCCACTATTCCGGAACCGACGAGGGCGAGAGTTGGACGGAAGGTTCTAAATCGGCGACCGTCAATTTGGCGGGCATTCCCGCAGGCACTTACTACTTCCGCATTGCCTCAAACTTAGATGGCGCGGAAGGGGCAATTCGCCGCTCCGTCGTGTACTCAATAAAAGCCAGACGCGGATCGGGCATCTCATGGGGCCTTTTCTTCCTGGTACTCTTGCTGTTGGCCATTCCTCCGATTTGGTACAGCATGCAAAAATCTAATTTTGAGACGCGCCGTTGGCTGGAAAGCGACTACGCGCCGGAACAATCTTCAAGTAACGACGATGAATAAGGAAACGATATGACAAGTCCGTTCTACATGATCTACAGTGTGCTGCTGGTGGGCGCCTGGGCCGTTATCTCCTACAAGGGCTACAGCCTCGACCGCTATCAACAAATTAATGATGTGCCCAGAACCGTCCGCAATAATCCCGGAGCGTATCGTCCGCACTACTCCGACGGGCCGCGCTACACAGGAGGCAAATAAAGAATGAATTTCAATCCCGAATACTTACTCAATGCAATGGTCTACGCCTTGCTGGGAGTGGTGATCTACATCGGTAGCTTCGCCGTGGTCGATAAGGTCACGCCCTACCACTTGTGGCAGGAAATCGTCGAAAAGCAAAACGTGGCGCTGGCCATTTTGGTGGGCCTCATGTCGCTCGGCATTGGCGTCATCATTGCCGCAGCGGTTCACTAAGGTCACCCGTTGGCGGTCGTTTTATTTATCTCCGTCTTCCTGATCTCGGCCTGCGGCCTCATCTATGAGCTGATCGCCGGGGCGCTTGCCAGCTATTTGCTGGGCGATAGCATCCTGCAGTTTTCAACCGTGATTGGCTCCTATTTGTTCGCCATGGGAATCGGCAGTTGGCTGAGCCGTTTCCTGGCCAAGGGCTTGGTGGCGCGCTTCATCACCATCGAATTGATGGTGGGTCTAGTGGGTGGATTCTCCTCTGCAATCCTGTTCGCGGCGTTCGCCTATACTGAGGGCTTTCGTCTATTGCTGTACGTTGTTGTGACCATCATCGGCATCCTGGTCGGGCTGGAAATCCCACTCCTAATGCGTATCTTAAAAGAGCGCTTCAAGTTCGGCGATCTTGTCTCAAACGTCCTCACTTTCGATTATCTGGGCGCACTCGGCGCTTCCCTGCTCTTCCCTATCGTTCTTGTCCCGAAGCTAGGCATGGTGCGTTCGGCGATGCTGTTCGGCTTGGTGAATGCCGGCGTGGCGCTGTGGTCTACCTACTTGTTCCGGGCGCAACTGGCGCGCTTAGCAGCATTGCGAACGGCTTGCTTTGCTGTGATCGCGACGTTAGGCGTCGGCATGGCTTTCGCCGATAGAATAACCGAGGCTGCCGACAACGGCATCTACGCCGATGAGATCATTCTAGCCAAGACTACTAAGTATCAGCGCATTGTACTTACTAAGTGGAAGGACGATTTGCGTCTGTTCCTCAACTCACACCTTCAGTTCAGTTCCCGCGACGAATACCGCTATCACGAAGCGCTTGTGCACCCGGGTCTCGCGTCTATCTTGGGTGCGCGCCATGTACTGGTGTTGGGCGGCGGTGATGGCTTGGCCGTTCGCGAAATCCTGAAGTACCCGCAGGTGCAAGCCGTGACGTTGGTGGATTTGGATGACCAGATGACCGACCTATTCACCAAACACAACGTGCTTTCGGGATTGAATCATAAATCGTTTTCCTCCCCTAAAGTAAAGGTCGTTAACGCGGACGCGTTTCCGTGGCTGGAACAGGATCGCGGCTTCTACGATTTCGTGGTCATCGACTTCCCGGACCCGACTAACTTCTCCTTAGGGAAGCTGTACACGACGGCGTTTTACCGGCTGGTGGAAAAGCATTTGACTCGCGATGGCATGTGCGTGGTGCAAAGCACTTCGCCGCTGTTCGCCAAGTCGAGTTACTGGACGATTGCTGAGACTTTGAAGCAATCGGGGCTGCGCATTTGGCCCTATCATGTGTATGTGCCGAGTTTTGGCGAGTGGGGCTTCGTGCTTGCTGGGCGGGGCGAATATAAGTATCCGGCTGAGTTGCCCAAAAGCCTTCGCTTTTTGGACACAGCCACATTGCCGATCCTGTTTCAATTCCCCGAAGACATGAAACCTGGGCCCGTGGCAATAGAGCCTAACCGGTTGAACGATCAGATTCTGGTGCGAACCTATGACAGAGAATGGCGCGACATCGCCCGGTAAGACTGGAAATTCTCCAGAACAGGAACAGGCTGGCCAGGGGGCCAGCCGCAGACCAGGGGGTCTGCCCCACTTAGCAATCACTCAGCATGAACAACATTCAGAAAGTTTCAGCTATTCGCGACGGCAATTTGTTTCCTCCGGGCTGCTTGGGCTAGCACAGAAAAGTAACCGCAACATTGCTGGGGGCCTTGTATTTGAATCGCAAAACTTGGGACACTTGATCCGCGACAAGCAACCCTATTCCACTCCCGAACACCATGAACGCATGCCCGTCGTTATCATTGGCGGTGGGATCGCCGGACTGTCCGCTGCCTGGCGCCTTGGCAAACGCGGCTTCAAGGACTATGCACTACTGGAACTTGAACAGGACGCCGGAGGCAATGCCCGATGGGGTGAAAACGAGATCACCCGGTATCCGTGGGCCGCACACTATGTCCCGGTTCCGAACAAATCCTCCGTACTTGTTCGGGAACTCTTTGACGAGCTTGGCTTACTAAAAAACGGCCGTTGGGACGAGCGCCACTTATGCCACTCTCCGCAAGAACGCCTGTATCTCCACGGGCGGTGGCAGGAGGGACTAGAGCCGGAAAACGCCGCCACCAAAGAAGACCGCAAGCAATACAAGGCATTCGAAAAACGCATCGCGGAATTCCGCGCAACCGGGCAATTCACCGTGCCGCTCGAGTTGGGAGCAAAGCCATCGGCGCTTGACAAACTCAACTTCCGTGACTGGCTGAAGCAGAACCAATTCACGTCTCCGTATCTGAACTGGTACGCGGACTACAGTTGCCGCGACGACTACGGATCTTCTTCAGGTCAAACTTCGGCCTGGGCCGGTATCCACTATTTCGCATCGCGCGAACACGAAGACAAAGGTCCGCTGACATGGCCCGAGGGCAACGGTTGGATTGCCAAGCGGCTGATCGAAAAAGCCGGGGCACGCGTTCGTAAGTCCGAAATGGCGCGGCGTGTAGAACGCGTGGGCAGTAAGTGGCGAGTAACTACAGCCAAGAGCGTCTATAACACCGACGCCGTGATCTTCGCCGCACCCAGCTTTTTGGCTCCCCATTTGATTGATGGACATCCGCCGATGACCGGCTTCGACTACTCGCCGTGGCTGACGGCCAATCTTACACTGGACCGAATGCCCGCTGAGCAGCAGGGCGCAGAGCGCGCGTGGGACAACGTGATCTATAGTTCACCGTCACTCGGCTACGTCGTGGCAACGCATCAGAGTCTGGCGTCGCGCATTGACAAGAGCGTTTGGACTTATTACTTACCGTTGTCCGGAGAAGAACCGGCGGCGGCTCGCAGGCGATTGCTTGCTACCGATTGGGGAGCGTGGACAGAGTTCATCCTGGCTGACCTGGAGCGGGCGCATTCGGATATTCGGCAATGTGTGTCGCGGATCGACGTGTTTCGCAATGGGCATGCGATGGTGCGACCGTCGGTTGGCTTTTTGAGCAATGCGGCGCGCCGGCATGTGGCGAAGGGCGGCGGTGGCCTTGAGTTTGCGAATTCCGATGTGAGCGGCATTTCGATTTTTGAGCAGGCTCAGTATCGAGGCGTGCTGGCGGCGGATCGCGTGTTGGCGCGGATGGGTTCGGGATAGGGCGGCCATGCCGACTGGTCCCAGAGGCGGAGCAGGGCGTCCTTGGGCCGCCCGCCCACGTGGCGTGAGCCCAACTAAATGTGGATCGGGGGATGGGCAGGTTTAAGAAGTTCAGGTGAGAGGACTGGCGGCGTTGCGGAGTGGTCTTCCGGCTCTTGAAAGGCGCAGAGGAACTTCACTATCTCGTCGAGTAAAGCGGCGAGTATTTGATAAGCCGCGAAGACCTGATTCGGAAAAAGGAATTCGCTGGACGGCCCCAGGATTTGGGAGACGCGGTCGTGTTGCGCGAGCGTCCGCCGAAAACTGACGCACTGACTATTTCCTCGCACGCAAGCTGCGGCGGAATTTGTCCGCGGTTAACGTATTCAAAACGTCGCCCCCTTCAAGCCAACCTCGACGCGCCATCTTCACCCCGTAAGGCATGTTAGCCAAATGCTTGGGATGATGGGCATCCGTCGCGATGGTGAACTTACAACCGCGAGCCTTGGCTTGGCGAATTAAGGCCGCGCTGATATCCAATCGCTCAGGACTGGCATTGATTTCCAGCGCGACACCGTGCTTGGCCGCCGCCGCTGCGATTCGCTCAAAATCGTAAGCATAGGCGTCGCGATGCAACAGCAGCCGCCCAGTCGGGTGGCCGATGATCTGCACCGAAGGATGTTCAATTGCCGCCAGCAAGCGGTCGGTCATCTCTTGTGACTCGAGGTTCATGAAGCTGTGTACACTGGCGATCACCACATCCAGTTCATCCAGCGCGTCTCGCTCAATGTCCATCTGACCATCTTTCAGGATGTCGCACTCCAGGCCTGAAAACACGCGGATTCCCAGCCCTTCGTGATCGAGTTCTTTGACCCGATGGGCAAATTCCACCACTCGTTTTTCATCCAGGCCATTGGCCATCGCCAGCGCTTTCGAATGGTCAGTAATGGCGATATATTCGTAACCGTAGGCCTTCGCCGCCGCCGCCATTTCTTCCAGCGTCGCGCGGCCATCCGTGGCGGTTGTATGCATGTGGATGTCGCCGCGCATGTCGGCCAGCTCAACCAGCGCAGGAAGTTCCCCCGCCGCGGCGGCTTCGATTTCACCTTGATTTTCGCGCATCTCCGGTGGAATGAAAGCTAGACCGAGCTTGTTGTAAATTTCCTCTTCGGTGACGCCGGCCACACGCTCTCCGTTGTCCACTCGCGCCAAGCCATATTCGTTCAACGTGAAGCCCATTTTCAGTGCGCGTTGGCGAAGCGCCACATTATGTTCCTTGCTGCCCGTGAAGTACTGCATGGCCGCGCCGAAACTTTCAACGGGCACCGCCCGCACGTCCACTTGAATACCTTCCACGCCGACGCGCCCGCTGGCTTTGCCTTCGCCCTTACCAAGCAGCTCGGCAAGGCGCGGCCATTTGGCGAAAGTATCGAGGGCTTCGGTGGCGCGCGGCCCGGCCACCAGGATGTCCACATCGCCCGCTGTTTCCTTTCCCCGGCGCAAACTACCGGCGGGGGTGATCGAATCGACGCCTTCCTGTTGCAGCAGCGCGATTACTTCCTTCGCGGTGGCGTCGGCGAAGCTTAGCAGGAAGCGGCCAGAACTGCGACGGTACTGCGCGATGGAACGAAGCACTTTCTGTTCCAGCTTTTCACCCATGCGCGGCAGTTCGCGTAGCTTGCCCTCTTGGCAAAGGCGTTCCAAACCATCAATAGTGGAGACACGGAACTGCTCGTAAATAGTTCGGATGGACTTCGGTCCGAGCCCTTGAATCTTCAGTAGCTCAAGCGCCGACGGCGGGTACTTATGCATCATTTCGTCGCGGCGTTCGAAACTGCCGCGCTCGGCGAGCTCGGCGAGAATCGCGGCGATGCCTTTGCCGATGCCGGAAATGTCGGTCACCTTGCGGGACGGATCTTTGAGGATGTCCAGCACGCGTTCGGGATAACCCTCAATGACAGCCCTGGCGTTCCGATAGCTGCGGATGCGAAATGAATCTTCACCGGCGATTTCCATCAGGTCGGCTGTTTCATCCAGCAAGCGCGCGACTTCTACGTTTTCCATGTATCTCTATTTTCGCAGGGATTTTCAAATGTAGAACATGATCTCCTGATCGTGTTCCGCTTCGGCCTTTGCGGCGTCTTCCCGCCGGCACACTTCGGCCAGTGAAATGCGGTCAAGAATCAGGGCCATCGCATCGCGGACTTCGCGCATTACCAGCTTCGTCCCACAAAAACGGTCGTCCACGCATTCATCGCACTTACGATATGCTTTCTCGCTGGCGCAGGGCAGCGGGGCTAGTGGGCCTTCTATCAGCCGAATCACCTGGCCAACCATAATGCTTTCCGGAGGAGCCACCAACGTATAGCCACCGCCTTTACCCTTCTTGCTGTCAACCAATCCGTCCTTCTTTAATCCAAGCAGAATCTGTTCCAGGAATTGCTGAGGGATGCTTTCTTCTTTCGACAGTTTGGCGCTGAGCACAGGGCCTTGGCCGTATTGGCGGGCAAGTGAGTAAAGCGCCCGGAGCGTGTATTGGGTTTTCTTCGACAGAGTGCGCATGACGAGGCTTACGTTCCCAGTTTCCCACGAGAGCGGCTGTTACAATGCAAAGATGCGACGTTTATTGGTTCCGTTTCTGTTTGGTTGCGCGGCGCTCATTGCCGCAATGAACTTCGAGCCCCGCTACGAAGCCAGTGGCCAGATGCTGATTCCAGATGGGTACCGGCAATGGCAATTCGTCGGCTCCAACATGGGCATCGGGTATGATGCTTCGATCAAGAAGGGAACCTTCAAGAACATCTACATTCAACCGGAGGCTTACCGGACGTTCAAGGCAACGGGCAAATTTCCGGATAAGACGGTGCTGGTGATGGAAGTTTTCTCGGCTGGAGAAAAGGCTGCTCCGGCGAAGACCGGGCATTTTGAAGAGAAGTTCCTGGGCATTGAAGCGGCGGTGAAGGATGAAGGTAAGTTCCCGACGGAAAAATGGGCCTATTACAACTTCATTGCGCAGAGCGGCGGAGCGTTGAAATCGGCCAAGGCGTTTCCAAAAGAGGCTTGTTGGAATTGCCACAACGAGCACGCAAAGGTGGATAACGTGTTCGTGCAGTTTTATCCGGCATTGCGGGATTGACATGCGGCAAACAGCGACCGCGATCTTAAAGTAACCGTCAGACTTTTGTGACGCGCCGCAACGTATACAATTCCGGATTCACTGTCGACCGCTCCAACTTCTTCCAATCGTCATTAACGTGAACCACCTTGCCGGTAATATGATTCGAGGATTCACTTGCCAGAAACGCCGCCAGTTGAATTTGTCGTTCCGCCTTCACGCCGCCTGTTGCACGCACGGTCGTCGCGTCTTCAATTTCCTTCCACCCGGCCTTCTCGTCGGCGTTGAGAATTTCGTCCGTCATGGAAGTATAACTGCCTCCGGGGGCCATGCAATTCACCTGGACATTGTGATCCCCCACCTCAAGCGCGATGGTTTCGATCATCCGCACTAGGCCCGTCTTCGCCGCTGCATAGGCCGTAAAGTTCGGTCTAGCCGTCAACGATCCTCCCCCGCTAAGCGCGATAATCTTCCCGTTGCGGCGCTCAATCATAGGACCCAGAACGGCGCGGATAGAGTTCATGACGCCGAACAGATTCGTCTCAACCGTCTCACACCATTGCTTTGGATTGGTTTCAAGAAACGGGCCAATAGGACCTTGGATTCCCGCGGCGGCGATAAGCACATCCACCGAACCCCAATGGACACGCATCCGTTCAGCCGCTGCTTGCAGCTGATCGAGGTGACGAACATCGGCCCGCAAGTGAAGCGCAACGCCGCCCGCATGTTCAATCTCCAATTTAGCCAGGTCAATTTCCGCTTTGGAGCGAGCCAATAATCCGACGCGAGCGCCGGTGGCTGCAAGCCCAATGGCTAGCCTTTTGCCAATACCGCGGCTGGCTCCTGTGATGAGAATGTTTTTGTTGGTTAGCGAATTCGACATGGTTCGGCGGGTGAGGGCCAGCTTTATTATAGGCGGTTACTTATCGCGGTAAGTAAAAGGCGGCTTTGCATCTTCAGGCAACCGCGAATGGTAGACGTGACCGGCGCGCCGCTTGTCGAAATCCTTGCGCACAGCTTCAAGCTGGGTGGGGACCTCGTATAGGTCAATCGCCATTAGTGTCAGAGTTTTTGCGGCCAGCACCATTCCCTTGCGCCCAATTGAAGACCCGGCGCAAGCTGTTGATTGCCAGCTGTGCAGCGGCGCCCCGGGAACGTTGGTGGCAATAGAGACTTCGGTGGTTGGGACGGACCAACTAACATCGGCAAGGTCGGTGGACCCGCCGCTATGGCCACCCTCCAGCTTCGCAATATTCATCGCATTGTCGATCGGCGGCAGAGCGCCGGTTAGTGACTTGCGGATCTGTTCCGCAAATAGCGTTTCATCCGGCGAATAACGGATGCCTCCGATGCGATGCAGTTGCTTGTTTGCCAGTGCGGCCAACGTGTCGTTGGGCAGAGTGTTGTAGACGCTGTTCACCAGCTCCAACTCGAATTTGGTTTCGGTGGCCATAGCGGCGCCCTCGGCCGCCTTCTGAATGCGGGCCCAGATGCCATCGAGCGTGACCATGCCGGGATAGCGCAAATAGAGATAGCTTTCGGCGAGGTCGGGCACAATGTTAGGTGCATCGCCGCCCTTGGTGATGACGTAGTGAATGCGCGTTGCTTCGGGAACGTGCTCGCGCATCAGTTCAATGGCGTGGCTGAAAAGCAGCAATCCATCAAGAGCGGAACGCCCCATTTCCGGAGCGATGGCGGCGTGTGAGGCTTTACCGCGGAACCGGAACCGGGCTGTGATGTTGGCTTGCGAGGTTTTCAGACTCGCCCCGTTCTCGTCGCTGGGGTGCCAGGCAAGCACGGCGTCGACATTGTTGAAGGCGCCCGCGCGTATCATATAGATCTTTCCGCCGCCACCCTCCTCGGCCGGTGTTCCGAAAAATTTGATTGTTCCACGGCGCTTTGATTCTTGTAGATATTCCTTGATGGTGATGGCGGCGAAAGTAGAGGAGGCGCCAAGTAAGTTGTGACCACAACCATGGCCGGGTGCGCCAACGGTGATGGGTTGCTTTTCCGGCTTGTCGGATTGCGAGAGGCCGGGCAAAGCGTCGTACTCACCAAGTATGCCGATGACGGGTTGACCTTCGCCCCAAGTGGCGGTGAAGGCGGTGGGTATGCCGGCAATGTTTTCGGCAATGTGGAAGCCGTTGCGGCGGAGCTCGTCTTGGAGCAACGCGGAGCTCTTCAATTCTTTGTAGCCGAGTTCTGGAGTTTCCCAAATGGTGCGAGCGAGTTGCCCGTAGTGCGAAGCCGCCTTATCCATCTTTTCGAGCAGCGGTGGGATTGGTTGGGCGTGAAGGGGAAGGGTAGCAAGGAGCATCGCCAGCGCGCGGGTGGTCATAAAGACAATGGTATGCCACCGCGGACAAGGAATCTACGAAACGGATGCATGCCGCTATGCGATACAAACAATTTTGAGCAGCAACTAGTTTTGAGGCAAGCCGCAGTGATTCTGTTGGAGGTCGCCTTTGGGATGTTTTGGGGTGCTTTGACTCGCATGGTCGGCTCAAGCGTGGAGGCAACGGATTCTTGTGATTCTTGGCGGGCGGTCTATTAGGCGGACGCCAGAGTAGGACCATTTGCATTGCCCGCGCGAGTTGCAAGATATCCCCATTGTCGAAAATCAAAAAAAGGACCCATCTCCGTCGTAATCAACGAATCATCAATCCAAGCCGATTCTTCCGCCAGTGTGTAAGCGCCGTTTTATCGGCACAACATTTAACTCCACTCTCTTGTCTAGCACTTCTGCAATTCGTTTCAGCATGAAGAGCGAATGGCCCTCATAATCTGCGTCTTCTAGGCGGCAAATGGCCGAAGCGGTAGTTGCAACACGCTTAGCCAACTCTCGCTGACTCAAACTCGCCCTCGTACGAAGTTGGTAAATCTTGCGGGCAATTTCAGAATTGAGTTCCTCTTGTTCGTAAATGTGGGCGCGTTCCTCATTGTCTCCAATGTAGCGGTCATAGAGGAATTGCTAGAATCGCTTGGTCTCAGATGAATAAGTGGCTCCGTGATCAGAATATTCTCTTGGCAAAGCGTCGTACTCGATGCGGAAACCGTTGCAGCGGACCTGCGAGCGGTTATCGAGCAACATCATAAGACGGCACAATGTTTTTAATCTTTCTGAGGCGGATTAACAGGGTCTGTTTAGCCCTGCGTTTCTCGCTTGTGCTATAACTTCTGAATGGCTAAGCTTCATGTTTTGTTTCTCGCACTGTCTTGCGTGTCACT
>JANXXI010000315.1 GCA_025350695.1 Acidobacteriota bacterium
AATCGCGCGACGCGATTCCCACATTCCCACCGCCTCGACTGCGGTTGTGCCTTTACCAATCCAAACAACAAAACAAGAAAACACAAAGGAGCCCGGTCTAAAGGCCGACCTTCAGGCTCATCCTTCGATGAGAATATGCTCAGTCAACCCAGTCAATGGTGCGCTCTACGTATTTGCATTCCAGGCGGGCGGGTGTAATGACCCTTCGGTGGCAGGTGTTTTCAACATTAGTATTTCGGGGACAACTCGAGTCGAAGAATTTGACACCACCGGCTAATAAGACGTTTCCGTTCGATAGCAGAGTGGCCCTGCACCTAAGGGTTTCGGATCTTATCACCAATTATTACCACTTACTTTTCAGTTTAATTAACTTATAACTCCGATTCGTTCCGGATTCTATCGGCGGGGTCATCAACCAACTTCAAGCCAACTCCAAGCCCCGCCTGTGATGTGACAAATCACGATTGTCTGGCCGGGATTGGCCGCGTTAAGCCGGGTAATGAGGGCATTGTTTGCGTCATAGGTAGCCGCTAGGGTTTCATTGTAGTTAATGATGCCAAAAGCGCTCTGGGAGACCGTAATATTGAAGTTCGCGCTCTTGTCCTGATTGTTGGTGACGAAAACAGTTCCCCTTCCCACTGGCATGTTGCCCGGTAGGACGGCATTGATTTGCCCCGGCGACAGGTAATAGAGCGGGCAGTTGAGCGAGATCCCATTCACGGTCACCGTGACGCTGACCCCACTGATCGTATTCTGAAGGCCAGGGGAGGCGCTTGAACGCAGCGTCTGCCCGTCGTTCACGGTTGATAGATTCGAGCCTTTAATGAAAATGAGAGAGCCCGGAGCCAGACCGGAGTTGGGCAAGCCTGCGGGAATCTGTCCATAGTTATTTTGCATGGAAACGATGGACGGCACTAAAGGCTTGGCGGTGAAGGTATTGAAAAGAGCACCAGAGTGCCGGAGTTGTTGTTAATGACCTGAATCTTGGAATACGTCCCGGTCTTGGTTTTCGCTGCGATGATGACGCCTTGCCTCAGCGCCAGATCGAGGATCGGGACAGTGGGAGAAGTAGTGATGGCCGAAAGGTTTGCTTGTGTGAGCTGGTCGAAAGGGCCGTTGAACTCACGTCACCTCGGTCCCGTTTCCAAGAGGTGTGAGCAAACTGCCAGGGCCGGTGTACAGTAGGTCCGCCGAATTGCCTGTGCCGAGCGCCCCGGTGTCAAAATCGAGGGTCTGGCCCCTGGTCATCCCAATTATGGCGGTAACGTCAGCCCAGGCGGCGCACGGTCATACACCTTGGATAGCAAGTTGGAAGCTCAGTCGTCAACTGTCGTGTTCGAAATCACATGACTGGGCAGGATGGGCACCCTTAATTTAATTTAATAGGAAAATTTCTTGTTGTTGTACTACGACAACAACGATTGAAAACAGCCTACCCACGTGCCCATTTCCCACAACTCTTTGAAGGATAGGGGCTAATCGTGGGCAGGCAAATTTCAATCTGCCTGCCCTGGGGCTAGTGGAAATGACTCTAGGTTGGAGTTCAGGAGCGGTTGGTTATTCCGTAAGTCTATGAGGGGTTTGGTCGGGCTGGCGAGATTCGAACTCGCGACCTCTTGCACCCCAAGCAAGCGCGCTAGCCAGGCTGCGCCACAGCCCGAAGATTGTGAGCTACTTCGGTTGGGAACTGCCCTTCCTCGTAACTCTCCTATCTTAGCAGTTGAGGAGTTCTTTAGGCTACTCTGATCCAAACTAACGCCATTTCCAGGTTGAGATCTAGCTATTAGCGTCCGTAATCACGGCTGCGTAAAACCCGTCCCCGGGGTCGCGGCCTGGGATTCTGTAGGTGCTTTCAGCGATTCGTCCAGCCGCGGCCATTTCCACGACCCTTTCGTTCTCGTCGGCTTCGAGCGAGCAGGTGGCATAGACCAATCGGCCTCCCGGCTTGAGCAGCTTCAGGGCATTGCTCAGAATCTTTGTTTGGCGAACTGCCAGGTCGGCTATATCCGCCGGTTTAAGTCGCCATTTGATTTCCGGATTGCGGCCCAGCGTGCCCGTGCCCGAGCAGGGTGCGTCAACCAGAATTCGGTCGAATTGTGTATGAAATGGCAGTTCCGAAGTAGCGTCCACTACCACACGCTTGTCGCATTCCACCTGACGCAAGCGGTGCAGGTGCAAGTCGCAAGCTACCACATCCGCCCCGGCAGACAGGGCTTGGGCGGTCTTATTGCCCGGCGCCGAACAGAGATCGAGCAAGGTCATGCCTGGCTGGATATCGAGTAACGGTACGATGGTCTGCGCCCCAACATCCATCCGGCGGCCCTCATGATAGTGTGCTCCGGGCTGAGTTAGAAACGCTTCGGCGCAGGCTTCGGCGGCGACCGCTCCGTGGCGCTGGGTCCAGGATTCAAGCAGCCAGGCGGGGATGGAAAGTTCGATCGGTCGATCGGGGTACGGGACCGGTTCGCGGGTCACCTTGCGGAGAATTGCGTTCACCAGGCCGGTAGCCGAGCGCTTCCGGGCGCGCTTCACCAATTCCACGGTTTCCCCAACTGCGGCGTGGGGCGGAATGCGATCCAGGTAACGTAATTGGAAAATGCCCAGGCGGAGAGCGATGCGCACCTCCGGGTCGAGTTTGATGGTTTTGCCGACGAAATGGGAGATCAAGAAATCGAGCTGGGCTTGGTGGCGGAGACAACCAAAGGTGAGTTGGTGGGCTAGAGCCGCATCCTGCGGGGAAAGGGTATTGGAGAGAGGACGAAGCACTTCATCTGCCCAAGCGCCCGTATTGGTACGTAAGAGAGTGTCGAAGGCTACCATACGGGCGGTTGGTTGCATAATTCCTATACTGTCTATAAGATAGCATTGAACTTCGCATTGGATTGACCACAAACGAGCCTCAATCGGCCTTCATCTGGGGTACTCGTAAGGCTGGAAAATCCACGTTCTAGAAGGATGCTTACCCGGAATCGCTGTTCTTCGACATGCTGGATTCTAACCTGCGGTTCGCCTTATTGCACCAGCCGGCCAGATTACGGGAGCTTTTGGATGCCGCTCCCCCGGAAAAGCTACGGCTGCCGATCATTCTGGACGAGGTGCAGAAGGTTCCCGATCTTCTCGACGAGGTCCATTTCCTTGATTGAGAATCGTCGCCTTTCGTTCATCTTGTGCGGGTCAAATGCGCGAAAGCTTCGCGAGGGGCAGGCTAATTTGTTGGGTAGCCGGGCTTGGCGGTTTGAGATGTTTCCGTTGGTCTCAGCCGAGGTTTCAGGGCTTGACCTGCTGCGTGCGTTAACTCACGGTTTGATCCCGTCGCATTATGATTCCACCCGTCCCGACCGATCGTTGCAGGCATTCACCGACGACTACCTGAAAGAGGAAATCGCGGCGGAGGCCCTGAACCGCAACCTTTCCGCCTTCGCCGGCAACGCCCCCCCGCAAGTTGGAAAAGAGAATGGCGAGATAGTGAATTACGCCGCCATTGCCTCCGATGTTAGTGTGGATTCAAAGACGATGCGGTCGTTTGAGGACACGATGATCGGCCGATTCCTGCCGCCTCCCGCCAAGCCCGGTAGCCGCAAGCATCTGGTTGCAACCCCGAAATTCCATCTTTTCGATCCAGGTGTGGCGCGCATTTTGCGGCGGGTGAACATCTCCGCACTAGAGGGGCGTGAAGCTGGCCGGTTGTTTGGGACTTTTATAGCCCATGAGTTGCGTGCTTCGACTGCATACCGTAAGAGTTCCAGAGTGATCCACTACTACAGGACGAAGGCCCGGGCTGAAGTGGATTTCATTTTGAACCACCGGGAGACGGCGATCAAAGTTACCATATCGCGAAACGTGCGTGAGGCTGACCTGAAGGGGCTTGAAGTTGTTCAAGGAACCCATTTGGGCAAAGGTTTAATTTAGGGCTTGCGCCTAGCCGTCGGCGGGTGAGCGTAAACGGTGTAGTAATTATGCGAACCAAGGACGGGCAAATTGTAGAAGGCTGGAACAGTTGGGATCAACTGGGATTATTGAAGCAGATAGGAGCGATCCCCGCCCCACAAGGGACGGCGGATCGATTTCTCACCAAGCGCGAGTAGGCGGCTATTCGCGCTTGGTGAGGATTAGAATTACTGACCGATAATGCTGAACTTCGCCATCGGAGTGACACCACCCGGCACCTGAAGTTCAGGCATCGGCTTGGCTTGGAAAAAACTTTGCAATGGCTTGGCCAACATACGAGCCATATTATTTGCCTTCTTGCGCCGAGCGCTATCCGTCGTGATTCCGGTGTTGGCATACATTTGACGGTACAGCTTCGAGATAAACACAAACGCCAGGCGTGACTTCAAGCTCTTTACGCATTTGGCGCGCTTCCAAACTTCCTTGAAACTATAAAAGTCATCCCATACGCCTTGCGTGCGCTGACGGATCTCTTCGTGACTCATGGTTGGATGCGGCGTGTAGAGCTTAGGCCGCTTATCACTGGGTATCAGCCAATAACGAGTGATGGGAATACCTTCCACTTTCTTCGATCCGTCTTCGCTCTTTTCCCACTTGTTGAAATCCACGGTTCCGGGGAACGGCGTCATCATTACAAATTGGGCGAAGGTAAGGTCCGCCTTTTTCGCTAATTCGACGGTTGCCTCGAAAGTGCTTTGCCGGTCTGAGGAGAGGCCAAAAATGAACGAACCTAGCACGTGTACGCCGTTCTTGCGGAAGACTTGCAGCTGTTCGGCCAGCGCGTCACCGGAAGCGTTGAAGTCCTTGAAAACTGTCTTTAGCCCTTCCGCGGTCACGGCTTCAACGCCCACCAGCGCGCCTTTTATGCGAGCCTTCCTCATCGCCGCCAGGAACTCGACATCCTCAGCCGCTTCCATCGTGATTTGGGTGAAGAAGATCATGTCGTCTGGCAACAAGGCCATTCGTTCCATCAACTCGAAGCGCTCATTACGGGTGGCCGTTAGCTCATCCACCTTGGCTTGATTGCCTTGCCTTCTGGCCAACGCAATGTCGGTGATGGTAACCGGATAAAAGTTGTCGTCAGCGAGGGCGATAAAGCGGTAGCCCATGCGGCGAAGCTCCACGATTTCTTCGAGTACCGGATCGGAAGCGCGTTGCCGAGCCTCTTGCCCATCCGTGCGCCAAACCGAACAGAAAGAACAATGCTTGGGGCAACCGCGCACAGTCTGCACAGAGGCCCACATATAGGCCTTTTCGGGCATCAGTTCCCAACGGGCTTTGGAAAATTTCTCGGCCGAGACGCGACCGCCGTCGTAGATCTTTTCGGGGGTCCCTTTGACGCAATCGGCCAAGGCCTTGCGCCAGACAACGTCGCCGTCGCCTTTCACTACTGCGTGCGCGCCGCCAAGCTCAAGCGCTTCTTCCGGAAAAAGTGTGGCGTGAATGCCGCCGAATACTACCCAGGCTCCCCGTTCGCGGGCGAGTCTTCCCACCGCGAGGCCTCGCAGCACATTCGCAGTGTGGATGCCGATACCGACAATATCGCCTGGCTCAATCTTCGAAACGTCGAGCAGTTCCAGGGTTTCGTCGGTGATCACCGGATCCCCGTATTCTCTGGGCGTAGCTGCTGCAAGGACGTACAGCCAACGAGGTGTAATTACACCGATGCCAAAAGAAATATCGCTGGGATTGACAAGATGGACGCGCATTCAGTTCTCCTCAGAAACGAACAACAGCTGAACTAAGCTGGGTGCCAGAACTTGTTGGGGGCAAGGGAACCTGAAACCGAAGCTAACATTCGATGGTAGCAGAATTTTCTCCACCTCCAGGGTCGAGATATTCTTAACCAGTCGCACGCTTCATTTTGACTCAAAGCTTGGCTAAGTGATGTAATTTATTCGTAACTGCTCCAAGTGACGGCGGAATACCTGTTTTCAGGCATGCTTTTGAAGCTCTCAAAACTATTTGGTATCGAGCATTTGCCACAGCGCCGGGCAGCGCTACGGTTACCTGAACCCGCCTTGGTACTGAGACTTAAAACGCACCGATCTTCTGCGCAAACGCCATTACACGCGAGCTATCCGGCCCCGTTTATGAGCCGGAACCAGCGTTTCGTGCAAACTATATTGTCGCCCTGGAAAAGTTTTCAGGTTCAACGGCTACAGGCTCCTCCTTCGTCACGAGACATTCACTAACTGTGGTAGACGGTAGGGGTGGAAGGGCTGAATACAGGGAGTGATATGGGTTATGAACGCGATTTTCGGCAGCCAGCATGGGTATGTAAGAGAGTGGCCCGGCAGGTTCAGTTAGGTTCGTTTCAACGGGTTCATTTTCGTTTTCGGACTCAATTTCTTCAACTGGGTTGAGATTGTCCGGTTCTGGCGCCGAGGGAGGAAACAATTCGCGGATAGCAAGAATTTCCTGACGAAGCTGTTGGTATTGACGGAGCAGGCGGCGTTCCTGACGAGCGATTTGGGCAGGTCCGTCGCCAAAGCTGTGGAGCGCGGAAATGGCGAGGGCGTAAAGGCCAGGGGGATCGACGGCTTCAAATTCCGCTTCGAGGGCTGCGGACATGCGTTGGATTTGAATCTGGATAAGGCTTGATTCGGCGGGAGCCTGACGGTTAAGCCGCCAAAGGGTAGTGGCCATTTGCGCTACAAGGTTTTCTTCGATGGGATCGGTGGGTTTCCATTGCTGAAAGTGGGCGTTGACGAGGTGCTGGTAATCCTCAAGTTTTTCACCAGGGAGGAC
Source organism: Acidobacteriota bacterium (assembly GCA_025350695.1). Classification (GTDB taxonomy): domain Bacteria; phylum Acidobacteriota; class Terriglobia; order Bryobacterales; family Bryobacteraceae; genus JANXSF01. The sequence continues at coordinate 6,700 of JANXXI010000315.1, forward strand.
GAGTGACTTGGCGTATGCGGCGTGGGTACGGGAATTGGCGGATGCGGTAAGTTTGCCGTCGGCAGTTTTGGGGCCGTTGGATTTTAGGCCGTTGAGGCGGGATGTAAGTTTGCGTTTGTCGTCTGGTCTCATGTCGGTAAAAGGATAGCAGACGGGTTGAGGGTGGATAGTGTTAAGTCGTTTGGAATGAGCGTGGATATGGTTGTGATCGCATCGGACTTCTGGGCCGCTGATGGATTCGGATGGGCGCTGATAAGAAATTGCTGGTTTTTATTCCGGGTAGATGACCTTCCCAGATTTATAGCCTCTGATTTACGCAATGCCCGTTATTGCGAGATCTTCTGAGATTCCACTGGTTTTAGGTTATTTGCCGCGCTACATTTGCAGATTGTATTGAGCTGCTCCAGTTTGGGATGACGAAAATTGGTAGCGCCGATGACAAGCCATGCAATGAGAGTCACTATGGCAAGTCCTAAAAGCCAGTAGCTCCTATTACTTTCTTGAGTATCCAGGAGTGGGGGCTCTTTGCCAACACTTGAAGATGGTATCTCACCTGATATTGCCTCTTTGTGATGGACTAAAACCGTGAGGAGCGCCAGCAAGCCGACTACGGCCATACCTCCAAAAACATAGGGATGCTCAAACTCAAGCGATTGACCAAATAGATGAACTAATTCGACGGAGTAAACGGTCACAATGAAGACTTCAATTAATCCAAGGCGGTGTTCGGTGGCGCTTGTTTGTTCAGCAACTTTACGGTGGCGCGAGATTTCCTCGGCTGTTTGTGTATCCCGAAACAGGCGATAAAGCGCGCTTTTTGCGTCTTCCATATGCATCGACTGTTTGGCCTTCCGGTAGGTTATGTTTACAGGCTCGCGTCGACTGAGTTCCATAAGCGGGATGGTTCTTTCGTAGGTGGTAAATTCGCGCCATACGGTTGAGGCGTCTTTGGTGGACTTGGCGGCCATTTCAAGGAAGCGATGGATTGAGAAGCGGACTGAAAGCGCGATTAAAAACGATGTGAAGTATACTCCCTGAATTCGCAACAACCTTTCACCGTCGAATCTGTCCGCGCTTGTTTGTCCTTCCCATTGGTCGGCAGCAAAATGACAGGCCGACAAATTCGAAAAGGAGGCGACGTGTTTCGTGGTGAGAATTTCTGCAAGGCGTTGAGCCGAGCCTGAGTCAATTGGGGCATGGTGAACCTCTTCAATGCGTGCAAAGCTTACTAATCGCGGCAGAAGGGCATCTTTGGCTTCCGCTATAGAGAAGTCCACGATCTGCGGAAAACCAATGCTGCAAAAAGTTAGAAACTGACTTTGCGGGAATTGAAGAGAACCTAGAATGGGACCT
>JANXXI010000328.1 GCA_025350695.1 Acidobacteriota bacterium
GGGATTGGTGCTTTGTTCGCGTTCAGTAAATCAAAAAAACACTACATTGGAATCATCTGGCAAGACGGCGCGGAGAAAGGAGGTATCACAATTGAGGTGAGTAAGAATGACTTTCGCGGCGTTCTCACCGGCCTCGAAGGAGTGACCGGCAAGAAAGCCATCGACACCGACAACATCAAGAACCGGCCCAACTAATCTTCTTCGTCAATCCACTTGGGAGCGGGAGTGAAGCCGACAAACGGCAGCGCTTTTTCCTTGAAGGATTTGTTTTCGTCGAACAGGTTGCGTGCAGAAAATGGCACGAACGATTTGCCAATGTGGACGCCACTTTGCAGTAGCTGATCTAGGGCGTCATCGTCTTTGTTGCGGATATGCCGGCCAAAGTGGTCTTTGTTGGAAAGTTCTTCGAGAGTCAACGTGATCAGGGGGCTAGCTTTGCCTACCGCCATGCCGTAAGCATCATGCTTTGCGTGGTACACATCTTTCAAATAAGTTGGCAGCGACCACCGTTGGCCATCCGAATCTTCAAGGTAAAACGCGTCTTTTGCACTTTCGACTTTTCGACCATGTGCATAGGCCCACATCGCGCCTAGCATTCCTGTCACGAAGGTAAGGGCCATGGCGTAGGCCATGCGATGAGTAAATTCACGCTTCTCTCTGCTGTTTCCGGTTTTCTCGTACCCGTTCACGCCGAGCCTTGTCTCTAGAGTTTTTGTTTTTGGAGGCAAGATAAGCCTCTTTGTGTCTACCGCCGCGCCGCCCAGCTCGCGCCAAGATCCAAGATTCCACCCGGTAGACCGGTTAGTAACCATCAAAACATCCTTGGCAGTTTTGTCCCAAAACAAGTTGTCGTACACGAGTTGGCCCATTCGATTGTCCACTGAGTCCCAGGCGCGCGCCAGCGCCTGCTGCTGTTCGGCGGTGGATGCGTCGGGACCTAACCGTTCGAGATCGTAGCGGGCCATGTCGGCGAACGCGCCCATTTTCATGCGGGGCACAGCCCATTCCATAACGGGCTTCATGCTGGCTTCCACGGCCGCAAAGGGCACACGCATGGTGGCGCCGACGTAATTGCCCTTTCTGAATTCTGTTAACATCCGCTCCACTATTTTTGTTCGATAGACGCTGTCCATCCTCGCGCGGCCACCGGCCCGAATCATGGCATCGACCTGTGCGGCTACGTTCTCACCCTGTGTCCCCGGCTTGTACCATTCCTTTAGCATTTTGGTCCCTCGGGCCATATTGAGGAAGGGTGCAGCAGGCGAGGTGACGATTGAAGTAAGGCCTTTCATCGGCGAACCGTGCACGCCTTGGTAGATGCCCAGCGCGGCCCGCGAAATAACCGCGTCCGTGGAAACGAACGTCAAGTGAAACGCACTGAACCCAAGTTGAACTTGATTCAGGAAATTGCCCATGGAGCGAATCAAGCGGTAACTGGTCCACTTCGAAAGCCCCGGCGAAAGGTGATTATTGATGAGAGACACGAGCGGCGCCGGGCCGTGGTAAATTCCGGCCACCTCTGGCTTGCCGTCCTTGAACTGGCGCACGGTTGCCACCGCGTCTTTGATTGATCGGCAAATAACCTTCGGGGCTCCGTTGGTCGTCGGTGGATGTAAAGGGGAAGCGCATCACCATCGGCCAAGCGAAGACCGACGCTGGCCGCCGCACCCTGCCGACAACAGCACGTGCGGTTGACGCGCTGAGCCAGCTCACCACCTACACTGGCCCGGACTCGCATGTCTTTCCCGGCGACCGGCGGCGTGACAAGCCGATGAGTCAGCAAGCCATTTACCGCGCCCACGCCAAAGCGTTGAAGGCTTCCGGGGTGCCACCTTTCGATTTCTATTCCTTGCGCCACACATTCGCGACCAGGGCCGTCGCTGGGGGAATGCCGGTGGACGTGTTGGCCAAGATCCTCGGCCACACCACCGCGCGGATCGCGCTCGAATATTACAACCACACCGCGCCCATCCGGATCGCGGAGGAAATGGCCAAGCTTGAAAAACATCACGGAAATCTAGCGGCTGGTTACGGGATTGGCCCAGTAACCGACCGGGAACGTTCCGGGAAAACAACAACCCAGAAGGAGAACAGCTAATGTGTAATCAGGTATTTAGAGATGAAGGATTGGAGGCGCGGGTGGGAATCGAACCCACGAATAAGGGTTTTGCAGACCCTGGCCTTACCACTTGGCTACCGCGCCGTCGAACGTGTGAGCGTATAACCACTTTACGGGACAGAACCTTTCGCCGTCAAGGCGCCGGGTACCGGTACTATCGGTAGAAGTATACGGGAAGGGTATTTTTTGCCGTGATATATCGTCTGTTTCGCCACTTGCATACGGGTTTCATCAACAATCGAACCGCCGGTATTCAGGTTCCGGTCGAAGCGGGGAAAATTGCTCGACGACACTTCTACCCGAATCTTATGTCCCGGCAAAAACACATTACTCGTCACGCCAGTTTCAATCCTCAATTTGTAGATCTTGCCGGGTTCGGCTAGCACCGGCTTGCTGAGAGATTCCCTGTAGCGAATCCGAAGCATTCCATCACACAAATTACGAGCAGTCCCATCCGGGAAAACATCCACTAATTTAGCTGTAAAATCGGTATCCGAAAAAGACGTAGAAGCATAAAGAATCAAATCGATAGATCCAGTCACTTCGACTTCTTTCTTAAGTACTCCCGAACTAAAAACCAGGACATCTTTGCGTCCCTCAACTTTGCGTTGATCCTTAGGTCCCCAAGGAAAAATAGCCGGGCTACAACACACCGCTCCGCCAACTGTTGGAGCCGGGTTAGCCGGGTCGTATTCGTACGAATCCTGATGGTCAGAGGCAAGCGGCCGTGGCAACAAAACACCGTCCCCGTTCAGGCTATTTGCCCCACGCTTACTGGAGAGGAAATACGAAGTGACTTTCGCCCGCTTCAAAGGCCATTCGTTCTCGTCCCGCCATTTATTTCGCCCCAGCACAAAAATCCTGAGCTTCGGCCCAGGAAACGGTTTGGTTTGCGCGGAATTTTTCATCCAATGGTTGAACCATTCAAGTTGAAGCTTGGCCACGGGCAACGTTGAATCCGTCCCAAATGAGACGCCCTCAAACGGCGTGCTCATGTTGTGGGGCCAAGGTCCAATGGCCGAGTAGGCGAGCTTCCCCGCCCTTCGCAGTTCTGAGAAACTTTCCAAATCACCTTCGACGAAATTGTCGTACCAGCCACCCACGCTGAACACGGGAATCTTCATGTCCCGTAAATGTTCACGGACGCTCCGCGCCTTCCAAAATTCATCGAAGGTAGGATGCTCCATCACGGGTTGGTAGTAGAGCTTGCTCACCTGCCCGGTTGCCGCAATGTCGGCCAATCGTAACGGCAACGAGCGAACGTAACTTCCGAAGTCTGGCTTGAAATCAGGAGCCCTTAGATTCCCTGCCATCCACGACAGTCGATTGCCGACCTTCAAGGCGCCGCCCCGGGAATAGAAGCGATCCCGATAGTCGTCGTTTCCTGACACGATTGGAAAGATGGCCTTCAAGTGGGGATTGTTCAACAACGCCAGTTTCCACTGAACTATGCCGAGATACGAACCGCCAACCATACCCACCTGCCCATCGCTCCAACTCTGCTTGGCGATCCACTCGAGCGTATCCTCTCCATCAGGCGCTTCCTGATCGTGGGAATTGAACACCCCGTCGGATTCGTATTCGCCCCGGACATCCTGTACCACCACGGCATAACCATTTTCAACGAACAAACGATATCCGGAACCAAGCGTCGCACCTTTGTTGTAGGGTGTCCGCACCAAAATGGTGGGTAGCTTCGACGCGGCCTTTGCTCTGAAAATATTCGCGCTAAGGCCTACTCCGTCCCTCATCGGGATCTTCACTTTTGATGTTAAGTACGCCCCTTGGCCGAAGCAAAATCCGCAACAAAGAAGGGCGAAAAGTGCTGGTTTGGTCATGAGTAACCTAGGATACCAAAATGTCCAAATATTTCTGAACCACAGTCTTCAGACCCTGATGCTCTGCTATGTGCGCCGCGGCTGCCCTCCCAATATCCAGCCGCTGTGGCCGATTGCCGGCCAGGAACTTCATGTATTCAACAAGGGTCGCTTCTTCAGCGGCATTCAATGCCATCTTCAAACACGCGCCCACCGGGAATGAAGAAGTTTCCGGACCCTCGCTGACGATCACTGGTTTCCCCATGCCCATCAAGCGAATCGTAATCCCGGAGGTCTCCCCGGCCGACGGATAGCGCAAATTGATGCCTATATCCACGGCGGCGCACAACGTAAGGAATTTCGCTTCGGGTGTATGCCCAATACGAATTACACCAGGAACCTGCGAGTAATGCTCCAAAGCCCGCTCCATGTCCAAAGATCCAGCCGCTCCCGCCAACAACAGAAACACTTTGGGATTCTTTCGCCGAACGTTTTCAAAGGCCCGCACCGTCACTGCGATTCGTTTAGCTTCCCGCAGATGTCCGAACACTCCAAAAACGCATGCGCTGGGCGTGGCGCCCCAGCTTGTCCGCAATCGCTCAACGACGACGGGATCCACCCAACCGCAAGGTTCGTAGAGATGCGGCACTTCCACGATTCTCGCCGCCGGCGCGTGCCGCAAAACCAGCTCGGCCGCTCCACGGTTGTGCACCACCACACATTCTGCACTCTCTGCGATTCTCCGCAGCATTGGGTATTGAAAATAACGCGCGTCGGCCCCAGATCGCCGCCTATTCAGCCACAACTCCATCCCCAGCCCGCGAGACCATTCGCCATAGTTGTAAACAAACTCTTCCACATACGCCTGCTCATCCAACATCCCTAGGTGAAAGTGGTGCAGTACGGCGTCGTGAATGACCACAACCCCAGGGCGCGCGATCGCGAGCCGGTAAATGTCCCTATGAAGATGATTATTACCAATGTGGTAAATGGGCCGCCCCGTAGGCGAGGCGGGGTTCACCTCAACATTGGCCTCCCGACGCAGCTCCCGTACTAACCATTGCGAGTAATCGGCAACTCCGCTCCGGGCGGGTGGCATCGGCGAATAGTAGGAGATATTCAAAGCTTCTTCCGTTTCCCGAATAGCGCCGTCCCCACACGAATGTCTGTCGAGCCCTCTTCGATTGCCACTTCCAGGTCATTCGACATGCCCATTGAAAGACGCGGCAAGTTCCACTTCGCAGCCAACTCCCTTAAACGTATGAAATAGGGCCGAGCCGTCTCCGCATCTTCCGACCAAGGCGGCATGGTCATCAAGCCAAGCAGAGTCAGATTTGGACAACTTCTTATAGCTTCCACCAAGGCGCCCAAATCGTCGGGACCCACGCCGTGCTTTGCCTCTTCCTCAGACAACTTCACTTCCACCATTACTTCAAGTGGCTTTCCCAGCGCATCCAGCCTCTTAGCCAATTTTGCGCTATCCACGGTTTGGATCACCTGAAACATCTCCGCAGCCTTGCCCGCTTTGTTCGATTGCAGGTGTCCAATCAAGTGAAAACGCGCGCCCCCCAGCTGCCCCACATGCGGATACTTGCCTTCGAACTCCTGCACATAGTTTTCGCCGAAATCGCGCAGCCCCGCTTCGTGGGCCTCAACGATCACTTGGTACGGAAATATTTTCGTGACGGCAATCAAGCGAATTTCCGTCAAGCGTCGACCGGCTCGGGCAGACGCCCGTTCCATTCTGCTTTGGACTTGCTCAATGTTTTCTTTGAAGCTCAAACCGCAATTTTACCAGTCCGAACCTGTATACTGAAATCAATTGTGATCAGCACATCCCGTGCTCCGCGGCGTGCTACCCCGCAAGAGCTCGATCAAGCCGTTCGGCGATTCATCACTACCGCAAAACAGCCCGTCCTGGAAGAACCAGGAGACGAGCCTTTCCCGCTCGATCCCGATCGCTATTCCTTCGAACCCGCGGCCACCCACTTGGTGGTAACGGTATGGGACGACCAGCGTAATCTAACCCGCCGCGCCATTTCTATTGAAGATGAACGGCCAGGCCGCCTGAAGCTAACCATCGAACGCTTCGGCGGCAAACTAGGGTCGATCACACTCTATGATGCCGCCCGCCCCACCAACCTGGCCTTACCGCTCCACGGCCGGCGCCTCGTATTCCGCGAACAATTCCGAATGATGCTGAAGCGGGAAATGCCCGGTTGGAAACTGGAAACACTAACCAGCGAAATCGACCTGCAACATACGCTATCACCCAAATTCCCCAGGGCTCTGCTGCATCAGGGAACCAACGCCTGGGCAGCCGTCGCGTCACCTCCCGATTGTGGTGAGCCGGATGAAATCCTTACCTACGGCCTGATCTGGCTCGATTATGTCCGCCGCCGCGAACCTAAATTGACCGTTCAAGGCCTGCTGATCTTTCTACCTGCCGACCAAGCCAAGGTCACCGCCCTTAGGCTGCAGTGGCTCGATCCAGCCAAAGCGGTGTACCAACTCTTCATCTTCAACCAAACCTTCTCGGTTCAACTTGCGGACTTAACCGACTGGGGCAATCTATTGAGCAGGCTCGACATCTGCCGCCGACCGCTTGAAGAAACACAGTCGCCCATCTCATCCTTGGTGGAACAAACACTGGCCCTCGACGGCGTCGAAGGAATTGAAAGCGGCGCCGGCACAATGAGCCTTAGGGTCAATGGGCTGGAATTTGGCGTATTCGCCGGCGGGCAATTCGACTTCGGTCTGGACCATAAAAGACCGGCCGCGAATCACCACTGGGATGAAATTCGGCAAACAGTCGAGATCCTGCGGCAACTGCGTCACGCCGATAGTCAAGATAAGCAGAATCGGATTTACACGCGCCAACCCGAGCGGTGGCTCGAATCTGGGGTCCGCAAGAGCCTGCCCCAAATTGAACCATGGTTCCACGCGTCTCCGGTTTACGGCCAAGTCCCGACGTTCTCCGGACCGGACCGCGGTATCATCGACCTTCTCGCGGCGGATCGTCATGGCCGCCTAACTGTCATGGAAATAAAGGCTTCTGAGGATCCCAACCTGCCCTTGCAGGCCCTCGACTACTGGATCCGGGTCAACTGGCATGCCACCCGGGGAGAGTTCTCGCCACTGGGATATTTCCCTGGAATTCCGCTTCGCCGGGAATCGCCAGCGTTGATGCTAATTGCTCCGGCCTTGAAATTCCATCCCACCACTGAAACCCTATTGCGATTTTTCTCGTCCAAAGTGAGAGTGGAAAGGCTCGGACTCGCGCTAGAATGGCGCCAAGGGGTGCGAGTGTTGTTCCGGCTGTCCGGCTCAAGCAGCGCATCGACTGGGGAGACCACGTGAATCATTTTCTGACGACTGTTGGAAAGGCCATCTCGAAGTTAAATCCGAATGAGGTAAGAACGCAATCCGAACGGCCAGTGCATATTGGATTGGCTGCGGTGCATGAATTCCGCCAAGCTGAAATGCGCCGCTTCCTGCTGGCCGATGGCATGACTAAGGATCGAATGCTCCAGTCGGCCGAACACCTTCATCAGATTTCCCCGGAGGTGACGATCCCTCAATTCGACATCGACTTGTGGGAAGAAGGCATCCCTCGTCCGAAGCACGGTTTCACCTTCTACCCGTCCAATCCACAAAGGACGGTGGAACAGATTCTTGAGCAAAAGGAAGATCTTGGCCTTGCTCTTGCCCGCCAGTTCCCAGCATTCCGGCCAGCTGTTGTAGAAAAAATAATTCTTGGCATTTGTCAGGAAAACGCTATGTTCGCCGCCGCTACTTCACTTCCCGGCATGATCCCAGGAGTTGCGCTGCCGCTTGCCGTGGGCGAGTTCGCGAGCGACACCGCGTTCTTGACGATGAATCAAATGCGCATGGCGTTCATGTTGGCTGGCGCGAGCGACCGCCATATCGGCTACAGGGAACAAAAATCGGAAATTGCATCAGTGATCGCGGGCGCTTTCGGTTGGCGCGCCGTGGCTCGTGAATGCGTCGGCAAAATTCCCTTCGGCGGCGGCATCATACCCAAAGCCGCCATCGCTTACGCAGCAACCTGGGTTGTGGGCAAATCGCTCGAACGACTCTATAGCATTGGCTACGGATACACGCGAAGCGAACGCCACAAAGTATACGATGTGGGTTTCGAGCGTGGTAAACAAGTCGCCACCAAATTCCTCGAAAAAGCCAGAGGAAAAGCAGCAAGTTGAAGGCTGAACATCCAAGATGAGCAAACCAGTAGCCGTAATCACCGGCGCCTCGCGCGGCATAGGACGCGGCATCGCGATTGAACTCGCGGCAACACACCGCATAGTGGCCACTTACAAAGGGCGCCTTGACGGCGCCCAATCCCTAGCCGCCGAAACCGGCGCCGCTATCTTTCAATGCGACGTTGGCAGCGCCGAAGACCGCAAGAACTTACTAGCCTTCACGAAGCAAACCTTCGGCCGTCTGGATTTGTTGGTGAACAATGCCGGCATGCCGCAGCGAGAGCGCAAAGACATCCTTGAAGCTAGCGAAGAAAGCTTCGATGAGATCATCAACACGAACCTGAGGGGCCCCCATTTTTTGACGCAAGCAGCCGCCCAGTGGATGCTTGAACAAGGCAGCGGACGGATTGTGTTCATCACGTCCATCAGTTCCTATGCAGCCTCAGTAGCCCGTGCGGAATATTGCCTGTCGAAGGCCGCTCTTAGTATGTCAGTGGCGTTATACGCGGCGCGTCTGGCCCAAGCAGGAATTAAGGTTTTCGAAATCCGCCCCGGTGTCATTCGAACAGACATGATTGCCGCCGTGGAAAAAGTTTATGAGGAACGCATCGCGGGCGGTCTGCTCCCGCAGCGCCGCATGGGCGAAGCCGCCGACGTGGCCAAGGCCGTGCGTTCCATTGCCGATGGACTGCTCGATTACTCAACCGGCCAAGTAATCAACGTGGACGGCGGCTTCCACTTGCGGACTTTGTAACCGCGGGTTTCTCAACAAAGAGCTTCAGGCCTTTACCAATCAGTTGAAACCAGCCGTCTTGCTTCGACGCTTCGCAGCCTGGGCTCTCTTTGCCCATAGTGGAATCCGAAACACGAACCAGGACCCCTTGCGGCGCCTCGTCGATCGCAAAGCGAACCATCGATGTTGCCGGGCCCCCGAATGCCGGAGTGAGATGCCCCACCAGATCGACGGATTTTTCCGGGTCGATAGCCATTACGGTAAACCAAAGCACACCTGCCCCGTTGCCCCAATCTTCAAACACGCGGCCACCCACGTGCGGCTCCATAGTGAAGTGCTTGGCATCCGGATTAACGAAGAAATCACGACGCCACCATTTGTCCATCTCGGTGGTCAGAGCCTTCCAAACACGTTCGCGACTTGCCAAGATCTGTACATCAAAAGCAACCTTATGAATCCCTACTTGCATCTTATTTTCTCCTTCTATCTTCTCTTTCAGATCCAGTAATGCGTCTGCACGCTTCGCTTCAAATGGTTTCACCCACCTCTTGCAAACCACGCGAATCGGCACAGGGTTTAGATAGTTCCAACGAGTACGGCCCTCGCGTCGAACGGTAACCAGCCCAGAACGCACCAGCACGCTCAAATGTTTCATCACGGCAAAGCGAGTTTGCGGAAATTCGTCTGTGATGTGGCCCGTCGTCAGCGGTTCCGCTCGCAATAAATCGAGTATTCGGCGCCGCGTCGGATCGGACAGCGCCATCCAAACAGAAGCGTCCTGCATATGTTACCCAATGGTCACATATCACACGCCAAACAAGCAACACCCCGCAAGTACGACAATTGCAATGGGAGGCAGATGTTTAAAATCGCCCCTTCAAATGGAAGAGCAGTCCGTAGTACTCGAAGTACCGATTGTTTTAGTACAAAACCCCTGTTGCGCGGTTGTCAAGATTGGAACGGTTGGTTAGGATGAATGAGCTAACCAAAGAATAACGGCATGAAATTTGACCCTAGTGAGTATTTCAAAAATTCGTCAGAACGGGTACCCTCTCCCAGTGGGTGGCGGCCGTCGCTTTCAAGTTGGAGTCCACGGAGGGCCTTCCGCGATTTTCTCTTAAATAAATGGATGCCCATGCTGGCGTCCTTAAGCTTCGGGCTCCCAAGCGACGCTCAAACCACCCAATCGACTGAGCCAACAGCAAGCTCCGCCGCCGCTCTGGTCGCCCTAGCCGCATCTTTTGGAGCGGCCGGCTACGCGATATCCCGATTCCAGGCCAAACAGACGGAACCACGCGTTTCAGAAGCGGATTTGATCACTCGAAACTTGGTTTTCAGTGCAAAAGAAGCAATTTTCGTGATGAGTGAGGCCGGGGCTATCCATAGCTTGAATCCGGCAGCCGAGCGACTATTCGGTTATCCCGAAGGTCAGATTCGGGGTCAAAACATTTCTGCCCTGATTCCGCCTCCAGACCGTTCCCGCAAAAGAGCAAGCTACATTCAAAACCCTGGTAGTCATGAGTTGGTGGGTGTTCGACAGGACGGAGGGCGCTTTCCGATTGAAACGTCTTTCAGCGAAATCCAATTGGGCGGTAAGGGCCTCTTTTCCCTAATTATTCGTGATATTAGCCACACTAGGCAAAAATCCGAGGAAACCGACTCCCGCAAGGCGTTCTTGTCCGATGTATTGCATGACGCCGCAACGATACTCTTCGTTACCGACCATGAGGGAACCATCGTTCAATTCAACCAGACCTGCGAGAATCTCACGGACTTCTCGTTCGGCGAAATTAGAAACCAAAAGATATGGGACATCGTCGCCGCCCCCGCCGATGTTGAATCATTCAAACAAGATTTCCTCGGCCTATTTGCCGGCCCGTTCCCCTTACAGCGCAACTCTATTTGGGCCGCCAGGGACTATTCCCACAAAACACTTGCCCTGACATACACAGCAATCAAAGATGAGTGGGGCCGGCCAAAGTTTTTGATCGGCGCCGGCCATCAGTTGGTGGCCAACCATCGGGATCTCGATTCGCAATCCTGCCATAACCAAAAAATGGAAGCGGTTGGTCGATTCGCCGGTGGCTTGGCTCATGACTTCAATAATCTGCTTACGGCTATCACCGGTTACAGCGGATTACTGTTAGGATCACTCGAAGAAGCCAACCCATTGCGTAAGGATGTGGAGGAAATTCAAAAAGCCTCCGATCGGGGCTCCGTGATTACCCGCCAGCTACTGGCCGTTAGCCGCCGGCAGGTATTGAAGCCCGTGGATTTCGATCTTAACGAAGTCTTGAACGACATGGAAATGTTGATTAGACGAATTCTGGGCGATCGAATTGGAATTGAATTCGATCTCACGCCACAAAAGAGCATGCTGCATGCTGATCAAGGTCAAATTGAACAAGCCATCATCAACATTGTGGTGAATGCCAGGGAAGCCATGCCCGGTGGTGGTAAAGTGTCAATTTCCACGCAGTTTTTTTCCCTCCCCCACGGAGATAGCGAGGTCGACCAGCCGCTGGCGCCTGGTTCCTATTTCTGCCTCAAACTCTCCGACAATGGCCGGGGCATGGATGAAGAAACCCTGCAGCACATTTTTGAACCGTTCTTTACCACCAAAGAACCATCGAAAGGCGCAGGCATGGGATTGGCCACGGTCTACGGCATCATTAGACAAAGCGAAGGAGCGTTAAAAATAACCAGCCGCCCCGGCTCCGGAAGCAGCGTATTTGTCTACCTTCCCACGGCGGAAACGCTCACCCGACGGCGTCGGCCCGAGAAGACCGTGTTGCAAATCGTGCCCACCGGAAGCGAAACCATTCTGCTGGTGGAAAGCGATGTTACCCTTCGCCAGACTCTCTCTAAAGGCCTGGCACGCTTTGGGTACCGTATAATCGAAGCCTCTTCGGGCGCCGAAGCCAGAGAAATCAGCCGCGAATGGGAGGGCCGCATCCATTTGTTGATCGCAGACGCACTTATGCCGAATGTTGGCGGCCCCGATCTGGCCAGAACCATTCGCATGCAGCGTTCCGACACTAAGGTGCTTTACGTTTCGTCTGAGCCCGAAGAATCCGTGATTCGTTACGGGCTATCTTTAGGGAATACTTATTTAGTTTCCGATGCTTTCGACGGGGAACATTTCGCACAAAGAGTCCGGGAAGTGCTGGACACTAAGTCAATGTCCATGGGGGCCTAATCTTTTCCCGGCCTCCTGACAGGTTCATTGGTTGGATTGGGAATCGCCTCGTGTACCTTCTCCCGGAACTTTCCGCGCATTCCACCCGCCAAGGTTACGCTATCGTTACCAAATCGCTCCCGCATTTTATCGGCCGCCGCGAACACTTTCCCAAGCCGCTCAGTTTGCGCCCCTTCAAGCAAGTCCATTTGCGCGGCTTGCCCTTCAAACCCCGATAGATGAACACCCAGCAATCGAATTGTACATCCCGCTTTCCAACTCGTCCGAAACAGATGCTTCACCACCCGGACGATCTCGGTATCCAGTTGCGTTGGACGCGGCAAGGATTTGGCACGCGTAATGGTTGAGAAATCCTTGTACCGCAGTTTCAATTGCACCGTCTTGGCATGAAAACCGTGGTCCCGCAATCGCCTCCCAACCATCTCTGAAAGTCTTGCCAACGTCGCTTCCAAAACTACCGCATCGGAGGTATCTTCGTTGAACGTACGTTCATGGCTGATCGACTTCGGATCCTCGGCAACTCCAATCTCGGAATCATACCAACCACCCGCATCTTCGCCTTTCGCTTTGCCCGCCAGCGCGATTCCCAGCCGGCCGAAATGTTCGGAAAGAAAGGTCTCATCCAATCTCGCCAGATCCCGAACCTTTCGAATTCCGTACTGTGCAAGAGTAGCTTCACTCACCTTCCCTACCCCAGGAATCTTGCGGACATCAAGCGGACCCAAAAAGGACGCCTCCATCTCCGGTAAAATCCAAAGAACACCGTTCGGCTTTGCCTGATCACTAGCAACTTTCGAGACCAGCCTTGACCGTGACGCCCCGATGGAATTGTTCAACCCCGTGGCCTGCCTGATCTTTTCATGAAGCTTGTGCGCGGCGGCAATGGGCGGTCCATATAGCCGTTCCGTTCCGGTCATATCCAAATATGCTTCGTCGATTGACGCCATGGAAACCTGCGGTGTGAAATCGTGCAGGACCTGAGCCACTTTCTTTGAACACTCCCGATAACGATCTAAATTCCCCTCAAGGAAAATCGCATGGGGGCAAAGCTTATAGGCAGTACGCAAGGGCATGGCGGAGTGAACGCCGAATTTCCTGGCCGCGTAAGAGGCCGCCGACACAACGCCTCTAGCCTCCGAACGGCCCCCGACCACCACGGCTTTGCCTTTTAGCGACGGATCGTACAGTTCTTCAACCGATACGAAGAACGCGTCCATGTCGATGTGGAAAACGAGGCGCATTCGGGAAACCTATAGTGTAAATCATTACACATCTTAAGATCGTGTCGCTACGGCCAGTCGAGGGATGCCGGCCAAGTCGTTCACAAAGTGAACGCCAGTCCAACCGGCGGCCAACATTATGGAAACGGCTTCCATCTGGTGGATTCCAATCTCGGCCATGAACATGCCGCCTGGTTGCAAAATTCGTCTTGCGTCAGCAAACAATCGAGGGTAAATTGCCAAGCCATCCGCACCTGCAAATAACGCCTGCATCGGTTCCCAATCCTTAACCTCTGGTTCAATGCCCGACCTATCCAGCTCAGGAACATAGGGAGGATTGGAAACAAGGAGCTCCATGCTTTGATCAGCAATGGCGCTTGCTAAATCGCAGTGAATCAAGGAAACTGCCGCTTTGTAGGCTTCCACATTTGAGCGGGCGATTTGTAGCGCATCGGCAGAAATGTCGGTGGCGACCACCGCTGTGTTCAATTCGAGAGCCAGCGTGACGGCAATCGCGCCAGAGCCAACGCCAACGTCGACAATTCTTTTCGCGGCGGGGCACTCCGCCAACACAGTTTCAATCAAATGTTCCGTTTCCGGCCGAGGAATTAGCACTCCGGGCTCGACTCTGAATTCCCTGCCCCAAAACTCCTGTTTTTTTGTGATGTACTGCGTTGGCATGCGCTTCAACCGCTGATGAAGATAGCGGCCATAGTGGATCCAACTAAGTTCCGTTAGTTCGCTTTCAGGATGGGCAAGAAAATAGGAACGATCTTTGCCAGTTGCATGGAGCAGCAGCACTTCAGCCGTCAAACGGGGCGATGCAATGCCACCGTCTTCAAGGAGCTTAGCGCCCTGCTTTAGCGCCGTCCGCAGATCCATTTTGTTCCATCTGCTTTTTCATCTTCTCCGCCGTGTAGTAGGTTATGAGTCCATCGATCAGCACCTCAACGCGGCCTTCCATCACTTGATCCAACTGATGAAGAGTTAGCCCAATGCGATGATCGGTGACTCGGTTCTGCGGGAAATTATAGGTGCGGATCTTTTCACTACGATCCCCGGAACCAACCATACTCTTGCGTTCGGCCCCAATCGCGGCATTCTGCTTGTCCAGTTCCAACTCGTACAGCCGGGCCCGCAGAACACGCATGCCCTTCGCTTTATTCTTGATCTGCGATTTTTCGTCTTGGCAACTAACCACAAGCCCCGTCGGGATGTGCGTTAAGCGAACCGCGGAATACGTAGTGTTCACCGATTGGCCACCCGGACCGGACGAACAGAAAGTGTCAATACGGATGTCCTTATCCTGAACGTTGATTTCCACTTCATCCGCTTCTGGAAGCACAGCCACGGTAACGGCCGAGGTGTGTACCCTGCCCTGCGTTTCCGTTTGCGGTACGCGCTGCACGCGATGAACTCCGCTTTCGTATTTCAGCTTGCTGTACACCTTCTGCCCACTCACAAGCGCCATGATTTCCTTCATGCCGCCAACAGAAGATTCCGAAGAATCCGTTATTTCCACTTTCCAATGTTGCAACTCGGCGTAGCGGCAATAGAGCCGGAAAATCTCCGCCGCGAACAGGGTCGCCTCGTCGCCACCAGTTCCTGCCCTAATTTCCAGAACAACGTTCCGGTCATCGTTAGGATCCTTAGGTAACAACAAAACTTTCAGCTCGTCTTCAAACCTCGTGAGTACAGGTTCCAGACGCAGAATCTCTTCCTCGGCCATGGCCCGCAGTTCGGGATCGGTCTCCTGTTTCATACCGTTGGCTTCTTCAAGGTTTTTTGAAGCAGTCCGATACTCGCGGTATTTTGAAACAACTTCTTCTAGATCAGAACGCCTTTTGGCAGCCTTGCGGTAAGCCTCTCCATCATTGATCAAGACCGGATCAGCCATCTGCAGTTCTAGTTCAACAAAACTCTTCTCTAGTAATTCCAATTTATCTTGATATTGCATTCAGCTCGAATCTCATTTTCAGTGGCGTTCTCATTCAGCATTTCATCAGACGTTGAGAAAAGTGAGTGAGCAACGCTAGGCAAGCACGGCCCGTCCGCCCTGCTTGCGTTCCAGTTCCATGGCGCCCTGCAACGCTTGGATAGCGATAGCCGTTTGCTCGTCGGAAGGGGGCTGGGTGGTGATGCGTTGCAGCCACATGCCCGGCTGCGTTACTAGAGCCATGGCTGAACCTTGCTTCCTGGCCGCGAAGCGGATCACTTCGTAGCTAAGGCCCACAATCGGCAACGTCAAAACCACGCGAGCCGCGAGTTTTACCCAAACATTTTCAAAAGGAAGGAACATGTAAATCAACATGGATAGAAACATCAAGGTCATCAGGAAGCTGGTGCCGCAACGCGGATGCCAAGTGACAAACTTTTGCGCATTCTCGACTGTGACGGGCTTGCCCGATTCAAAATTGAAAACCACCTTGTGTTCGCCGCCGTGAAATTCAAATAGGCCACGCATTTCCTTGCTTTTCGAGAGCAACCACATCAAGCCAACTAAAATACCGATGCGAATCAAACCATCCACAAAGTTGAAAAAAATCAGGTTACTTAAAGCTGGAACAACGGGCTTCAAACTGGTAGTGATCAACAACGGTAACCCTTTGTAGAGCACCAAAGCGAAGACTATCGAAAAGACGATGTTCAGCTTCATCATCCAATCCGGAATCACCGTCTTTTCACCCGTCTTTTCATCGGGAGGCAGCGCCGTTTGCGCTGAAAAATTCATAACCTTGACGCCCAGCCAAAGCGCGTGGCCAAGCGTGCCAATCCCGCGTAGTACGGGAAGTTTAAAGATGGGATACTTCTCCGAGAGCCGTTCCAGGTAACCTTCCTGAGTAATGATTTGCCCATCGTGCTGCCGCACGGCCACGCAATAGCTATGCGGAG
The DNA here is from genome assembly GCA_025350695.1 of Acidobacteriota bacterium. Taxonomy (GTDB): domain Bacteria; phylum Acidobacteriota; class Terriglobia; order Bryobacterales; family Bryobacteraceae; genus JANXSF01. The sequence continues at coordinate 16,204 of JANXXI010000328.1, forward strand.
CGCGCATCATGACACCCTCCATCACGGCTTGACCGCCGATTAGAGTAGTTTCCTCTCCATTTTCCATTACGGGCAACAACTGCGTGGCAGCGGCCAGACGGAAATATTGTTTCCATTGCACGAGTTCGGATCTCCTCTATAACCAGTATAACTTGCGAGGGTTAGCTCGGAAGCCTAGCGACAACCTAAATAGTCACCCTGGCTGTTTGATTCCGCCCGGGCACGATTGGTTGCGAGAACGATAAGGTGTCTCTTGTCAGCACCTTATGGGAACACCAACAGCCGTAGATTGGCGTTTAGCGAAAAAAGTGGGATTAGTTGTGAATAGCAAAAACACTACGCAGCCGATGTCTGCTTCGGACAGATAGCTAACTTCTTGATCTTGTACAAAAGGGCCTTGTAGTCGATCTGAAGCAGCGATGCGGCCTTTTTTCGATTCCACTGCGTCGAGTTCAGCGCGGAGAGAATTGCGTCTGCTTCGGCTTGCTGTTTTGCCCGAGTAACTTGTTCCAGGATCGGTCCTGAAGACTCTAGTTTTCGGATTGGACTCAACATTTGTGGTCCGTTGGGTTTTGAAACAGCGTTCCTGATCTTTCCGTAAATCTCGCGGGCGATCGATTCGGCGTCACCTAGCACGATCAGCCGCCGCATAATGTTCTCCAGTTCGCGAACGTTTCCGGGCCAGTTATAACCAACTAGAGCCGCTCTGAGCAGCGCGGGGATTGGAAGAAAGTTGTCGCCGGAGTGGCGCAGAAGCAGGACCTCGGCCAAAGGAAGGATATCTTCCTTCCGCTCCCGCAACGGTGGCAAATGCAAATTCACGACGTTAATTCTGTAGTACAGGTCCTCTCGAAAGGTTCGCTCCACAATTGCGTTTTCAAGGTTATGATGCGTAGCGGCGATTACCCGGACATCGGCCCTGATCGTTTCGCGGCCCCCAATCCTTTTGAATTCCTTATCCTGCAATACATGCAGCAGCTTGGCTTGCAACTTGAAGTCGAGATCGCCAATTTCATCAAGCATTAGAGTTCCGCCATCGGCTAACTCAAACATGCCCACCTTCCGCTGAAAGGCTCCAGTGAAGGCCCCGCGTTCATACCCGAAAAGTTCGCTTTCAAGTAATTCGGATGGTAGCGCAGCGCAGTTCAACTTGAGAAAGATCTTACCGGACCGCTCCGACTGAGCATGCATCTCGCGCGCGATAACCTCTTTGCCTGTTCCCGTTTCCCCCTGAATCAATACTGGAACATCTGACCTTCCAACATGTATCGCCAATTGGCGCACGGCCTTCATCGATTCCGATTGACCGAAGAACACCGAATTGGAAGACCGGGGAGTGTCCCCTGCTTTCTTTACGTGCGTTAATGCCCTATAGAGCGCTGATTGAAGATCATCGGAACCGATGGGATTCGTTAAGAAGTCAGTAGCACCCCGCCTCATCGCATCGACCACTTTGGAAGTGGAAGAAACATCGGAGACTACGATAACCGGCATGTGTGGCCGAAACCGGCGTATTTCGCTGAGTGTGTCGATACCGCCAAGGTTATCAAGGTATAGGTCCAGCAAAACCGCATCTATCCGTCCTTGGGAGTTCCCAAGGCTGTTCAGAACTCCATTGCTGTCCTTCGCCGCTTCCACCCGGTAACCTAAGCTACTGAGCGTCCTCTCCAGGTTTGCCCTGAGTTGAACTTCGCTTTCGGTAATTAGTATCGTTTCGTTCATTGTAGACGGTGCGCTCAATGCTTCGATCAACGGGGGCGGTTGCACAATCATCAGCGTTGTTTACAACTCTGTCGCAATCTCGCAGGTTTAAGCTTATTACTTTGTAAAGCCAAACACTTAGGAATGAATCCCACTTTCTTTCCACATTAAGTACTAACAGTACTATCGCTAAATACCCGCAGTTGGTAACTCCAGAATAACCGATTGCCTAGGAAAGTCAAGAGTTTCGAGGCTATTGGACCTTAGACTTCGGTACGGGGATTGGGTACTGGTAAGTTCCGAAAAGTGGGAAGAATACTCATTAATTAGTACTGGAACTCATATGTCTCCACATGTAATTCCTTGGACTTATTGGCCACTTTGGAGCGCAATCGCTGAAGGAGTATTACTTGCGAATGTGTAAGTTACGAGAGTCCGACAATTTGTTGGCAACTAACGTGCACGTAAGTCGTAAAGCCATGTTCAAATCAAAGCCTATAAACCTTCTGTGCTTGGCAACCATCTTTTCGCTCGTCGGGACGTGTCAGGGCGCGCCCGGTGAAACCAGCAAGGCGTCTACGATACCATCCCCTACAAGTGAGGGGGGAGAGAGTTTACAACCTCCTTCGGGCTACGTCATTGGGGCGGGCGACATTCTGGGAATCAACGTTTGGCATGAACCCGAAGCTTCTGTATTGTCCACCGTCGTACGTTCCGATGGATTGATTTCACTGCCACTTATCAAAGAGTTTGAGGCCGCTGGATTGACGCCAAAACAGCTCGAGAAAGCTTTAACCGAAAAGCTTTCCAAGCAAATTCGCCAGCCAGATGTAACGGTCCTAGTAAAAGAAATCCATAGTGAACGAATCTACCTCATTGGTGCCCTTAAAAAAGAATCGCAACTTACTCTAAAATCCTCACTTACCGTTCTACAGGCGATCGCAGAATCCGGCGGACTTACAGACTACGCCAAGAAAGCCAAAATCTATGTCTTACGCAAGGAAAACGGCAAATCCATCAAGATTCCTTTCGATTACACTGCCGTGATACGCGGCGACCACATGGAGCAAAACATCGCCTTGAAGCCGGGCGACACGATCGTGGTTCCCCAATAACCGTCCGAATAAATACCACTTTTTGGGAATCTTGTCCAAACTCTTTCCCTAATGGAAACAAAGTTATTAACCAATGTTCAGAGCAACAATAATACGCAAAAGCGCACATCAAATTCTTAACCTAGCGCTCCTGTTCTGCGCATCCGGCCTTGCGTCTAAAGGCCAAGTCGTTACTGGAATCGAAGGTGAGGGGCGCCGTAACGGATTCGACATTTACGGAGCCTCTGGCTCAGTCGGATACTCCTCGTACCCTGGTAGTTTCAATATCACAGGAATAGTCCCCAATATCCAGGGAGGATACACCGCATCGGCGAATGCCTCGCTAAGCTACGCAACAGGAGGACCTCGATTGAGATTCGGTACACAGTATACGCCTTCCTATGCTGGCGCCTTTTACGGATCCAATCTTAATTCTTTTAATCAGAGTCTAGCTGTGGAACTCGCGTCTAGGTTGAATGTCAAATGGGCATTTACATTGAGTGGCAACGCCGAAGAGACAACTCTCAACCAGTTTGTGTTCAAGCAAAATGGATTTACCGGATTCGTAACCGCGCAAGGAACGCCCGATCAATTCGCCAGAGGCATCATCGATGGATCAAGTGCCGGATTAGTTGGGATCCCGCAAACGCTTGTTTATGGATCAAGAGTTCTGAACTTTGGAGCCAATGCCAGTGCTAGTTACAAGCCAACCACAAGATTAGGCTTGGTCACCACTCTAGGATTCAACGAATCGGTAGCCCGGCGTTCCAGTCAAACGGAAGCAGCATTCTTGATACCTCGCACAACATTTGAATTTGCCTCGGTAGCCCCTACCTACTCGTTGAGTGAGCGCGACGAACTTGGCGGCAAAGTCGAGGTCACCGCCACAAAGAGCCGCGTGAGTGATTTCCGGGCCTACTCCTACGTTGGTTCGTATGGGCGCAGGTTAACCGAGCATCTGTTCGCCAATGCGCAACTCGGCCTTAGTAATTTCAGTTATGCTGGCCGCGACGGTGGACGCACATATATCGGTACAGGAATTCTAGGCTACAGGAATAATCGTGGCCAAACATGGGCCATTACTGCTAGCCGCAAATCCGGAGACCTTTACGGGTTAACCTCTTCATCCTCCAATTCCATATTTGGCGCCTGGTTCTATCGCAAGCGGGGGTCTAAATTTGGATTCCAAGCTTACGGTGGAGAAGAACGATTGTCAGGCGGGTCGCTTGGCGGACTAACAGTTGCGCAGGCCAGCGGCGGAGTTCTGCGGTCGTTGGGAAGATTGACCACTACAAGTTTCTCTTATGCCTTTATGAGCGCCTCAAAAACAGAACTGCTCAACTACAATGGCGGCACAACACATGCCGTGCGCTTAGCTGTATTTTGGGTTCCACGACAATTGGAACAAGGCCCAAAAACGAGGGACGAATTCCAAACGGCTTTCCAAAGTTTCGATCAAAATCCCAAAGATTCGGTACTCAGTTTCCAACCGCCGGAAGTGAAATCAATGAGTTGGAAGCCTTGGGCGTTGGCCCCGGAGTTGCAGTGATCAACAACGATGGTGACAACAAGATGTTGACTGGGAAGCAATAGGATTTCCGTGCAAAGAAAACAAGGAACAACGATAGGAACGCAATTTTCGCCTCTCTCGGTAGCGAGGATGCTTTGGAAACACCGGCCCGGCATTTTGCTTTTGTGGGCGTTTCTCTCAGTCATCGCGTTTCTGCTGGTCTCGAGAAGACCCAACATCTATCGGGCGGAAGCAGTGATTCTAGTCGACACGCAAAAAATTCCGGAGACTTTCGTTTCGTCAACAGTGCAAGTTTCTCTTCAAGACAGCATCAATTCCATCGGTAAACAGGTTCTTAGTACAGACAACTTGATGAAGATCATTGATGACTTCGATCTATATCCCACGACGAAAGAAAAGAGGTCGGTTGAGGAGTTGGTCGATAGGATACGAACCAAAGATCTAAACGTTAAGCTGGAACGCAGCCTCAATGGAAATCGCTCAGGCGCGTTCCGTATATCCTTCGACGGCTTGGATCCCAACGTTGCCGCTCGAGTCGTCAATCGCGTGACCGAACTGTTCGTTAGAGAAAACCGGAAAACTCGAGGAGAAAGAGCCCAAGGCACCACCGAGTTCATCGAAACACAACTTGAACAGGCAAAGAAAACCCTTGAGGAACAAGAGGCCAGCCTGAGCCAATACAAACTGAAATGGTCCGGCGAACTTCCGCAGCAAGAGTCGGTGTTGATGTCCACGCTGTCCATGAAGCGGGCCGAATTACAAAGCAACCAGGAAGCGCAGAATCGTGCTGAGCAGAACCGCTTAATGCTCGAAAATTCAATTTCTTATGCTGAAACGTCACTGGGTGCGGCAAGCCGTACCCTAGCGCAGGCTCTCAATGCTCCTCCACCTACAGTTAGGGGAGTTCCCACCGTGCCTGGCCAGGAACCGCCGCCGTTGGCTTCCGTGGTGCTTGAGGCCCAATTGAGCGCCGCCAGATTGCGTTATTACGATGATCACCCGGAAGTGAAACGGCTGCAGCTCGACCTCGAACAAGTAAAAGCAGCAGAGGCCAAGACCGCTTCGGCAACAGCGGCCTACGCTGCTGCCCAGCGAGCCAAGAATCCTGTGGAAAAAACTGAAAAGGCACCGGAGAGGTTTTCGGTTACGCCTTCCCAAGCCGATATCACTCTGCTGAAGGACGACGTGAAAAGGGAAAAGGACCGATTAGCAAACTTGAGGGCGCAGTATGACGTGGTCAACAAGGAGATCGCCACACGAAAAGTAGATCGCCAAAGCTTGTTAGCTCAAATTGAGGATCATCAAATTCGAGTTAGCAAGTTACCAATCCGCGAACAGCAAATGGCCGCCCTGACCAGAGATTACGAAATTTCCAAACTGAACTATCGCAACCTCCATGACAAAAAAGTGTCCGCAGGCATATCGGCCGAAATGGAGCGTAGCGAACAATCAGAGAGGTTCACCATCGCTGAGCCACCTCGCGTTCCAACTACGCCAGTTGCACCCAATCGCCTTCTGTATAATTTGGTGGGCTGCCTGGCGGCGTTGGCTGCAAGCTTAGTCTTCTTCTTGAGCCTTGAATTACAGAAAGATAGATTCCTTGGCGAATGGGAACTGTCACCTCATGTCTCCGTCCTTGGAAGAATCCCCAACATCGCGCGGCTGCCCGTGAATCGACAAGCGCCGGGCAAAGTTGGATTGTTCAGTGGAATATCCGTGATCCTATTTGTTCTTACGTCCGCAGGCCTGTTGGCAACATTATTACTAGCCAGTGGAGGAACGAATTAATGAGCCCGAATCGCGATGAAGCCATGGCGGGACTGGAACTTTTGCCCGCGGATGAGACCGTACACTCCAATGGCAATGGGATCACTACTTCCACTAATGGCCATTCTAAATACGCTAACGGGACGGAGGGGGCCGGTGGGCTCAGGCTCAACTCATCTCTCCATGAATTTCAATCCGGCGATCCCTTCCCACTTGGATTAGGAACTGTCCCCAAGGAGTTCAGAAGAGAGTTCGCGTTTTCCGCCAAAACTGTCTCAATCGACCAGCCAGCTATCAAGAGTGACGTCGGAACCACAACTAGTCGTTTGGCGGAAAGTCATCGTCCCGCCCCTCCCGAGCCCACCGTTCCACGCTTGGATCATTCTTCAAACGGCGTAGCCTATGAAGTGCACAAAGTCGCGTTCAGCTCGTTATTCATGGAAGACCTTGAAACAACAAGAGGCGCCTGGATAACCTCGCCCGACAGCGAGCCGATACCTGACCCGCCTGCAACTACCGCTGCTATGAGCAAGGAAATCCCAATCGAACAGGATGGAAACGCACTTGGGTTGGACGACCCCATCACTGAATTCCCCAAGCCATTTCAAAATGAGCCATTCCAGGGTGGCATTCCCGGACTGGATAGTTCCCCTTATCGCACGGTGTGGCTGACTATTCCAGACGACGGACCAATCTTCCCTTTCGATGGAGTCGATCCCAGAGTAGCTGAGCAGTATCGCATACTTCGCACGGCAATTTTGCTTCATCCGAGCCAGCCCAAAGTGATCGCCATTTCAAGCGGAAGCGCCGGAGATGGAAAAACGCTTACCGCCATTAATTTCGCCGGGATCGTAGCAATGAAGGACGAAGTTAAGATCTTGATCGTGGAAGCTGACTTAAGAAAGTGTTCGCTCGCCCCGACTCTTGGCCTCGAAGCATCTCCTGGTTTAGCAGAAGTTCTAAGCGGGAAAGCGTCCCTTGAGGAAGCAATTATCAGAGCTGGACAACTTCCCAATTTTCACATTCTCACCGGCGGTGAGGTGAAACTAAACCCCGCCGAATTGCTCGACTCACCTCAGTTCCGGCAGTTCGTGGAAGACGTCCGGCAAATGTTCACCTATGTAGTATTCGACACTACTCCGGCCGCCTCCGTCGCGGATTTCAAACTTGTGATGCAAGTCAGTGATGGGGTTTTGATGGTCGTCAGACCGGAGCACACCGATAGACCGGCGTTTCAAAGGGCATTCGAACTCATTCCCGAAAAGAAATTACTCGGGGCGGTGATTAATGCTTTTGAGGACTGGTTTCTCTGGAACAAGGTGGAAAGCAACTACTACTATTCAGGCGAGCGAAAAGCGCCCAAGAAGGCTCAACCGTTTTTCCGTTGGCGGCGCCGGGCCACAAAGGTCTGAGCGTCATTGAGTGGGCAGCTGTTGCGCCCTTTGTACGATTTCAAGTCTTTTATTTTTCAATGGTTTAAGAAATTTCCTGTAAGAGAAGGGGCGAAGCTATGTCTGAATCCTGCAATTGGTACGCAGTCCAAACAAGATCAAATATGGAACAATGCGTGGTTGGAGAGCTGGTGGGCAAAGGAATTGAAAACTTCTACCCCGCTTACGATGAGTTACATCAGTGGGCCGATCGGAAAAAATTAGTGACAAAACCGCTGTTTCCAGGCTACGTCCTCATCCGCTGCGCGAGTTCTTCGCAGGCGAAATTGCGTGTCTTGCAGACACATGGCGTCGTAAGAATTCTTGGCTCTGGGCGGCAGAGTGAACCGATCCCTGACGAGCAAGTCATGGGGGTTCAGCAAATGCTGGCAAGTGGCAAGCCTTGCTTCCCGCACCCCTTCTTACGCGCCGGAGCCAGAGTGCGTGTTCGCCGTGGCCCGCTCAAAAATCTCATCGGGACTCTAGTGCGTATCAAACAACACACAAGGCTGGTTTTATCCGTCGACCTAATCGCCCAATCAGTTGCGACGGAAGTGGATATGAACGACGTCGAAGTCATCAGCCCGGCTCCCTACGCAGCCGGCATGGCTCGAGCCTTCGATTCAATTTCGTCGCTTAACCGGATGTAAACTCCGTCGAGAGTCACCGAACTTAGAATTGACATTTTCACAAACCGGGAAGAAAACCTGATGTTTCCAAACTTAAAACTGCAAATCTGGAGAACTGGCCTGCGCCAGAACCGCGTTGCGCAAATGGTGGATATCGACGAGACGATGCTTAGCAAAATCTTGAACGGCTTCCGCGAACCCTCGGTCGAACTCCAAGGCAAGCTGGCTTCTCTGCTGGATTGCGATGCCGCCTGGTTGTTTGAAAAACAGGAGAGTTCGCGCGAATCAGTGCGGAAGCAAATCGGGACCTCCGCACTTGACGGAAGCCATATCTATCCCTCCGCTGTTGACGGCACGCCGAAATGAAGGTAGCGGTTCCTAGTAAACCATTCGGGGCCGCGTAGCTGCCTAACAAACCATCGACGTAAACACCACAGAGAATCCAATGGATATGCCGGTCACCCCCATACTCGGCCCTGAAAGGCCAACAGGTCTTTCCAGATTCTACAGCAGCATGCGCCGCTGGCCCTTTTCCATTAAGATGCACCTGTGGGCGCAGCAACTCTTTGTCTATTCACTCTACGTTTGCGGAGCCTTTTGGTGGGCCAAGCGCAGCCTTCGCAAAAACGGCTCGGTGGTAGTGCTTACGTTTCATCGCGTACTCCAAGACTCGGTATTCGAGAACTCCTCAGTACTTCGTGGAGTTGTCGTCCGGGAGAACTCCTTTCGTGAATTGGCTGAATACGTCGCAAAGTATTACGAAGCTATCAAGATCGGCCAAAACCTTCCTGGCAGACCGGCTGACCGGTTGCGGGTTGCTTTTACTTTTGACGACGGATGGGCCGACAACTATGCCGTGGCCTTGCCCATCGCCAAACGCTTCCAAATACCGCTCACTATCTTCGTATGCCCAGGCCTAATAGGCTCGGACGAACCATTTTGGCCGGAACGTATGACCAGCCTTTCCGCCAAGTCCGGGGGTGTAATACTCAAACGGGAAATTGACGAATTGATTGAGATCCTGAAGAAATATTCTCCGGAAGAGCGAGAGGAAGCCATAAAGGAATTGCTCAAATCCAATGGCGTCGAGCAACCCGAGCCGGGACATTTAGGGGGAAAGTGGACCTTGTCATGGGAAGAGATTGTTGAAATGAATCAGTCGAACGTAACCTTCGGCTCCCACACTCAAACACATCAAATTCTAACCACCCTACACTCCCCCAGAATTCAATCCGAGATTGGCCTTTCGAAGGCAGCTCTGGAACATGCCTTGGGGACTTCCTGCGAACTTTTCGCATATCCCAATGGAAACTGGAACCCGATGATTCGCGATTTGGTGGCCGCGGAAGGTTTCAAACTGGCGTTTACAACCGAAAGAGGCGCTTGGACACCTTCCTGTGATCCGCTCGCCATTCCAAGGGCGAATGTTTACGAGGGGAACATCGTCCGCGCGAATGGAACCTTCTCGGCCCCCATGTTTGAATACACCACATTTTGGAAAGTCTGGCTCGCCATGAAACGGAAGAATAGCAAGAGTCGACAGGCAGAGCCAGTCGCCGCGACCCGCTCAGCAAATCCTCAGTCAGCTTCCAACGAGTCACACTTGCCCGCCTGTCAGGACTAACTATGCATTTTGGTCTCGAACTCTTTACTATCGGAATCTGCTATCTGGCGTTTCTTGTGGCCGTCGTTCTTTCAATTTTCTGGAAGCCGGTTGCAGGGATCTTCTACCTGATCCCCATCATCCCCCAGCAAACCATGCGGTACCGTATGGATCAATATCCATTCGGATCCAACGTAGTGATCCTAACTCTCGTCGCCGTAGCGATCGGATTGAAATTGCGGGGCGTCCCACTTTTTGGCAAGCTTCCATGGCGGGGTCTGTTGATATCTCACGTTGTTTTTCTATCGATCTCCGCCTGTTTGGGTTCGTTGTATCTCAATGTACCAATGCCATTCATGCCCTCCGACCCACGGTTTAATGAGTGGAAAGCTTACGTCATTATGCCGTGGATGGTGTTTCTCGTCGCCGGAGCCGTAACCAACATAAAGGACTTGAAAATAGTCCTGATGCTACTCTGCCTTGGAATCTTACTAACCGACAAGGCCGCCTGGGAGGCTGTGTCAGGCCGAGACTATTCGGCTTACTCCGATGAACTCCGTGATCCCGGCCCAATGGGCTACGCGGGCGCAAACGGACTAGGGGCCTTTTTAGCCCAGAGCGCCGTCTTTATGGTTGCCATCGCCACCTACGCGCCCTCTCGGAACTGGAAATTGCCGGCATACGCGCTAGCGCTATTTTCCCTAATTTGCCTGCTCTTCAGCCTCTCCCGAGGAGGGTATCTGGCCTTTGCCGTTGGTTACTTGTTCGTCTGTCTTACATGCCAGCGTAAACTGCTAATCCTAACCGTCGTCTTCGCCACCAGTTGGCTCGCTTTCGTACCTGAAGCGGTTAAGGAAAGGGTCGGCATGACCACCAATGAGACAGGCGACTTGGACCATTCTTCGGAAACCCGGGTCAACCTGTGGGAGGACGCGTTCACATTGCTTGAATCGAATCCACTCACGGGAACGGGCTACTTGACGTACGCCTACATGGGCCGCGTCGGAGATTACAAGGATACGCACAACATTTACGTCAAAGTCCTGGTCGAAACCGGTTGGGTAGGCTTGATAATGTTCCTGGGCCTGATCTTCCGCTTCATTTGGACAGGTTTGCGTCTGTTTGCAACTTCGCTCGATCCGGTCCTTGCGGGCCTTGGTATGGGACTGGCCGGCTGGGTCATTTGTTCGGCCACCGCTAACTTTTTCGGAGACCGCTGGAACTATTTTCAAGTCAACGGTTACATGTGGGTGCTCGCTGGCCTCACCGCCAAAGCTTTGCAGTTGTTGGAAGAACTGGATTTGTCCGAATCAGAAACAGCGCCCGAAGTGATGGAAAGCATACCGGAGCCATCCGAAGTATTGGCCTAACCGCCCTCCATAGCATGACCATCCTGCAATTGATTAGCAGCGCCGGATTTTACGGAGCCGAACGAATGCTGATTTCGCTTGCCCAAGCATCTCAACGGATGGGCGCCAAAATCCTGATCGGCGTATTCGAAGATGCAAGGCATCCCAAACCGGAAATCGCAGAAAGGGCGTCCCAATGCGGATTAAAAGTTGAACTAGTACGATGCAATGGCAGATTCGACATAACTCCGGTTGCCCGGATCCGTTCGATAGTGAACCAATCCCAAGTTGACGTCATCCACTCCCATGGATACAAGGCTGATCTCTACGGATTCGCAGCGCGGCGCACCACTACCGCGGCACTGGTCTCTACTTGCCACAACTGGCCCGATCCATCACAGATCATGCAAGCTTACGCCGCAGCCGACCGTTTCGTATTGCGAAGATTTGAAGCCGTGGCATCCCCTTCCCCCCAGGTAAAACAGATTTTGGAAAACTCCGGCATCGAACCCGCCAAGCTCACGTTCATTTCCAATGGGATTGATCTGGAGCAGTTCCGCAACGCCGCACCCTCGCTTCGCAATGAACTTAAATGCCATGGAAAACAAATTGTCGGCTTCGTCGGCCGCCTTGTAAAAGAAAAAGGCGGAGACGTACTTATCGATGCGGCCCGGACGATTCTAAAAAGCTGCCCCGAAGCCCGTTTTGTTTTTGTCGGAGAAGGAGACTGCGATGCCAAATGGCGGCAATTGAGTGAACAACTTGGCGTGGCCGACAAGGTTCTATTCGCCGGCAAAAGGAAGGATATGCCCGGCGTTTACGCTTCGTTCGATCTACTTGTGTTGCCCTCCTTCAATGAAGCAATGCCCATGTGTATTCTTGAAGCAATGGCCGCCTCGAAACCAGTCGTGGCTTCAAACGTCGGTGCGGTAGCTGATCTGGTTTTACCTGGTCTCACAGGCTCGTTAGTTCCACCGGCAAACTCCACACGCTTGGCGGACCAAATCATCGAGCTGCTGAAAGATCCAACAAAAGCAGCTCAGTTTGGACGAAACGGTTATTGTCACGTGGACGCCAGCTATAGTTCCCAAACCATGGCTCGAAATTATCAGAACCTGTACAACAGAGCCGTCTCGGTCGCCCACCCCCTTCCCGTCCTAAAAAACGCGGCCCATAACTAATATGAAAAGACCTGCCGGCAAAGTCACTATCGTTTCCGCATGCCGCAATGAAATTCGCCATATCGCTGAATTTGTCGAGTCCATTCTCTCTCAAGAAATGGGCGGACTTAATTGGGAAATTATCATTGCCGACGGAATGAGCACCGACGGGACTAAACCGCGTATCGAAAAATACGCAGCCGCAAATCCCCGTCTACGGGTCATAGATAATCCGGGCCGCATTGTATCCACCGGTCTAAACGCGGCGATCGCCGCCGCTCAGGGCAATATCATCATTCGCATGGATGCCCACACCCGCTATGCGCCGGACTACTGCAGCCAATGCGTCGCCACACTTTTTGAGACCGAAGCAGAAAACGTTGGCGGTCCCGCTCGAACCGAATCAAACGGCATTTGGCAGCGGGCAGTGGCCGCGGCCTATCACTCCCGCTTCTCTACCGGCGGCGCCAAATTTCATGACCCCAATTATGAAGGCTACGTCGATACCGTCACCTACGGGTGTTGGAAGAAATCAACCCTGCTGCAGTTAGGCGGGTTCGACGAAGCCATGATTCGCAACCAGGATGATGAATTGAACCTTCGCCTGATTCGCGCCGGTGGAAAGGTATGGCAGAATCCACGCATTCAATCCTGGTATTCGCCTCGGGCAACTTTGGGGGCACTGTTTAATCAGTACTTTCAGTATGGTTTCTGGAAAGTAGCGGTGATCCGCAAACATGGTTCACCCGGCTCATGGCGGCACATGGTTCCTGCCCTTTTTGCGCTCGCCAATATCAGCCTTGCGCTGGCGGTTATGCTCACAGCCACCGTGGGCGCGAAAACATTCATGGTCATTTTCGCCGCGCTTTGGGCCGGGATGGTAGCACTCTATTCAATACTGGCTCTAGTCTTCTCCGTCTCTGCCGCCCGCCAAAACGGATGGGATCTGTTGCCCTATTTGCCGTTCGTTTTCGCCGCTTACCATTTGTCTTACGGTGCAGGATTCCTAGGTGGACTCTACCGCTTTCGGACCGCCCAAGCCGCCTCATTTTCCAACGACTCCGTTTTTGCCCGCATCACACGATAACTAAAGCCAACCTCAACTGCTCATGCGTGATTTTATTGAAAAACTCGTGGCGCTGTTCATCATCGTTTTGACCAGTCCTGTGCTCGTGCTAGTCGCCCTCGCCATTTGCATCGATTCGCCCGGCAATCCTTTTTACCGGGCCAATCGAATCGGTAAGGACGGTCGTCCCTTCAGCATGTGGAAATTCAGAACCATGGTGAAGAATGCGCGTCACCTTGGCCCGCCCGTCACTGGCAACAACGACCCTCGGTTGCTGAGAATTGGCGGGTTTCTGCGTCGCGCCAAGCTTGACGAATTGCCTCAGTTCTTCAATGTTCTGGTAGGCGACATGACCCTGATTGGCCCCCGCCCGGAAGCACCTGAATTTGTTCACTTCTATACGCCCGAACAACGCCAAGTATTGGCTTATAAACCAGGAATTACCGGACGAGTGCAACTCGATTCCGGCGACGAATCACAAAACATTCCCGCCGGCCCCGAAGCCGGTGATTATTATGTCCGTCACCTAATGGCCGGCAAACTTTCCTCGGACATCGCTTACATGCAAAACCGAACAGCGATCTCCGACCTTAGAATTCTTTTTTCAACCGCCGGCTACGTTTTCCGCTCTATCGCCCGTAAATAAGAACCAACGAATTACTGTCCTCGGAGGGCTTCGTGTCACAACAAAACTATATCGCCTACCATAAACCATCAATAGGAACAGAAGAGATCGAAGAGGTTGTCGCCACCATGCAGTCGGGGTGGCTCACCACTGGGCCTCGCACCATGCAGTTTGAAAAGGAATTTCGCGAATACGTGAACGCCCCCCACTCACTTGGCGTGAATTCCTGCACTGCTGGACTCCATCTGGCGCTCGCCGCGCTCAATCTGAGAAAGGGAGATGAAGTCATCACTACTCCTCTTACCTTTTGCGCCACCGTCAATGTGATCATTCACGTCGGAGCAACGCCAGTGCTGGCCGACATCCTTCCTGACTGCAACATCGACCCCGCTTCGGTCGCGAGGCGCATCACTCCAAGAACCCGGGCCATCATCCCGGTTCACTTCGCAGGGCTTCCCGTGGATATGGACGCCATTTGGACTCTGGCGCGCCGCCACCGTCTCCACGTCATTGAAGACTGCGCCCATGCCATCGGTTCCTTCTACCGTGGTTGGCCCATTGGCGCCGGCAATCCGGAAAGCGGCGCCCAAAGCGACGCCTGCGCCTTTAGTTTTTACGCCACCAAGAACATCACAACGGGCGAAGGCGGTATGGTCACCACTCACGACGAAACCTTTGCCGAAAGGATGAAGGTTTTGTGTCTGCACGGAATCAGCAAGGACGCATGGAAGCGTTATTCGGCGCAAGGCCAATGGAAGTATGAGGTGCTGGAACCGGGTTTCAAATACAACCTTGGCGATATTCAATCAGCGTTGGGTATCCATCAACTCAAGAAACTCCCACGCTTCCTTGAAACCAGAAGGCGGTACGCAAAACTCTACAGCGAGCTTCTTGGAGGAATGGCTGAACTGGAAATCCCCCTCGAAAAAGCCGATTGCGAACATGCTTGGCACTTATATGTGATCAAGCTGAACTTGGACGCGATAACTATCAACCGCGATGAATTTATCGCGCTGATGAAGGAAAGAGGCATCGGAACCAGCGTTCATTTTATTCCAATTCCCTTGCATCCGTTCTTTGCTCCCTACGCGCACCTAGCGCAGAATCAGTGCCCGGTGACCATGGCGATGTATCCCAGAATCCTTTCTCTCCCGCTCTATCCCGCAATGACCGAAAAAGAAGTAATCCACGTGGCGAACGAAGTGAAAAGCCTTGTCCGGTCAGTCAGTAAGACAACCACCCTTGCCGTCGCTGGAGGCCGTTAATGTCCAAACCATTTGCGCTTTTACGCTGGCGTTTCTACGCCGCATTTGGCCAACTGGCCGTCATAGCCCTGGCGTTTATCGCCTCTTGGCTTTTGCGCTTTGAATTCGTCTTTCCGAAAAACGAACAATTGAACTTTCAGGAAGGACTGCTCATCACCATCATGGTCAAAATGGTGATCTTCTCTTTCATGGGATTACACATGATGAGTTACTGGGAACACCAAGGTTTCCCAGAGCTTGTCCGGTTGTTCGAATACAACGTTCTGACATCACTTGCCACCAGCCTTGCCATCTACTTCGTCATCGGTGGAGAATTCCCGCGATCCGTCTATATTTTAGATTTCCTGCTGTGCCTGTTCTTTAGCGGAGCCGTTCGGTTCTCCGTCCGTTTGCGCCGGGAACTACGCGCGCGATTGGCAACGCCCAGAGATCAACGCGGCATTCTTATTTACGGCGGCGGCGTGGCAGGCATCGCGCTCGCCCGGGAAATACGCGACAATCCCAAATTACGTTACAAAGTGATCGGCTTCATCGATGATGATCTGCGCAAGATCGGAGCTAGACTGGCCGGCATCCCCGTATTGGGTTCAGGCGTGGATGCTAGGCAGATCTGTCAAAAACAAGCAGCTGCGGGCAACCCCGTGTCGGAAATAGTAGTGGCAATGCCCTCGGCCAGCGGCAAAGATATCAGAGCCGCCGTCGCCCGCGGCAAGCAGACCGGAACAACAACCCGTATCGTTCCCGGCTTGGGTGAGTTGATTAGCGGGATCTTGGCCGTTCGCCGCATGAGAGAGATTTCTGTCAGTGACTTGCTTGGTAGAGATGCCGTCGAGCTCGATATGGACGTTGTCCGCCGAGCAATTCAAGGCCGATCGGTTCTCGTCACAGGCGCCGCCGGTTCCATTGGGAGTGAGCTGTGCAACCAGTTGGCGAAATTTGGCCCTCGGCAACTCATTGCGCTTGACCAAGCCGAAAGCGAACTATTCCGTTTAGAACATGACCTGCGCGCTAAATATCCCGAGTTAAACCTTGTCGCCCAAGTAGGTGATATTCGCGACGCCAGGCACGTTGAACTGATCATTGAGCAATATGCCGTGAACACAATCTGCCACGCCGCCGCCTATAAGCACGTGCCAATCATGCAACGGCAGGTTTGTGAAGCAGTCCGCAACAATGTACTTGGAACCTGGAATCTGGCTCAAGCTGCGTGGCGGCTTAACGTGTCCACGTTTCTCATGATCTCTACCGACAAGGCAGTGAACCCAACCAGCATCATGGGCTTGACCAAACGCATCGCGGAACTTATGGTCTGCGCCCATCGCTCGGAATTGAACCCCGGGCATCATACGAAATTCGTTTGTGTCCGCTTCGGAAACGTGCTTGTCAGTAACGGCAGCGTCGTGCCCATCTTCCAGAAGCAGATTGCCGCCGGTGGACCGGTCACCGTCACGCACCCTGATATGCGGCGCTACTTCATGACCGTTCAAGAAGCCGTGCAGTTGGTTTTGCAGGCTTCCACCATGGGCAAGAAATCAGAAATCTTTGTCCTCGACATGGGTAAGCCCGTAAAGATTGTTGACCTCGCGACAGACATGATTTCTCTGGCTGGATTCGTTCCCGGCGAAGACATTGAAATCCGCTTTACCGGTTTGCGCCCCGGCGAAAAACTGTTCGAGGAAATCAGCCTCGAAGGGGAACACATCATGCCCACCGACCATTCCAAAATCCGCATTTTTCAAGGCCGCCAACTCACGTTCGATCAATTGGCGCCCTGGGTGTGCAATCTACAGAACTTGTTGTGGCGCAGAGATGAGTTGGCAATTCTTGAGCACATGAAACTCCTAGTGCCTGAATACCACCCTTACATCGAAGAGACCATACAGATTGGAGAAGTAGAACACCAGGGCGCGGCTGTCCTCCGTCGCGCCTTCAAAGCGGTCAGCTAACTCGCACACCACTCTAGCACTCAGCCATGCAAGACACAATGTCAGGCAGTATCGTTACCGACCGAACCGAAGGGATAGAATCCCGCGGCGCTATGGCCATCAAACACAAAGTACACCCGCCAATTCGAGTCTTCATGATGGACCTTCTGTCCATCGTGCCCTATTACACGGGACACCTCTGCTCAGCCCTCGATCAAGTTGAGGGTTTGGATGTAACGCTGGGATCCATAACGTACCACTTAGATAAGGAGTTCTTTAACAGGCAAGGCGTGCGGACGCACCCAGGAGCGTTCGACGTAATCTCGAATCTTCCGATCAAATCGGCCTTAGCCCGTCGCGTACTCAAAACGGCGGAGTGGGTCATGAATATGGCAGCTCTTTGCGTTCGCTTCGCCATCTCCAAGCCTGACCTAATTCACGCGCAGTTCCTGCCTATGATTTCGCTGAGAGTTCCTCTGGAGATATGGTTTTTAAAACTAGCCAGGCTGCGAGGCATCAAGATCGTTTACACCGTTCACAACATTTTGCCTCACGATTCAGGCCAACAACAAAAAGCCACGTTTCAAATAATCTACTCCCTGGCCGACCGCCTAATCTGCCACGATGAGCCTGCGCTGAAACGGCTGGTTCATGAGTTCCGCATTGACCCGAAAAAGATTTCGATTGTGCCGCACGGTCCTCTATTCGACAACTTTCCTACTCTCGCCCGGGGCAAGGCAAGGAAACGGTTGAACATTGCCGAACAGCAAGTGATGGTTCTTTGGCAAGGAATCTTACGCCCCTATAAAGGCGTTCCTTTTCTGTTGGATGCTTGGTCAGAAGCATTGCGGACCATGTCGAACGGTGAAGCTAGCCTTGCGATTGTGGGGAACGGCGAAGACCAACTAATGAAGGAGCTTCAACAACAAATCGCCGCGATGAATGATTCCGAGACAGTGAAACTCGATCTGCGATTTATTCCGATCGAGGAAATGAACGAGCTTTATGGCGATGCGGATGTCATCGTATATCCCTACAGTGAGGTAACGACAAGCGGCGCATTAATGACCGGTATTTGCCAAGGAAAGGCCATTGTCGCCACTAACCTCCCGGCGTTCTCTCAGCTTCTGATAGACAATGTGAACGGTCTTTTGGTGCAATATGGCGACACGAAGGAATTGGCGTATGCTCTTCGTCGTTTGATTCAAGACAGAGCGCTCCGGCTGCGTTTAGGATCCGCGGCGACCGAGTCACATGCTGGCCGTAATCAATGGGCGACGATTGCCGAGCAGACTCTGGCTTGCTATAGATCCACGCTCGAACCCCTTGAGGCAATACGATGAGTGCAGTGGTGGTCGCGCCAATTTCAGATAAGCCTCAAGTTTCAAGCGAACTGAAACAATTCCTCCAGCAGTCTTCCCATTACGTCATCGGATTCGGGGGAGGCTTAGCGCTGGGCTTCATATCGTTTCCGATTTTCACCCGCGTTTTCTCGGTGGCCGATTATGGAAGGATCGAATACGTCTCGAAACTTCTGCTGCTGCTAACTGCCCTATCGAAAGCTGGGATGCAAAATTCCGTTCTCCGCTTTTTCGATCAGAAAACTTTCGATACCGACAAGGAAGCCGCCAGGCGCTACTATTCAACAGTGTTCTTCGGAGTAACCGCTACGGCTGCCGCCGTTACGATTCCCTTGCTGTTAAGCGGCTTTCTACCCGAGTCCGTCAAGAGTCCCGTCATCTCCGTGTTGATCTTTGCGTCCTCCCTGATCTTCGTCCGCGCAATGCAATCCATTCTACTTTCATTCCTCAGAATCGAGGAGCGAACCGTCGCCGTTAACGTCTTGAACATCGTTATCAAGGCGACGACTCTGGCCGGCGTTCTCCTACTTCTCTTCATGGGGGCCAGCGCCTCGGTACGGACCTACTTTCTAGTGGTGATGGGCGTGGAATCGGCGATAGTGTTGGGCATAACCGGTTGGTTGATTAGCCGTGGCCTCCTTCGGCTGCGCAGCTTCGATCCAGCATTGTTCCGCACTGCCGCGCTGTTTGGATTACCCATGATTCTTCATGAAACGTCAAGCATCTTTCTTGATGCAGGGGACCGCGTTATGGTCGAACATTACCTGGGTCCCGACCCACTGGGACTCTATTCGGTAGCCTACGGCTTGTCGGCTCAATTGAATACTGTTCTGATGGTCCCGCTTAACATGGCCATTGTTCCCGTATATATGCGGTTGTGGAACACCGAGGGCAGGGTTAAGACGTCGGAGTTTTTGAACACCTCGCTGGATCTGTTTCTGATGACCGGGGCAGGAGTAATGGCGATCGTATTTGTCTTGTCTCGGGACACGGTCACGTTGATGGCTTCATCCAAATATCAGGGAGCCGATGCTTTGATTCCCATCATCGTCGCCGGTTTGCTGTTTTCCGCGGCGCAGATGTTCTTGAACGCCGGCTTGATGATTCACAAGAAGACCTACGCCATGGCAGGCGTTTTGGCCATATCGGCCGCAATCAATTTTGGGATGAACGCCTGGCTGCTTCCAAAGATCGGTTTGCAAGCAGCGGCCATCGCAACTCTTGTCAGCTACGCCTTCTGCACGTTTGTCTTGGCTTGGATGACAAACCAAGTACTGCCCCTCAAACTGGCGGTCAAACCGCTATGCGGATACTCCTTTGCCGCCATCGTTGTGTGCCTTTCGGTTTCCAGACTTGAGTTCGGAAACGCCTTTTTGAATTGTATTGGAAAATCCATCCTCTGCGTGTCAATCTATTACGCGATCCTGTACGCTATCGACAGCCGCGTAAGAACAATGTCCTTTAAAGCATGGGCGCACCTCAGTCCACAAGCGCCCAAATAATATTACTTGAAGCCCAATCCAATGCCCACTTCAGCAGCCCCAGCAAAGTCAGTCCATCCCGCGGCAACCGAACCGCGGCACGTCCTATTTCTGTTTGATCAGCTATGCAATTTAGATGGAGGAGCCGAACGTTCTTTACTAAAGCTCACCCAACATTTGCCCAGCCGATACAGAGCATCCATAGTCACCTTTTCCGAATCCAAAGATCCGTCGTTTTTGACCAATTTCCAATGCCCAGTCAAAGTCCTGCCTCTTGAAAAAGCGATTGGCTGGAGGAGCCTGAAGGCCGCGATCGAGCTTAGAAAATACATCAAACGAGAAAAAGTATCTGTCGTTCAAACTTTTTTTGCGACCTCTGACTTGTGGGGCGCCACCGTCGCCAAATTGAGCGGCTGTCCCGTTATTATTTCCAGCCGTCGCGACATGGGCTTCCTGAGAAATCTGAAACATCAAGTCGCCTACAAACTCTTGGCCCCCTTGTACGATGCGGTTCACACAGTTTCGTCGGCTGTAAGAGACTATACAATCGAACAGGATGGCGTCAAGCCCGAGCGGGTGATAACGATCGTCAACGGCGTCGATGTCCGTCCGCTTCCTTCCCTCACCGATCTCGCCGTTTTCCGCTCTAGGCTTGGGTTGGAAGGGAAAGGACCACTAATCACTGACGTCGGCTCTGTGAAAGCGGTGAAGGGTTACAATGTCCTTGCGAAGGCAGCCAAGCTGGTTTGCGCAAAATATCCCAAGGCCATGTTCGTAATCGCCGGTGCCGTTCCGGAAATTGAATACCTCAGACAGCTTCAAACCCTGATTGAGGAGATGGGCCTGTCCAACAACTTCCGCTTCATGGGTCGTATCGACGACTCGTTTCCTCTCCTTCAAATCAGCGACATTTTTTGCCATCTCTCGCTAACCGACGGCCTCTCCAATTCCTTGCTTGAGGCGATGGAAGCGCAATTACCGTGCGTCATCAGCCGCGTCGGTGGCAATCCGGAAGTTGTCGTTGACGGGGAAAGCGGTTTCATCGTCCCGCCTGGTGAGCACGCCGAGGCCGCCGAACGAATTCTGGAACTGCTCGACCATCCGGCTAAGGCGCGTCAAATGGGGAGAATGGGACGTCGGATTATTGAAACCGAGTTTACGGCGGTTGGCATGGCTCTCAGTTTGGCAGGGCTTTATGACGAACTTTTAAGGTCTAAGCAGTTACAGTAAGTTCAAAATAAGACTATGAAACTATTTAGGAATCGACCGGCACATTCGTTATGTTTTTGCCTTGTAGCGGCTTCAGCTGCCCTTTCTGCGCCACGACTTTTTTATTCCGACCTTGAGAGTGGTCCCAACACAAAGGGCGAAAATAACACCGGGGTTTATGTTTCTGTCTACGGCAAAGGATTCGGTTCGGTCAAAGGCTCGGCATACGTAACCATTGGCGAAGGTAAGGCGGCAAATTATCCAATCTGGAAAGATGACAAGATTACATTTCAATTGGGATCGGCTGCAACGACCGGCAATATCGTGGTGGTCACTGCTTCAGGCTCGTCGAATCCCCTGCCCTTCACCGTCCGTGCTGGTAACATATACTTCGTTTCCCCGAACGGCAAAGACTCCAACAACGGCTCTTTTGCGGCCCCTTTGAAAACTCTACTAAAAGCGCGGGACTCGTTTCTGAAAGCCGGAGACACCGCATACCTCATGGACGGATTCACGCAACCCGATGATGATGGCCAAGGTTGGCGAACAACATTCCTTCTACGCACCGGCGGTACCCCTGACGCTCCAATAGGAGTTGTTGCTTATCCAGGAGCCAAAGCAACGTTCGGCACGGTTGACGGGCCGAACAGCTCTATCCGCACCACCACCGAGCCTCCTGGCTATTGGACTTTTGCCGGCCTCACGTTACGGGCAGTCTCGGAAGCAGCGGCTATTTACGGCGGAGCAGGCTGGCGATTCGTGGCCAACGACATGTCCTGCCCTAATGGCTTTGAAGCGTCCGCTTGCTTTGAATTTAGCGTCGCAAGCAACGTAAAGATGCTTGGTAACACGGTTCACGATGCAGGTCGCCCTACGGCCTCGGCACTCTACCATGGCGTGTACTTCTCATCCGATACCAACTTTGTGGAAGTTGGCTGGAATCACATTTACAACGTTCGCGGCTGCCGCGGAATTCAGATTCACTCCTCTCCCCTTCAAGGCGGCGGCCCAAAAGATCCAACCGGCCACAGCCAGTACGGCATCGTTATCCATGACAACCTGATTCACGATACCCAATGCGACGGCATTATTCTCGCGACAATCGACCCTTCCAAAGGGAAGGTCGAGATCTACAACAATGTGATCTACAACGCCGGCACGGGGCCAAACAATCCTGAAAAATCCGGCAACTGGGCTTGCATTAACGCACAAACTTATACCAATACCGGTCCGACTGGATCCGGTGTTGTAGAGATTTACAACAACACAATGTTCAATTGCGGAACCTTCGCCAATCCGCCCTATAACGATTCGCGCAGCGCGATTGCATACAACGGCCCTAACGCCAACATCACCGTCCGGCTGCGCAATAACCTCGTCTATCAAACTTCAGGCATTCCCTATCTGAAGATTTTCAAACCAGGGAACGCCTCCCAGTGCGGCAATGCGGAAAACTGTCCGTGGGTGTATGGTTCCAACAATCTCTTTTATGGAGTAGGGGCTCCTCCCGGCAGTCCAAATCTAACAAACACGATTGGAAATAAGGACCCGCTGCTCGGGAACTTGCGGACCGCCGATTTCCGAATTGCGGTCAACAGCCCCGCCCGCCGCGCCGGGGTGGATACAGGGCTCGCCACGGATCGCCTCGGCGTTCCGCGCGGCGGAAAGAATGGCTTCGATATCGGGGCTCATCAATATTCCGACACGACGGTGGCGGCCTTGAACTGCCCATCGGAGGCCGTCTTCACACCCGCCAAAATAAACTGCGATATTTCCGTGGAGGGTGAAATACCTGATGGAGGATTGCAAGTGCAACTGGCGAGCTTAGAGCCAAGCATTGCCGCTCCGGCTAGTGTCACGATTCCCGCCGGCGCCAATCACGCCGCGGTTGAGATCCAGGTAAATGCAGTACAAAGCCGAGTCCAAAGCACCATCTCCGCAAACTTAGGTGACGTCATGACCAGCACCCTAATCTGGCTGTTGCCTCCCGGCGATACTGCTCCCCTTATGTTGAAAGTGGCGAACGCCGCCAGCTTTCTTCCGGACGGAATCAGCCCTGGTGCGATTGTCACCCTATTCGGTTTTAACATGGGTCCCAGGGCGGGATCGGGCCTTTATGCCGACGGGTCGAGCATTGCGACTTCGCTTTCGGGCACGCGTGTCCTATTCGACGGAAATCCCGCGCCGCTCGTGTATGTGCAAGCGGGTCAAATCACCGCGACGGTACCTTACAATCTGACAGCAGGAAATACCGTTTTCCTTCAAGTGGAAGCCCAAGGTCAGCGATCAAACCCGCTTACGTTGCCGTCCCTTTCGGTCACCCCGGGCCTGTTTACTCTCAACGCCAGTGGCTTGGGTCAAGGCTTATTTATTAATCAGGACGGGTCCATAAACTCGCCCTTTCGCCCGGCGCCTCGCGGCTCCACTATATTGTTTTTTGCGGCTGGATTGGGGCAAACGGATCCTCCTGTCACCGGAAATCAGATCGGCCCCGCAGCGTCAGCCAAACCGACTCAACCCATGTGGGTGAAATTGGGGGATCTGACAGCGCCGCTTGGGACTGTTGCGCCTCGGACAGATTTCCCCGGGTTGTTTCAAATGGCGGTGCAAGTACCGCAAGACGCCATCACGGGAAATGCCGTGCCCTTTCAATTAGCCGTCGGTGAGCAAACCAGCCAATCCGGCGTAACCATCGCCATCATCTAAATAAAGGCTGGGTGTGGCCCGATTGAACGGCATAGCCGGTTCATTACTTCATGCACGCCATTACCAGCTATTAACTGCATTGAAGATAGGGCACAATTGATGGTATGGCTACCGCACTGACCTCCAGTACAAGGCGCGGCTCTGCGTTGAAAAACAAGCAAAAAGAAATGGCTGCCCGGGTTGCGCCTGCTTTGCCCCGCAAGAGCAAAGTGCGCAAAATCCTATACATCATCGACAGTATGTTCGGCGTTGGCGGCGCCGAACTGGCCTTGTTGCGCATGGTGAAACATCTGCCGCCGGACCGATTCGAGTGCTGCGTGGTTACTTTTCATACCAGTGAATGCGCCCGCCACCTTCTCGATCAGTTCCCTTGCAGGGTCTATCATTGGCAACTGAACAACACCTACGACTTGAACGCTTGGAAGGTGGCCCAGCAACTCTTTAAGTTGGTAAAACGGGAACGCTTCGATGTGGTCCACACGATCTTTGAAACATCAGACCTTTGGGCCGGACCAATTGCCAAGGCAGCGGGAGCGAGGGTTCTGGTTTCCAGCCGGCGCGATATGGGAATTCTGCGGAGACGCCACCACAAGGTGGGTTATAGGCTGCTGAACGGGATTTACGATCAAATCCAAACCGTTTCCGAATCTGTTCGGCGATACACGATCGACACCGACAAAGTGGATCCGGCGCGAACTATTGCCATTCACAATGGTATTGACGCCAAGCAAACCGCCTTGCCTGCTGACGTGGAACGTCTTCGGGGGCAATTGCAGTTTGACCCATCACTGCCAGTAGTAATCTGCGTAGCGAACTTTCGTCATGTGAAGGGAATTGACGTTTTGGTTAGGGCAATCAACCTGGCGCAGAAACAGACGCCGGCGCAGTACCTGATTGTGGGCCATTTCGGCAAAAATGCGATTGATTCGGAATACTCTAGAAGCGTCATGGCCTTGACCAGGGAATTGGGAAATGAGGGCCACACACGCTTCCTTGGCGAATCGAATGAAGTGCCAACGCTGTTGAAGCTGGCTGATTTGTTCGTGCTCCCTTCAAGAAGCGAGGGGCTTTCCAACGCCCTGCTTGAAGCCATGCAAATGGGGTTGCCGTGCGTGGCGACAACCGTCGGCGGCAACCCGGAAGTAATCGTCCAGAGCGAGACAGGCTTCCTTGTACCTTCGGAAGACCACGAGACAATGGCGGAGAAAATTGTAGTTCTGTTGGCCGATTCCGCGTTGCGGAAAAGAATGGGAGAGGCAAGCCGCCAGCGCATTTCGCAACACTTCACCACAGAGGCAATGGTGGGAAAGATTCTTGACGCCTACGAACAATTGTTTGTGGAGAAGCGCCTGCCGTCATGAAAGCGATCTCCCTTGGATATCACGACGTAGTCGAACAGCTAGACCAGAGCGATGATTCCGTTCGGCGCGCGCCGGCGTACTATGCACTTGACCGAAAGACTTTTCAGAAACACTTGGATGAGATCCGGACGCGAAAACCTATTCCGCAGGTAACATTCATTGAAGCCAAAAAACAATGGGGGACGCAGGTCCCGGTTTTTCTCACGTTTGATGACGGGGCCGAATGCGCTTATACCTGTATTGCCGAAGAACTGGAAGCCCGAGACTGGCGCGGTCACTTCTTTGTCACAAGTA
The DNA here is from genome assembly GCA_025350695.1 of Acidobacteriota bacterium. GTDB lineage: Bacteria > Acidobacteriota > Terriglobia > Bryobacterales > Bryobacteraceae > JANXSF01. Next base: position 41,761 of record JANXXI010000328.1, read on the forward strand.
GCTGGATCGGAACTCCCGGGTTCATGGATTCCTCGCAGATTAGGGAACTGCGCAAGCGAGGCCACATAATCGGCAGTCATACACACACTCATCCGGAGCGGATGTCCAACCTCACCCAACCACAACTGGCTTCGGAGTGGTCAGTGAGCTGTAACATTCTTGAACAGATCCTAGGCGAGCGAGTAAAGACTGCCTCCGTTGCCGATGGCTATTATTCAAAGAAAGTTGGCCAATCAGCGGCTGCGGCAGGGATTGAAGTATTGTTCAATTCCGAACCGGTAAAATCGGTGGGCGAGGAGCACGGTTGCCTGATCCTAGGCCGTTATGCGGTCAAGTCGGTGACGGCTCCGAAAGGCTCCGGGGATTTAGCAACCGGGGCCATATTGCCCTGCTTTGCACAACTGGGCCTTTGGGAGGCGAAGAAAGTAGCCAAGGCAATTGCCGGCAAGTCTTACTTGTCGGTTCGCCGGTTACTTCTGTCGGCAAGGACTCGCGGCTGAGAGGCATGCCGCTTCTAACGTATACCCAACCATTCTTTGCTCTGCTCTTGACTGTAGTTGTCGGTCTGATCCTCGCGGACAGGCCAAAATCCCGTCCCTATCTTTTAGCAACATCCTTCTTGTTATTCCTTTTCTGCTGGCCGCCCGCTGCTTGGGTTGGGCTACAACCCCTAGAATCCGGCTACTTTCAAACCCCGCCTTCCGACCGCGACGTTGACGCAATTGTCGTTCTTTCCTCCGCGGTCTTCCTTCCAAGTCCACCCCGTCCGACCGCCATTTTAGGCGCCGACACCTACGAGCGCTGCAAGTACGCCGCGTGGCTGAACACGCATTGGAAGCAAGTTCCAGTGCTGGCCTCAGGCGGCGGTTCCAACGGCGGCACTCCTTATGCAGTGACGATGGGCGAGGCGCTGGTCGCCGACGGCGTTCCGGCCTCCATGATTTGGACAGAGCAGGGATCGAAATCCACCTACGAGAACGCAGTCAATTCGGCGGCGATTCTACACCAACACGGAATTCGTCGCATTGCTCTTGTAACCGAGGCCTATCACATGCGGCGCGCCGAAGCCGTGTTCCGAAAACAGGGTTTTGAGGTAGTGCCGGCGCCCTGCGGATTTCGCGCATACGCAGTGCGCGCCCATGACTTTCTGCCAAGCTGGGAAGCTATTTCATGGAATGAAGATTCCATGCACGAGGCGATCGCCTTATTTTGGTATTGGGCGAATGGCAGGATTTGAATTCGAAGTCGCTGCCGCCAAGCAGCTTGCCCGAGTTGTTAGGCTGACCAATCCTGTTCCCCAACCAGATCGGCCACTCAAGTGATTCACGTTAACAGCCAACTGAATATTCGCAACACCTCAGGTCGACCCGATACCGCCTGCCGAGGCAAGCGGTTTTGGTTTGAAGAGTAGTTCGGCCCGATTCGCCGCCGCCCGCCTCATCCAACGTTCAGAACCTGCAACGCCGAGTATCGGGGGTAGTCCCCATCAACATCGACAAACAGGCCGCTCCTTCCACTTCATTCGGCCCCTTGTGCTCGCTGAGAAAACAAAATAACATTCACTGATAAGAGCGGCAAATAAGGCAGCGCCTTCGGGGCGTGAACACGCGCAAGCCCCAGGGTCCCACTGCTACAAAGCCACCGTTATAAGCCAAGAACATTCGCGCGCCACAAGGCAGCAGTTGCCGAACCGATTTTGCGCCCTGGCAAGTAACCAACCTCGACGAATCGACGGCGTTCTCCCCTTCTCCGTTGCGCGCAACAAACAGACCATCCAACTTCCGCAACCCCAACCCATCCCCTCGCGATTTCTCCCGCCACAACTGCGCCACATCGGCAGGCTTACCCAGTATCATCCGCCGACCTGGGAGTCCATCGCAAAGATACGCCATGGCAGATCAAACTCATTCGGTGTCTGAATCCAATAGTTTCCGCGAAGAAATTCCACACGGTCATCACCATCAACATCCATCAACGCTAGTCCAGTCTGATAAGACGCAGTGCGGATGGAGTAGAGGTCCGTGATAGCCCACGCGCCTTCGCCCAATGCAGGAGGTTCTTAGGACCGCACTGGTATACCGCGTTGATTCATCACAAAACCTTTGCGCCCGAACAAAGTCGCCGCCAGGCAATCCGGCATCTCAACTTCGGTATCAATCAAATGCTTTTTCCACAGAGGAGCCTCGAACCAAACCAGATTGCGCTTACCATGCCCCTCTGTTACGACTATGTCTTGTAGCCCATCCATGTTCACATCAACCAAACATTCGCCGGAACCAAGTCCGCCAACAGGTGTGAAAATTCTTTTTTGCAATCCCGATGGGAGACTCCATTCACACCACTGCTCCCCCAAGTCACTAGCTTTGTTGAGAAATAGAGCACTACTCCATGAATAGATTCGCTCTTACTTTTTAGAAGCCAGTGCGAACTCCACTGTCCAAGCAAGGGCAGCGAAAAAAAGATTCAAATTGGTACCGACTTTTTCCTCACGAAATGATATTCTACCCAGGATGCAATCTCTCGTCGATCTTTTATCAAACCGCCGCCAAGATGTGAACCTCGATGTCGCGGCCCTTGAAGTAGCAATGATCGAGTACCCCGAGATTACGCCTGATCCTTTTGTGGAAATCCTTGATTCGTACGCTGTGGAACTTTCCGAACGCCTCAGCTCCCACGCCGACGCCGAAGAGTTCATCGACGTAGCCGGCGCCTACATGTTTGACGAGTTGGGATTCACCGGCAATCAAGAGGACTACTACAATCCCCGCAACAGCTGCCTCAACGAAGTAGTGACCGCGCGGATCGGCAACCCCATTGCCCTTTCCGTAGTCTACATGGAAATCGCTCGCAGACTAGCCCGCCCGGTTCATGGAATTGCCTTGCCTGGACATTTTTTTGTGAAGTACGAAGAAGGCGACTTCAAAGCCTACATCGACGTTTTCCACGGTGGACGCATCGTCAGCGAAACAGAATGTTTCGAATTGGCCAGTTCGATTGTCAGTGTCCCGGTAAACGATCCCACCTATTTAGCCCCTGTGGAAAACCGCCAAGTAATAGTGAGAATGCTCAATAACCTTCGAGCAATCTACCTCAGGAACCGAGAATACAACAAAGCCTTCGAGGTCCTTTCGCTGCTCCTCGAAGCCACTCCAAACTCGGGGGACTGTTACCTCCAGCGAGGCGTGGTCAACATAGAGCTTCGCAAATTCGATGGCGCGAAAATCGATCTACAGCGATACCTCATCCTTGAGCCGATGGCTCTAGACCGTGGAGCGGTAGAGCAGCAAATCCGAGTGATTGATCAGTGGCTCTCCAAACGTAAAGTACCCGAACCCGTCACCTAGACCCTTTCGGCTTCCTCTCATTCCCCAACAATCAAAATAGGCACACCCACCGAAGGATTGAAGCGCAATTTCACGGTGTTTGCCGTCTTGCCATCGGCGGTCAAAATCACATCCACGTTGCCCGCACTGCCAAGCGAGCGCGGCACAGCGATGTTGATCTGATCCAGCCCCGCGTAACTCCCCTGCGCCCCGGAATAATCAGGCGTGATCGTTGTGTTGCCGATCTTCACTTGAACCGATTTGGCGTTCCGTAACCCGGTGCCGTACACGAGTAAATACAGTTGGTCACTCCCCATGTCGATGTCGGCCGGAACATAAAGCTTCTGTGCACCGTCGTACTTCGCCAACGCTTCGTACTTCCGTTCCCCTTTCGATGTCACCCGCAACAGATTCCCCGCCGCCACACCCTTGCCATCGGCATTGGCGCTGAACAATGCTGGCGAAACATCGGCAATCACGATGGTCGTCTTCGTCGTGGTCCCGTCCGCACTCGAGATCACTACCGGAGCATCGCCGTTGGGCACGCCCGCCGGAATCACAAAATTCACCTGCGTCGCGGAGACATAGTAAAGCGGAGCGGCAATTCCAGCCACAGTCACTTTAGAGCCGGCTAACACCAGCGGAAGTGGATCGCCGCCTTGCTGGGAACTCGTGGCCAGCTTCGATCCATAAGCCACCGCAATCGACTGCGGCGCAAATGACGTGTTGAAATAACTGGCGCCGTTCACCAACTGCATCTGAGCAAAAGAAATGGAGCCCGCGAACAAGAAGAGAATGGGTAGGCGATTCTGCATAGATAAAACAGTCCTCAGGGTGCCATCGGCAATTTCCGTCTAAAACTTTACCCTCCCAGTGCGAAAATTAAAGAGCCCATGGCAAAACAACCGGAAATCTACCTGATTCGCCACGGCGAAACCGAATGGAGCCGCACCGGGCAACATACCGGACGCACCGACATCGACCTCACCGAAGCAGGCCGTCAGCAAGCCATTGGGATCGCCGAACGGCTTCGCGGCAAGCAATTCGCCCTCATTCTTAACAGTCCTCTCCGTCGGGCGGCTGAAACCTGCCGCCTTGCCGGATACGAAGGGATATCCCAACCCGAACCTAACCTAATGGAGTGGAATTACGGCCAATACGAAGGCCGCACCTCCGATCAGATTCGCGAAGAGGTCCCCAACTGGACCGTCTGGACGCACCCCGTCCCCGCAGGTGAAACCAAGGACGAAGTCGCCGCCCGCGCCTTAGCCGTCATCCAGCGCGCCCAGGCAGCCACGGGTGACGTTGCCTTGTTCTCCCACGGCCACCTGCTGCGCGTCCTAATAGCCACGTGGTTAGGGCTACCACCTGAAGGCGGTCGATTCTTCGCCCTAGCTACATCCTCCATTACCGTCCTGGGGCATGAACGCGACGTACCCGTGATTCAATTACGCCCTTAGTACCTGAAGCGACGCAAAGCTTCCGCCGATTCTATGAAGAGCGGAATGAATCTCCCTCGCCTGGTTGGCATAGCTCTTGTTACCCTCTCAACTGCCCACGCAGTTTCGATCAAGCAATCCACCATCAGCCTTACCGCTGACGAACAAGCTTGCACCCTTGGCCGTCCGCAAGAGGTTTTCCAACCATCCGTGCAGCAAGTTTTCTTCGGCTTCATTGGCCTGCAAATCAGACCAGGCGAAGAAGTCCTTATCGAATGGGTTGATCCAAAGGGCGACATAGCGCAAGCGACGCCATACGAGGGGCTGCCCACATCCGCAAAGCTCTGTTTCCTGACGCAACTCCCCATTGCCGGATTCGACGCTGCCGACAAACCAGGCAAGTGGCGCATCCAGGTAAGCGCCAGCGGCCGCGTCATTCACAAACGCGAATTTCAAATCGCCGACGATCCCAATAGAAGCCTGCTACACATCAGCCGTGTAGAACGCGCCATCAGCGCGCGAGGCACTGAACTCAGCTTAACGGGCGCGGGCTTTGAAGCCACTTCTGTCATCCACATCGCCCAATATACGGCTACCGGTGGCTGGAAATATTTGTACCGCCTGGAACCCACCAGTTCCCGATCGGGTCAGCTGAAAGCGGTGCAAACAGGAACCATTCCCACCGGCGAATACATCGTGATCGTGCGTAATGCCGACAATCGAATGAGTCAACCAGCACGTATGCTCATCGCCTCCGACGTGGGCTACAAGTTGCCATTGGCCGCAGGAGAACCGTGGATGATTACCCAAGGCCCCTATGGCGGATTTTCCCACTTCAGCCGGACATCGCAAGCGTGGGACATTGCCCCAATCGGCGATCTTCGCAAATGCGTGGTGGCGATGCGCGGCGGTGTCGCCTACACGTTCGACGGAGGCTGGAGGCAGACCCAACACATCCGGTCCTTCGGGAACTACATCACCATCGCTCACGACAACGGCGAATTTAGCCACTACGGGCATCTTTCGAGCGGCACCTTCCAGGTAGCGAATGGGCAACGAGTAGAACAGGGCCAAGCGCTTGCCGTCGTGGGGAACTCCGGCTATACGTTTGGGGCCGGCGGCGGGCGCCATATCCACGTTCAAATAACGCGCGAATTCAGCATCTCCGCACCCAGCATTCCTTTCCGTTTCGATGATTTGCCGGATTCTTTGAGGAGTGGCCATCGCACCGTGATCTCAAAGAATTCTTCGCCCCTGTGCAATTGCGCTGGGGCCGTGGCCCAAGGAAAAGGGGCAGCGGCGCAAACAGTAACCGCAGTCGCCGTGAAGGGAAATAAGCTAGCAGGGGCAGTACAAGTTGAGCAGTGGTGGACGCAAGTGCTGCAAGTGTCCCCCCGTTCCAATTTGCTTGAGGTTAGCCTCAGTTGGAAGGCCGAAGGCCGGGACTTGAACTTGCACTTAATCAGCCCAACAGGCAAGCATTACGGACCGCATTACAGCACCGAAGGTTACTCCGCCGTCACAGGCGCCGAAAAGATCAGCCTCAACAAGCCCGAAGCAGGCTATTGGCGCGTGTCAGTTCGTGGAATGCAGGGCCCACCCGGCGAGATTCAGTTTGAAGTGGAAAGCTCCGCCGCTCTGGCCAAATTGGCGTCCCGCTGACCATTCATTCCAGCTCTTTCATGTACGCCACAAACCGCCGGGCATAATCATCCAAGGTCTCGAGCGTCCCACCATGCAACAGCGGGGAACACATCTCATAGGCCACGGAAACCCCGGGCCCAAGCCCCCGCAAGAACCCCGCGTAGTCAATGAATCCCTCGCCCATTGGCACGGCTTGCACATAGGGGGTAGCGGCCTCGTAATTCACCAGTTGGGGCTGATATTTGTACCTGGGCCGCAGCTGGTAGTCCGCCACGGTAGTGTGAATCGTCATGCTGGCCATCTTCCGCGATGACTCTCCTAACGAAGCCCCATGCAGCGCCGGAGCCCAAGCATCATACATAGCCTTGCAGTTCGTATGCCCAACCGCTGCTATCAGATCGTGCATCGTCTCCCAACCGCAAGCCATATCATGATGGTTCTGAACCCCGACTACCACACCATGCTTTGCCGCCCGGTCCGAGCATTCGCGCAGAGCCGCAACCAACCTTCCCCAAGCCAAGTCATACTTAAGCGCCGGATGATCGTAACCGCTAAACACACGCACCATGCGCCCCCCAAGCGCCCCAGCCATTCGAGCAAGCTGCTCAACATGGGCAATCTGAAACTCCACTTGAGGAACTTCGCCATGCTCAGCATCGGCCGTGAAGTTGGTGTATCCGGCAAGCAACACATGCCGCAACCCGGCCGCCTCAATCGTATGGCGCAACTCAGCCAACTTCGCGTCGTCGTAATCCAGCACGCTCAGGTGCGGACGCTTCGCGCCCAGCATTACACCGTCAAATCCAAGCTCCCCGGCCCGAACCACAAATTCCGGCAACGATAACGACGCCTGCCCCCACGATCCGGAATAACTCACCGAGTGCAACAGTAAAGGTCGCGCCATGCTCATTTTCCCGGCACAAACTTCTGTACCCGCCAGTTTCGGATCTCCGCCACGTAGATCGCTCCTTGTGAATCAATCGCCATATGATGCGGAAATTCGAACAGCCCTGAAGTTTTGCCCAACCCGCCGCCAATCTCGCCCAGCATCTTTCCGTTCATATCCACCTTGATCACCCGATTGTTCACCCCGTCGCACAGGAACATGACGTTCTCTTTCGTTGAATAGGCCAGCCCCCACGGCGAACCCAGATTCGTCCATTTTGAAAGAAACTTGCCGTCTTCGGTAAATATTTGTACGCGATTGTTGCTGCGGTCCGCCACGTACACCTTGCCCTTGCCATCCAGCACGACGTCGTGGACTAGATCGAACTGCCCATCGCCAGTACCCTTGCTGCCCCATTGCATCTGCCACACGCCATCCTTGCCGAACTTGGCGACGCGCGAATTCACGTAGCCGTCAGATACCAGGAAATCCCCATTCGGGAAGAATCGCAAACCCGTTGGCCGGTTGAAGGCGGTCTTCGATTGGTTATCACCGGCAGTCTTCCCAGCATTGGCAATCACCATCAACAGCTTTCCTTCGCGAGTGAATTTCATCACCGCGTGGCCAGCCACATCCACCAGCCACACATTGCCGTCAGGGTCAATCTGGATGCCGTGCGAAGAAACAATTGGAACCTCAGGCCAAGATTGCAACATCTTTCCATCCCGGTCAAATTCCACTACCCCATGCGGTCCGCGGTTGAAAACCCAAACATGGTCGTTCTTGTCAACGGCCACGCCTGAGACCTCTCCAAAGTTCCAACCCTTGGGTAGTTTGGCCCAATTGTCCACCACTTTGTAAGGAAGCTTGGGGCCAGTTGCAAGTTGCGCCATCAACGCCGGCGCCAAAGCGGCAACAAATAAGATTTGCTTGATCATCGGCACGACAATAGCCGATGCGAGGGAAGGGTGTCAATACCCAGTCGAAGCAGGATAAACTATTTCACATGAAGCGTAGAAATTTTCTCGCCGGTTCGCTGGCCGGCGCCAGCGGCTATTCGATTATGGTGAATGCCGTCGGCTTGCCACCACTAACCGACGAACAGAAGCGGAAATTTCGGGATCAGCGGGCCTTTCCACAATAGCCCCAACCGGCGCTAAAGCTGGCCTGTGGGCTCCCGAGCCCAACATGACGCTGGTGGATCTTTCCTGCGATGTCTTCGTCGCCGGCGGTGGCTTAGCGGGAATTTGCGCCGCAATCTCCGCCGCGAGGCATGGCGCAAAAGTAATTCTGGTGCAGAACCGCTCCCGCCTGGGAGGCAATTCCTCAAGTGAAGTCAAAATGCACGTCGTCGGCGCAAATTCGCACAAAGGCCGCGGCGTTGGCGCGAATCCGGCTTGCTCGAAGAAATCCGCCTCCAGGACGCTGTTCAAAATCCGCAGCGCTGTTGGGAGATGTGGGACCTGCTTTTGTACGACAAGGTGATCAGTGGACCCAACATTAAGTTGCTTCTTGAAAGCACTCTTTACCGCGCGGACTCGAAAGAAGGTAAGCTAACCACGGCCTACGTCCACAACGATTCCACCGAACTGCTGTACCGCATCCACGCAAAATATTTCGTCGATGCCACCGGCGATTCCGAGGAGAAAGGTAACTACCAGCGCGTGAATCGCCATCAGTTCTCCGCAGTGAACGCGTCTGCTATCAGGGTGCGCGTCACGGCAACCAACGGCGACGAATTGGCCCGGATCTTCGAGGTGCGGTGTTACGCCTGAAAATGGAAACGGCTCGCGAGTTTCGGTAACCTCGCGAGCCGTGAACTAACCGTTCCCTTAGAGCGACTAGGAAATCCCAGCCAACACTCCACGCATGTAGGCGAAAGATTCCTTCATGCCCGGCAGCGGCGTCTTCAGATTAATTTCGTACTCAAGCATCACGCCAGCCGTGTATTTCATAGCCTTCAACTGCTTGAATATCTTAACTAACGGCAATACGCCTTGCCCCACCGCCACCTGACTGTCCTTATTCATCGGATCCTTCAAATCCTTCACATGCATGTCGTGCAGCCGGGGACCCGCTTCTTTGATTGATTCCAAAATGTCCACGCCCGTGCGCGATGTGTGTCCTATGTCGATACACAGTCCCATTCGCGGATCCATGTTCTTCACTTCCTTCAGAACCGACTGCGGACTGGGAAAGACTTTGTCCTCAGGGCCGTGGTTGTGGATCGCGGCCTTAATGTTGTACTTTTTCACGTATCTTTCGATGATCGGAAGGTTCTTCACAGTAGGAGCCATTACCATTAAGGGAAAGCCCATCGCCTTGGCATAATCGAAATTAAGCTTTACCTCAGCATCCTCTTCGGTCTTAAAAGAAACGTTGCCGCCACCCAAAATCTGTAGTCCGGCGTCTTCGAATTCCTTGCGAGCCGCCGCCCATTCCTCAGGCGTAGCTTTCAGCTTGGCGTGAAAATCTTTGATATTGACGTACTTCACGTCCAACTCTTTCAAAGCAGCAATCGCTTCGGTGCGGGACATGCTTCGCAACGAATACGAAGCGACTCCGAGCTTAAAGCCAGCAGCCGTATCCATGGGGTGCGCATGCACTCCAACCGCAGCCAAGGGAAGCGCAGCCGCTGTGCGCAAAATATCGCGGCGTGAAAGAGAAAGTTCCAGAGACATTACTGATCAGCATATCAAATCAGGTAGCCAGGTTCTTCTCCGCCCAATTCAACATCTCCACCTGCCGATCTCGCTTGCCAAGCCCTACTTCAAGGTTTACGTAACGAACTCCGAGCTTTGCTGCAAGACGAGAGAACGATCCGTCATCCGTTGGCGGCGCCCGGTTTTGCAGCACTACATTGAACGGCGAGCCGGACAATACCTGATAGTCGGCTTCGCTCGTGCAAAGAAAGAACTCGTGGGTGTTGGCGGCATCCGCCAGACTGGTTTTATCGCTGATCGGAACCTCGTCCTGAACCGAATAACCTCGGGCGTTGTTATGTAGGGCAAGTAACAAGCCGCCCACCGGAGGCAGAATTAACCGCAGCAGCTTTTCCCTGTCGCGATCCAACCGCTCAATCAGATAAAGCCGCTCCGCCCACGAGATTCGCGGATTCAACTTGTCGATGTTCGCCAACGCACCAACGTGCGACCAGACTCGATTCGGGTCAAACTGCAAGCCCCCCTGAACGAAATTGCGTTGATCGTTATCCACCAGAAACGCGACGCCCGCATTCGTCTTCATGTGCGCGGTCAACACGTCGCGCGCTGTAGATTCGTCGCCATGAATATGCAAGTATCGCCGGTTGGACCGCCCGTTACGAATTACGTGCAACCGTAGTCCGCCGCCACTCAGTTGTTTCGATCCGGCAAACGGCGCCATTCCCAACGCAGCAAGTGCTTCCCGTCTGGTTCTCATACATTCAGTGTATAATTGCCTTTCCATGAATCGACGTTGTTTTCTTGCATCCATCGCCGGGGCGGTCTTCGCCGCTGACACTTCCAAGCCCAATATCTTGTGGCTTACCTGCGAAGACATGAGCCCCAATCTGGGTTGCTTTGGCGATACCTATGCCGTCTCTCCGAACCTGGACCGTTTTGCCAGGACCGCGTTGCGCTATACCACTGCCTGGTCCAACGCCCCCGTCTGCGCGCCTGCCCGCACTACGATCATCAGCGGCATCTATCCTCCATCCAGCGGCGCTGAACATATGCGCTCTGAAACGCGTCTTCCCGCCGGCATGAAAATGTTCCCCAACTTTCTGCGCGACGCCGGATATTATTGCTCAAACAACGCCAAGGAAGATTACAACCTGGTCAAAACCGGCGAGGTGTGGGATGACTCATCGAACAAAGCCCACTGGCGGAATCGTAAATCCGGCCAACCTTTTTTCTCCGTCTTCAATCATTTGATCACTCACGAAAGCCAGATCCGCACACGTCCCCACGATTGGCGGCATAACTTGGCCAAGGCTCCCCTGCCCTCCTACTTTCCCGATACAAAGGAAGTCCGCCAAGACATCGCCCAAAACTACGACAACATCACCACGATGGATACGCAGGTCGGTGACCTACTCGCTGATTTGGAAAAGGATGGCTTGGCTGAGGATACGATTGTCTTCTTCTATTCCGATCACGGCTCGGGCATGCCCCGCAGCAAGCGCACTCCTTACAACTCCGGCCTGCATGTGCCGTTGATGGTGCGCATCCCTGAAAAGTTCAAGCATCTGGCGACGCCAGACTACAAGGTTGGCACCACCGCCAGCCGCCCTATCAGCTTCGTCGACCTCGCCCCCACCGTCCTTAGTCTGGCCGGCATCAAGCCGCCCGATTATCACCAGGGCCATGCGTTCCTCGGCAAGTACGCTGCGCCGGAACAAACGTATGTTTATGGCTTCCGCGGCCGGATGGATGAACGGTACGACCTGATGCGGACGCTGCGCGACAAGCGCTACGTATATGTGCGGAACTTCATGCCGCATCGAATCTACGGGCAACACATTTCCTACCAATTCGAAACCCCCACGACCGCGGTGTGGAAGAAGATGTTTGACGAAGGCAAGCTTACGCCCGTGCAGCAGAAGTTCTGGCAAACCAAGCCGCCCGAGGAACTGTTCGACTTAACCACTGACAAAGACGAGGTGAAAAACCTGGCAAGTTCTCCGGCGCACAAGCCTATCCTCGAACGCATGCGGAAAGCGCAACGTGACCTGGCATTGAAGATTCGCGACGTAGGATTCCTTCCCGAGTGCGCCATCCATTCGAGAGCGGGAAAGGGCGCGCCGTATGACGTCGGCCACGACGACGCCCGCTATCCATTCGCCCGTGTGTTCGATATGGCCGACGCCGCGACGATGCTGAGCGAAAGCGCGATCCCCAAGCTGGTAGCCGGACTCAAGGACCCCGATAGCGCGGTCCGCTACTGGGCTGGCATCGGCTTCTTGGCGCGGGGCGCGAAGGCCGTGCAGGCGCATTCCAGCGCGCTGCGGCAGGCATTGAGTGACGAAGCTCCGGAAGTCCGCATCGCCGCGGGCGAGGCTTTGGGACGTTATGGTTCCGACGCTGAGTCAACGGAAGCCGCGCAAGTCTTGCTGAAACTTTCGGATATCGAAAAGAACGGGCCGTACGTTGCAATGATGGCGCTGAACGGGATCGACTACATGGGCCCGAGGGCAGCCGGTTTCAAGGATCAAGTAGCTAAGCTACCAAAAACCACGAAAGGGTATCCGCAGAAGTTGAGCGGTTACGTACCAAACATCCTCGAGCATATTGCGAGTAAATGAACCGCGTTTGTATTTGAAGGCTAATCAGAAGCTAAAAAATGCCGTGCGTAGTAAGTGGGGCGGACCCCCATAAGCGCTAACTTTAAGCCCCAACTATGGAGGCAGTTGAGCGCGACGTCGGAAGGAGCAATACCCCGGCGGAGAACTCGCATTTCCGAGATCGGGACTTCTGGACCGCGTTACGTTCGATGGAGTTTTGTACGAGTTGCGCGTGACACGGCCCCGGGGCGGCGGTAGCGCTTCCTCAAATCCCAGAAACGTCTTGCCCGAGTCGCTTAAATTGATTCACGACGCTGGCTTTCCGCAAAAAACAATAAATGACAGTCAACTCCACTATGGCCATCAAATAGGGGGTCACTAACGCGGCAAAACGCGCGCCAGCTAGTTGATCCGCGTTTGAATATCGGAAAGGGCCACGAGAAGGCTCGGGATGCAAACCATGTTGCATGATCGTAAAGGCTGTCCAGACCAAGCAAAGCAACCAGAACCACAATGCTGCATACCGCGCCCAATTGTGTCGTTGGCGAAGTGCCAATATTACATAAATGAACCCAATCCCGAGACAAAAAAGTACGGCACACCACATCCAGGGCAATGGTGATCGTGCTAGCACCGCCTGGCGGATGTTAAGGAGGCTCGCAATCAGAAAGACAATACCGAAGAAGCCCAGACCCACATACGTCACTGCGATGGTTTTGCTGAATGCCTTGACCGCAATCCTGTTTGTCGAGGTGACGCTAGATGAGGCAGTCGGACCACCGGTTTCCATTTATTTTCCTTCCGATCAATTTTACTCCTTCTGAAATGCAGGAAAGTATCTGTGGACCTCTGGGCGAATTGTCGGCCACTCGGAAGTTGGGCTCTGGGGAGCCCTCAATGCCGGGCCGAACCCCGAATCTGAAAAGTATTGGACGAGTCCGCGATGATCCAGACAAAGGCTCTCCGGTTAGCCCTTTCGCGAGCCTCACGGCCCTACGTGGTCACTGACGAAGGCTGGGCGAGAGCATTAGGAAGTTACCAGATCACCTGCAGCACCGGGGTATGATGTGTCGCGCGGAAACCGCAAAGGCCTCCATTCTTAAACAAGAATGCTAGATTGATGTTGAGGGTCCGACTCCGATGCACAGTTTTGCTGAGCTTATTGATCGCTGCACTGCATTCACCCTGAACCGTCTTGCGCAGACAAATGAGAAGGTCATTCAAGAGCTACAAACGAGCGCGGCGACTACTTTGGTCAAAGCCCTTCAGATGATTCGGCTACAGAAAATAATCTCAGCAGTTGGCATGTTTTCGATCTTTGAGGCGATGCTCCAAGACCGCCTCGATTGTGCAGATGGCTTCCGCGAGGCTCAGAACATCCTCGACGCGGCAGGCGAGCCGACGTTGAAAGAACAGTTTGGCGATCTTCTGCTAGCTATCAACGTTCTCAAGCATGGACGCGGACGTAGTTATGATGCTTTGGTCGTAAAGGCCGACCGGCTGCCGTTCAGGGTTAAGGGGCCCGAAGAGGCTTTCTTCTTCGAGGGGGACGTGTCGGAAGTGGGGACGCTAATAGATGTTGACGATGGGTTCGTACTCGGTTGCGCGGACGTCATTCGCCGCGTGTCCGAGAGCGTGCAGAAAGCACGGCCAGGAACTTTCCTCTGAGGCAATTCGATTGTACTCAACAGGGCGGCGAAGACACCGGGCACTACCGTTGGCAGCAAGCAGGGCCAAATGCATCGCTGTTGCATCCTGTGAGAGAGCCTGTCTGCCGAGCGAATGGTCGGCTACTCGGAGATTGGCCGCAAACGGAGTTCTCGAAAACCAAATTGGAACCACAGGTTCGATTCGACGAAGCTTAGGTTAGCGCTTATGCGGCGGACCCCCTGGTCTGCGGAGGACCCCCTGATCCGACTGTCCAGGAGCGGACCACAGCATCGAAGCACTACCTAAATTCATCCAAAAGCTTCTGCAACTCCGCATTGCCAGGACAAAGCTTTTCATAAGGAACACTAATAAGAGCCTCATCCGGCGTGTTGTTCATCTCATGCACATCGCCAACCGACTCATCCAGATACAGTAACCCCGTCGGCACTTCTCCCTTCCCTTGTTGCTCCTGCAAATAGCTATAAACTTTCTGTCGATTCGTCGGATCATACCCCTCAGGCAAGGTCCGAAACTTCACCACGCTCCCGTCATGCATCGTCACACTGGTCGATTCGGTCACATGCCCATTGGCCATGCCAATATGCGCCACAATCTCGGAAGCCGGCGGCACAAAGTCAGACTCCGTCGCCTTGTACTGATGCTGCCGCGAATACAGGTAGCTCTTCGTCGAACCGGCATGATCGTTAAACGTCACGCAAGGCGACACCACATCAATTAACGCAAATCCACGATGCGAAAAGGCAGCCTTCAGAATCGGCACAAGCTGCTCTTTGTCGCCGGAAAAACTACGGGCCACGAACGTCGCCCCCAAGCTCAGCGCCAGCATCACCGGGTCAATCGGAGACATGCGATTTGCCTCACCCTTCTTGCTCTTAGACCCAATATCAGCGGACGCCGAAAACTGCCCCTTAGTCAAACCATACACGCCGTTATTTTCGATCACGTAGGCCATGCGCAAATTACGCCGAATGGCGTGCGCCATGTGCCCCATGCCGATGGAAAGCGAATCCCCGTCGCCGGAAACGCCAATGTAAAGCAGCTCACGATTGGCGGCGTTCGCGCCCGTCGCTATCGCCGGCATACGTCCGTGCGCCGAGTTGAACCCATGCGCGCCACTCACGAAATAGGTTGGAGTTTTCGACGAACAACCAATGCCGCTCAACTTCGCGATGCGGTGAGGCGGCGTCGATAGTTCCCAAAATGCGCGGATGATGGCGGCGGTAATGGAATCATGCCCGCACCCCGCGCACAAGGTTGACATGGAACCTTCATAGTCGCGAACGGTCAGCCCCAAATTGTTCTTCTTCAGGCTGGGGTGCATTGCTACTGGTTTTACGATGGACGGCATCAGTTTTCCTCGGACCTAACTCAACTGGCCCAAAATTCCTTCAATCACGTGGCGTGCGCTCAATGGAAAGCCGCCATAAACAAGAACGGACCGCAACTTGCTCTTGGCGACCGGCGTCTCAATGGTCAGCAGTGAGCGTAACTGCGCATCGCGGTTCTGTTCGATGACGAACGTGTACTCGTGCTCTTCAAGAAAGTTCACAACTTCATCACTGAAGGGGAAACCGCGAACACGCAAGAAATCAGCCGGAATACCGCGATCAGCCAATAGATCAAGCGCTTCAAGCACAGCGCCTTCACAACCGCCGAGTGTCAGCACACCGAACTTAGCGCCTTCGCGCTTCTTGATGATGGGAGCCGGCACAAACTTCGCCGATGCTTTGTGCTTCTGCGTCAGCCGGTCCACTACTTCCTGATACTCATCGGGGATTTCCGTATAGACGCCATACTTGTTGTGACCCGAGCCACGCACGAAGTACGCGCCCTTCGAATTCACGCCAGGCAAAGTCCGCGCGGCCACGAAGTTTTCGTCTTCATTGAAATAGCGTTGGAACTTCGGCAACGCTTCAATCTCTTCGTTCGTAAGCACGCGGCCGCGGTTGGGCTTGTAATTATCGTCCCACTTCATGCGTGGCACAACCCAATCGTTCATGCCAATATCCAAATCACTCAGCATAATTACAGGCGTTTGGAAATACTCCGCCAGATCGAACGCCTTCACCGCAAACTCAAAACACTCGTGCGGATTTGCCGGAAACAACAAGATATGTTTTGTATCGCCGTGCGACGCATAAGCGCAACTCATCAGGTCGCCCTGCTGCGTGCGCGTTGGCATGCCCGTCGACGGACCCACGCGCTGCACGTCGATTATGACGGCCGGAATCTCGGCATAATAGGCCAAGCCAAGCAATTCATTCATCAACGAAATGCCCGGGCCTGATGTGGACGTAAACGCCCGCGCGCCATTCCATGAGGCCCCAATCACCATTCCGATCGCCGCCAGTTCGTCTTCCGATTGCAGGATGCAGAAATTGTTCTTACCGGTCTCTTTGTCCTTGCGGAACTGCTCGCAGAAGCCCTTGAAGGCATCCATCACTGAGGTTGATGGCGTAATAGGATACCAGGCGGCAACCGTCGCCCCGGAATAAACGCAGCCCAGCGCTGTAGCGGTATTTCCGTCAATCAGGATCTTGTCGTCGTTCGAATGCATCCGGGCCAGCCGGAATGGTAGCGGGCATTGGAAATTATTCGTGGCGTAGTCATGGCCCAGTTTCAGGGCGGTATTGTTGGAAGCCATCAGCTTCGGTTTAGCGGAAAATTTTTCCAGCAGCAGTTCTTCCACTATCTTCATGTCCACCTGAATCAGCGCGCACAACGCACCGGCATAGGCGATGTTCTTCATCAGAATCCGTTCCCGCGGATCGTTGAAGTGTTTGTTACAGAGCTCCGCCAGTGGCACGCCGATGAAGTTAACGTCGTCACGATGCAACTCAGGATCAAGCGGCCAACTGGAATCATAAAGCAGATACCCGCCGCTGCGCAATTCCTTCACATCACGGTCATAAGTCTGCGAGTTCATCGCAATCATAAGATCGTAATCAAGAGCCCTGGCGTTGTACCCATCTTTGCTGACACGGATTTCATACCAGGTTGGCAAGCCCTGAATATTCGAGGGGAATAGATTCTTTCCGGTGACGGGAATCCCCATACGGAATATTGCCTGCATCAATAGCCCATTGGCCGACGCCGATCCCGTTCCGTTCACATTCGCCACCTTCATGGCGAAGTCGTTTATACCAATACTGGTGCTGGTGCTGTGGTCGACGATTGGTTGCACAGTGTGTTTCCTACAAGGGGAATAGTCAAGTCTAGTTTCAGCATGTCCCAAGCGGCCGTGGGACAGCGTTCGGCGCATAGGCCGCAGTGGACGCAAACATCTTCGTCCTTAACCATCAGCCGTTTGGTTTGCGGCAGCGGTTCAGAGGCATACAGCGCCTGATCCAGATTAGTTGCCGGAGCCGAAAGCCGAGTCCGCAATTCGTCTTCTTCACCATCGCGCGCGATAGTTAAACAAAGAACCGGGCAGATGTCGATGCAGGCATCGCATTCAATGCAGCGTTTAGCGGTGAATACAGTTTCAATGTCGCAATTCAAACAGCGCTGCACTTCACGCGCGGTCTGTTCAGCTGTGAAGCCAGTCTCCACTTCAACATTCAAATTCTTGAATCGCTCCACCAGATCGACGTGAGTCATTTTCTGGCGTTTGGATGGATTGAAATCGTTGTGGTAGCTCCACTCGCTAAGACCCATCTTCTGCGGAATCAAGTTCATTCCCACCGGAAGCCGTTCGCTGGTGGCGATGCCCTGGCAGTGATTGTGTACAGAAACCGCCGCTTGGTGGCCATGCTCCACGGCCCATATAATATTCTTCGGGCCAAACGCCGCGTCGCCGCCAAAGAACACACCCGGACGCGCCGATTCAAATGTCACCTTGTCGACTTTGGGCATGTCCCACTTGTCGAACTCGATCCCCATGTCGCGCTCGATCCAAGGGAAAGCGTTGTCCTGCCCGATAGCGAGAATTACGTCGTCGGCCGGCAGAAACACCGTATCTATCACGGTGGATTTCTTCGCGTCCGCATCCCATTCCAGGCGCTCGAACTCCATACCTTTCAATTTGCCGTTTTCAACGACAAACCTCTTGGGCGCGTGGTTGATAACAATTTCCACGCCTTCTTCCTCGGCGTCTTCCAGTTCCCAGGGCGATGCCTTGAAGTAGGCGCGGGGCCGTCGCGCCATCACCTTAATGTCCTTGCCACCCATCCGCAGGGACGAACGGCAACAATCCATAGCCGTGTTCCCCACGCCGATGATCAGAACTTTTTCCCCAATCGAAGTCACATGGTCGAATGCGATAGATTCCAGCCAGTCGATACCCAAATGGATCCGATCTGTTTCATCGCGGCCGGGCAATTCCAGATTCTTACCACGTGGTGCGCCGCTTCCCACAAATACCGCATCATATTCGCTCGCGATAGCTTTCAAGCTCTTCACAGGCGAACCGTAACGGATATCCACACCCATGTTAAGGATGTAACCTATCTCGTCATCCAAAACTTGTTCCGGCAAACGGAACGACGGAATATTAGTCCGCATCAGACCGCCCGGCTTGTCCTGCTTTTCAAAAATCGTGACTTCGTAGCCAAGCGGCATCAAGTCATTGGCCACCGTCAACGAAGCGGGGCCGGCGCCAATGCACGCCACTCGCTTACCATTTTTCTTTTCGGGGGCAGTGGGCAGCCGGTCAGTAATGTCGTCGCGATGGTCGGCGGCAACGCGCTTCAGCCGGCAAATGGCAACGGGCTTGGCGTCTTCAAGACGCCCGCGGCGGCATGCCGGTTCACATGGACGGTCACAAGTGCGGCCCAACACGCCAGGGAACACGTTCGATTCCCGGTTCAGCATGTAGGCATCGCTATAACGGCCTTGGGCTATCATGCGGATATATTCGGGCACGTTGGTGTGCGCAGGGCAACCCCATTGGCAATCGACTACTTTATGGAAGTAGTCTGGATTGCGAACGTCGGTAGGTTTCAATCGATCCTCCGTCTTCTGGGCGCAGTACTCGTTAGTAGCTCGGCGGCTAACATCAGATCATCTTATGAAGGTGGCTTTCTTGCGCTGCTTTTCTTCGGTCAGAGACGATGCCGGTAACTTCCTTGTAACAACAGGCCCAACCGAAAAGCCTATCAAATTTACGAGTTGCGTTCCAGTGGTTGCCCGGAATAGTTAACGGATGCAACCTCAGGTTACATAATTAACCTTTATCTCTACTGGTTTTCTTTCAATTTAACCGGAGGAGGAGGATCTTCCACCTTTCGCCAACCTCCAGTTTTCGTCTGCGAATCGGGAGTCGTAATGCTACCTGTCGGGGCGGTTCCGCCCAATGCCGGATTTGGACCTCGCGGACCACTACCCGTTCCATCCGCAACCGGCCGGCGGCGTATCACCGGGCGATCGGAATCGGAAGCGTCATCCCTGTTGGAACGGCTTCGAGGGTTGCTCGATGGCCGGTCATCAATCGAAGAATAGCTCGGCTCCGCCTTCCCCGTCGCACTTGAAGACGCGAAATAGGTCTTGCGGTATCGGACGTCGGCATTAGGGTAGCGGTCTCGAATCACCGCAGCCAAGTCCACGCTGATGCTGCGCTCCTGTCCGGGCCGCGCATCGTCAGGCGAGAGGAAATAAAGCGTGTAGCGTTGCCTCATGCGGGTCAGCGTATTTTCCAAAGCGAAGGCATCACTCACGGGGAAACTGTCGCCGCCGGAATCCTGGGCGATCTCAGCTGTGTGTGCCGACTTGGTGCGTGGGCCGCCAACGCCCCCTCCGCCTCCGGGATAACCGCCGCCACCACCGGGATAACCGCCTCCTCCTCCAGGCATCGGAAAACCAATACCACCGCGGCTACGGCCACCACCACCGCGCCTTTGACCGCCCTGCGGGTAGCCGCCACGCTGCGGAATCATCCCACGATTTTGCATCGCATCGGGCGCAAGCAACGCATTCAACACGGTGTCTGATTGGCCAAATGCCCTTCCCACTCCGAATTCGTCCACTTGGAACGCACCCTCGGTTTGATCATCGGTAACAATGATCACAGTCTTGCGAGCTTCCTTGCGTCCGGAACGCTCCATATATTCAGCCGCATCAAATAGGGCCCTTGTAATGTCCGTGCCGCCGTTGAACTTTTCCTGTCGCAGCAAGGTGCGGAATTCCGATTCCACCGCATCCAGTCCCTTTCGCAATGGCATGCGCATCCGGGTCTGCCGATCGAAAACCATGATTCCAATTCGGTCATCCTCACGTAGGACGTGCATGGCCGTGCGCGAAGCTGAGGCGATCTTTTCCACATGAGGGCGCATGCTGCCGCTAACGTCCAGCAGGAACAGCACGTCGATGGGCATGTTTTCTTTGGCAAAATTCTTCACCTCACGCAACCGGCCTTCGTCGCGGATCTCGAAATCCTGAGCACGTAGACTCGTGATTGCATGATTTGTACTATCTAGCGCCTGGACGTCCACCCGCACCAAAGCAACATCGCTGCGGAACACCACGGGGGCTTCCGTGGGTTGGGCCCAAGCGGTCACGGAGGCGAACAACAGGGTCGAAATCGAGAAAAGCTTACGCATGAGACCTACTTTTTTATCCGTCATTTGGACGTAGTCTGGCAACTAGATGTTACCGTAACTTAATTAAACCCAAGTGCTGGAAATTCGTTGTGGTGACGTAAATTAACGATTTTGACATCCGTCTAAATTGAGGCGCCTTTCATCAGACGAATCGAACCGTTGGTGGTGGAAAGGTCGATATGAGGCCCACCCGAACCGATCGTTCCTTCCAAATGCTTCTTAGATGAAGAACTTCCGCCAGTGACGGCCAAATCACTAGTAACGTTGGAATTCGATGTCTGTGCATCGACCCTGGCATTGGTGTTTGAAGGCACCCGCAAGTGAATGTGGCCGTTGTTGGTCGACGCGCGAATGTCGCTCCTGACCTGGTCAACCGTAAGTTCCACGGGCCCATTGGAGGTGGTGGCCTTTACCAGAGCATTCGACGGTATGTCGAACAAACGCGCCTTTATGCCTCCGTTCGTTGTCTTGGCGTTGAATTCGCCGTGCAAGTTGTCCGCATCCACTGTTCCGTTGCTAGTGGCCACGCGCGCGCCGCCTGTGACATCGGCAATATCCACGTTTCCGTTAGTAGTCATGATATCCACTAATCCTTTTACAGATTTGGCGCCGACTGTCCCGTTGCTCGTCCGAATCTTTGCCGTCCCCTCAACGCTAGAAAGCTGAATGCTTCCATTTGAAGAAACCAGATCCGTAGCCACCTGGCGCGGCACACGAATAATGTATTTGGCTCCGGCATTGCTATTAGACCGGTCAACAGGAGGAATGGTCCGGATACTCACCACGCCGGTTGAAGCCTGAACATCAATCTTGATCTCATCGAGGTAGGCTTTGGTTCTGGCGTACTTGGTTCCCGAAATGTCTACCTCGTTCTTGTCCCAGCCGGAGATTTCGACGGAACCGTTCATATTTTCGATGGAAAAGCGACCGCCCTGATTAAGGGGTTTTGTGTAGTGGAAATCTTGTTTTTCGGAAGCCGTAGCCGCCCAAACTCCATCGGTATCGCAACCGGTCAACGAAAGAAAAAACGGAATGGCGGTGACCGCCAGCAATTGTTTACACATTACATCCTCCTAGGTGACTGTGGTTAGATACGAATCAAATTGAAAATCGTTCCATCGAAAGACTCATGTTACGCTAAAACTTTAGCCCTCGATTGTACCCCGTTCGGCGCCGACTCCTGATCGATATAGAGAAACTTGTAACCCTCAACCGCGGCGAGATCGCCATACGCCGCTGATCGGGCCGGCTGGCATTTGAGTGGGGTCTGTTTCTGTCTCAACTGTCTTAACTGCAGCGATTCCGCAACCGAAAAAGTGAGTGGGGCGGAAAGGCTTGATTCTAACGGGCGCTGAGCGTTAGGGAGAGCAGGGGCGGAGCTACCAGC